>NZ_WUEI01000006.1 GCF_012911025.1 Azoarcus sp. TTM-91 | reverse complement strand
CTGCGGGAGCGGGCGGGGTCGCGGAACAGCAGCGGCGCAACGGCTGGCGGCCGGGGATGGTTGGCCTGCGCCACCGCTTCCAGCACGAGACCATGATCTGGCGAGCGGGCGCAGGCGGGATCGGCGGCGGCGGGGTCGCCGGCGAGTTGCCAGGCCTGGCAGCGGCAGCCGCCAAGGTCCTTCTCCTTGTCCGGGCAGCGACGGCAGGGATCACGCATCCAGCCATCGCCACGGTAGCGATTGAAGCCTTCGGAGCGGTACCAGATGTCGGCCACCGCCTGCTCGCGCACATTGGGAAAGGCCAGGCCGGGCAGCATGCGGGCGGTATGGCAGGGCAGGGCAGCGCGGTGCCGTCGGGCGTGACGGTGAGGAAGACCTTGCCCCAGCCGTTCATGCACTTCTTCGGCCGCCCTTCGTAATAGTCCGGCACGACGAAGAACAGCCGCATGCGCTCGCCCAGGCGGGCGCGGTAGTCGGCGACGGTGCGTTCGGCGCGCTCCAGCTGGGCGCGGCTGGGCAGCAGGTGGTCGCGGTTGTGCAGGGCCCAGGCGTAGTACTGGCTGTTCGCCAGCTCCAGGTACTCGGCCTCGACTTCGATGGCGAGCTCGATGATGCGATCCAGATGGTCGATGTTGAGGCGGTGGATGACGCAGTTCATCACCATCGGCCAGCCCTGGGCCTTGATCAGCGCGGCGACACGGCGCTTGAGGTCGAAAGTGCGGGTGTGGGAGAGGAAGTCGTTCACCTCGCGGCTGGCGTCCTGGAAGGAGAGCTGGACATGGTCCAGCCCGGCGGCGCGCAGCGCCCGCGCCCTGGCCTCGGTGAAGCCGACGCCGGAGGTCAGCAGATTGGTGTAGTAGCCCAGCCGATGGGCCTCGGCGACCAGGATTTCGAGGTCATCGCGCAGCAGCGGTTCGCCGCCGGAAAAGCCGCATTGCACGCTGCCAGCGGCGCGCGCCTCGCGCAGCACCCGCAGCCAGTCCTCGGTGCCCAGCTCGGCGCCGGTGTGGGCAAAATCCACCGGGTTGTAGCAGAAGGCGCAGTGCAGCGGGCAGCGGTAGGTGAGCTCGGCGAGCAGCCATAGCGGCGGGCCGGGCTGCGCGGGGGGCGGAATCATGTCCATCTGCTGGGGCTCCTGTTCTGCGATGTCGGAATAGTGGAAGAGCAGCTGCCCGCCGACTCCGGGTGCCTTTCAGCGCTCGAACTTCGACAGGCTCATCTCGAATGGGGCTGGCTCAGTTCCAAGCCACAGGCGGCCAAAGCGGATTGCGCCCCGTGGCGCCAGCCGCCCTGCCCCGCGCCTCATCCGCCCTGCACCCAGCCGCGCTCGCGGGCGTGGCCGAGGAAGACCGCCACCTCCGCCTGCAGGCCGGTGGTGTCGAAGGCGGCTTCGAGGTCGGCGGTCAGCGCGGCGGAGTCGCGGCTGCCGTCGCAGCGGAGCAGGATCTCTCCCGCGCTGCGGTTGAGCTTCACCATGCCTTCCGGGTAGAGCAGCACCCAGGCCTGCTGCGCCTCTTCCCATTGCAGGCGGAAGCGGGGCGACAGGCGGGGAGCCAGGCCCCTTGCCGGAGAAGGCGCGGCGACAGCCGGTTGGCCGGCGAAGCCCGCGGCGGACAGGGCCACATCGCCGCTGCCCGGCGCGCCCTCCCGCGCCGGCACCGCCTCGCCGGCGGCTACCTTCAGCGCAGCGCCTTCGCGCGCCGCCTCCCGGTCAGCCGGAAAACCCGCCGCGCTCATGCCTTCGCTCCCTTGATCTCGATCTCGCACTGGTCGAGCAGGATGGCGTCGGCCAGCGCCCACAGCACGTCCAGCTTGAAGCGCAGGATGTCCACCGCCCGCTCCTGCAGCGCGCGGCTCTGGCCGAAGTAGTCCAGCGTGAAGGCGAGGCCGTGGTCCACATCCCGGCGCGCCTGCTGCAGGCGCTTGCGGAAATAGGCCAGGCCTTCCGGCTTCACCCAGGGGTAGTGCGCCGGCCAGAGGTCGATGCGCTGCTGGTGGATGTGGGGCGCGAACAGCTCGGTGAGGCTGCTCGCCACCGCCTCCTGCCAGGGCTGGCGGCGGGCGAATTCGACATAGGCATCCACCGCGAAGCGCGCCGCCGGCACCACCCGGCGCAGCGACAGCAGTTCCTCGCGGACTATGCCCACCGCTTCGGCCAGCGCGATCCAGGCCTCGATGCCGCCGGGGTCGTCGCCGCGGCCGTCGTGGTCCAGGATGCGCTGCACCCACTCCCGGCGGATCTCGCGGTCCGGGCAGTTGGCGAGGATGGCGGCATCCTTGCGCGGGATGGCGAGCTGGTAATAGAAGCGGTTCGCCACCCAGCCCTGCAGCTGGGCGCGGCTCAGCCGACCCTCGGCCATCAAGCGGTGGAAGGGGTGATGGATGTGGTAGCGGGATTCATGGCCGCGGAGGCGGGCCTCGAAGGCGGCCCGGCTCAAGGGCGGTTCATTAGCGCTGCCCTGATGCAGCGCGGGTGCGGCCAGCGTGGCGGTGTCCATCATCTGCGTTCTCCCTGGCGGTAATCGCGCCGACCGGCTCCGTGGGACGCCGCCCTGCTCCGGCTCACAGCGTGATCTCCATGCCGTCCCAGGCCAGCTCCACCCCGCGGGCGGCGAGTTCGGCATGTTCCGGGCTGTCTTCGTCCAGCACCGGGTTGGTGTTGTTGATGTGGATGAGCACCTTGCGCGTGCTGTCCGGCAGCCGCGCCAGCCACGCCAGCATGCCGCCGGCGCCGGACAGCGGGAGATGGCCCATCTCCCGCGCGCGACGGCTGGAGACGCCAAGGCGGATGAGCTCATCGTCGGTCCACAGCGTGCCGTCCACCAGCACGCAGTCGGCCTCGCGCATCGCGCCCCACACTGCCGGCGTCATCTCCCCCAGGCCGGGGGCGTAGAACAGCCGGCGGCCATTGGCGGCAATGAGGCTGATGCCGACGTTGTCGCCCTCGCGCGGGCGGTCGCGGTAAGGCGAATACGGCGGCGCATTGCTGTGCAGCGCCAGCGCGGACAGCGTCAGCCCCGGTACGCCGTCCACCGCCACCTCGCGCGCCAGCGGCAACTCGTGCCAGTCCAGCCCGCAATAGGCGGAGAGCAGGGGGAACAGCGGATAGGCGCCGCTCAGATCCTCATGCACCGCGGCGGTACACCACAGCGCGTGCGGTTGCAGGTGCTCGCGCAGCATCAGCAGGCCGGTGCTGTGGTCGATCTGGGCGTCGATCAGCAGGATGGCGGCGATGGCGCTGTCGCGCAGCGCACGCCCCGGCTGCAGCGCGGGAAAGCCGCGCAGTTGCTGCAGCACGTCCGGCGAGGCGTTGAACAGCAGCCAGTGCTCGCCATCGCCGCTGGCGGCGATCGAGGACTGGCTGCGCGCCCTGGCCCGCAGCGTGCCGCCGCGCAGGCCGCTGCAGTTGCGGCAGTTGCAGTTCCACTGCGGAAAACCGCCGCCGGCGGCGGCACCGAGGATGCGTATCTTCATCGCGGATGGATTCCGGATGCCCCGGCGCCGCGTTGGCCGCGCCGCCGGGGCGCTCGCTCAACGGGTGGCGATGTACATGGTGATTTCGAAGCCGAAGCGGAAATCGACTGCGCTCGGGGTTTCCCATTTCATGGCGGTTCTCCTGTCGGTGGATGGCGGACCTGGGCGGTCCGGCGGCGGCCCGGTTGAGCCGACGCGAACAGAAGCATGCGCGCCAGCCCGGCAGGCTGGCGTCCGCAAAAACCTGAAGCTGGGATCGTGATTTTCGGGAACGAGGGGGCCTGATCTTCGCCACGCCGGAGAGCAGCGATAAGGCCGGGGGCGCTCCCTGGCTCAGCGCCGCCACTGCCCGGCAGCTCGGCGCCTCAACCTGCCTGCCGCCAGTAATCCGCCCTGCCGTAGCGGTTCTTGAAATGGTCGATCAGCAGCCTCACCCGCAGCGCCAGCTGGCGGCGCTGGGGAAAGACGGCGTAGATGCCGGTGACCGGCGCGGCAAATTGGTCCAGCACCGACACCAGCCGGCCGGCGCGCAGGTCGGCTTCCACCTCCCACAACGAGCGCCAGGCCAGGCCCTCGCCGGCCAGCGCGGCGTCGTGCAGCACCGCGCCGTCGTTGCACTCCAGGCGGCCGCTCACCCGCACCGCCACCACGTCACCGTCGCCGGTGCGGAACAGCCAGCCGCGCTGCTGGCCGAGCGACAGGCAGGTGTGGCGGATGAGGTCATCCGGCGTCACCGGCACGCCGCGGCGGGCGAGGTAGTCGGGGCTGGCGACCACGACCCGGCGGTTTTCCGCCAGCCGTACCGACACCAGGCTGGAATCCGCCAGGCCGCCGATGCGGATAGCGCAGTCTATGCCCTCGTTGGCGAGGTCCACCAGGCGGTCGGTGAGGTCCAGCGTGCAGCTCACCTCCGGGTTGGCTTCCAGGAATTCCCGCACGAGCGGCGCCACATGGCGGCGGCCGAAACCGGCCGGCGCCGAGATGCGCACATGGCCGCTGGCCTTGACGCCGCCCAGCGTCACCGAGGCTTCGGCGTTGGCAAGGTCGTGCAGGATGCGCTGGCAATCTTCGAGGAAGGCGCTGCCCTCGAAGGTGAGGGCAATGCTGCGGGTGGTACGCACCATCAGCTTCACGCCCAGGCGCTGTTCCAGCGCGTCCAGCCGGCGGCCGATCACCGCCGGCGTCACCCCTTCCAGCCGGGCGGCGGCGGAGAGGCTGCCGCGGGTGGCGACGTTCACGAAGCTCTCGATCTGCTTGAGATGGTCCATCTTGTACCAGAAGTAAAAGATCAATTGATCTTAGCGCATCTTCTGTATCGAACGCGTGCGCAATAGACTTGGCCTCAATACGGGGTGAGAGGAGACGCTACCCCCAGACGAGCGGACCGCCGCGGGACGATCTCCCGCCGCCGGCGCCGCCCCCAACAAGAACGAACCGGCGGGCCCACGAGGCCCGGCATTGCAAAGCTCGGACATCGCCATGACTGCTGCGCCCCGCCTGAAAGCCGTTGTCTTCGACGCCTTCGGCACCCTGTTCGACGTCTATTCCGTCGGACTGCTGGCGGAGCAGCTCTTCCCCGGCAAGGGCGAGGCGCTGGCGGCGCTGTGGCGGCAGAAGCAGATCGAGTACTCGCAGCTGCGCACCCTGGCCGGACGCCACCGTCCGTTCTGGGAGCTGACGCGCGACGCCCTCGATTTCGCCGCCCGCAAGCTGGGCCTGGCGATGTCCGAAGCAGCCGGTACCCAGCTGCTGAACCAGTATTCCTGCCTGTCGCCCTTCCCGGAGAACGCGGCGGCGCTGCGCGAGCTGAAGGCCATGGGCGTACCCACCGCCATCCTCTCCAACGGCACGCCGCAGATGCTGGAGGTGTCGGTGCGCAGCGCCGGGCTGGCAGGCCTGTTCGACCATGTTTTGTCGGTGGAGAAGGTGGAGCGCTACAAGCCGCATCCGGACGCCTACGCGATGGGCCCGGCGGCGCTGGGCTGCGAGGCACGGGAGATCCTGTTCGTTTCCGCCAATGGCTGGGATGCGGCCGGCGCCACCTGGTTCGGCTATACCACCTTCTGGATCAACCGCGGCGGCCAGCCGGCCGAGGCGCTGGACGTAAGCCCCCACGGCAGCGGCGACAGCCTGGGCGACGTCGTCGAATTCGTACGCAAGCGGCGGCCCGGCTGAGCCCGCCGCCCTGAAACAGCAAAGCGGCACCGGCGGCCACCGCCGGCGCCACCCGAACATCGAATCAACCGGAACGACAAGGAGCATGACCATGAGCCAGACCCTGGACCTGCCGCAAGGCCTGCAGATCAACGCCCCGCTGCATCCCCGCTTCGACCAGATCCTGAGCCGCGACGCGCTGGAACTCGTCGCCAAGCTGCACCGCGCCTTCGAGCCGCGCCGCCAGGAACTGCTGAAGGCCCGCGTCGCCCGCCAGGCCCGCATCGATGCCGGCGAGTTGCCGGATTTCCTGCCGGAGACCAAGCACATCCGCGAAGGCGACTGGAAGGTGGCGCCGCTGCCCAAGGCGCTGGAGTGCCGCCGGGTGGAGATCACCGGCCCGGTCGAGCGCAAGATGATCATCAACGCCTACAACTCGGGCGCTGATTCCTACATGACCGACTTCGAGGACTCCAACAGCCCGAACTGGTACAACCAGATCCAGGGCCAGGTGAACCTCTACGACGCCATCCGCCGCGAGATCAGCTACACCAACGAAGCCGGCAAGGTCTACAAGCTCAACGACAAGATCGCCACCCTGCAGATCCGCCCGCGCGGCTGGCATCTCGACGAAAAGCACGTGCTGGTCGACGGCCAGCGCGTCTCCGGCGGCATCTTCGACTTCGCGCTGGTGTTCTTCCATAACGCCAAGGAACAGATCACCCGCGGCGCCGGCCCCTTCTACTACCTGCCGAAGATGGAGTCGCACCTCGAAGCCCGGCTGTGGAACGACATCTTCGTGATGGCGCAGGACCACATCGGCCTGCCGCAGGGCACCATCAAGGCCACCGTGCTGGTCGAGACCATCCTCGCCACCTTCGAGATGGAAGAGATCCTGTACGAACTGCGCAACCACTCCGCCGGGCTGAATGCCGGGCGCTGGGACTACATCTTCTCCTGCATCAAGAAGTTCAAGAACAACAAGGACTTCTGCCTGGCCAACCGCGGCGCCATCACCATGGAAGTGCCCTTCATGCGCTCCTACGCGCTGGCCCTGGTGCAGGCCTGCCACAAGCGCGGCGCCCCGGCCATGGGCGGCATGAGCGCGCTGATCCCGATCAAGAGCGACCCGGTCGCCAACGAAAAGGCGCTGGCCGGCATCCGCCACGACAAGACCCGCGACGCCAACGACGGCTACGACGGCGGCTGGGTGGCGCACCCGGGCCTGGTGCCCATCGCCATGGAAGAGTTCGTGAAGGTGCTGGGCGACAAGCCCAACCAGTGGGAAAAGCAGGTGAGCGGCAACTACGGCCCGAAGGACTGGATGAACTTCCAGCCGGAACAGCCCATCACCGAAGCCGGCGTGCGCAACAACATCAACGTCGGCATCCACTACCTCGGCAGCTGGCTGGCCGGCAACGGCTGCGTGCCCATCCACAACCTGATGGAGGACGCCGCCACCGCCGAGATCAGCCGCTCGCAGATCTGGCAGTGGGTGGTGAGCCCCAAGGGCAAGCTGGATGACGGCCGCAAGGTCACCGCCGAGATGGTGCGGGCGATGATCCCGGAAGAGCTGGCCAAGGTGAAGGCCACCGTGACCGCCGCTGGCGAGAAGACGGAAACCTACGAGCAGGCGGCGGCGATCTTCGAGGAAATGAGCCTGTCGGCCAACTTCCCCGAGTTCCTCACCCTGCCGCTGTACGAAGCGATGGAGTAATAGCCTCGCCCGGCCCACGCGAGCGGGCCGGCTTGGAACAATGGGCGCACCCGCAATGGGTGCGCCCTTTTTTTGCGCCCGCGCGCCACCGCCCGTCTTGCCCCCGGGGTGAGCGACAGGCACAAAGCCGGCGATTCGGCGTCATCCGGCATTTCCGGGGGTGCGCGGCGGGAAAAGGCCTGCGGCATTTGTCGCGAATGGCACAGGCGCGTTGCGCCCCGTCCTGAAGAATCAGCGGCTTACGGACTGGCGCGGAAATTGATTCAGGCGCCCATCCTGTTTACATGAAGACCGGAGGCACCCATGTCCGAAGTCATCCAGTTCCCCCTCCAGAATCAACAGAAGCGTTCGGACCTCGAAGCCGTCATCGACACGGCCCTGAGCACCATCCCGGAAAAGGAGCGGGAGAAGCTCCGGTTCGAGCTCATCAAGACGGTGGACAGCTATGACGCCTTCTTCACCGAGTGGTCGCTCAGCCTGCCGAGCGACGGCAACGAGACGTTGAAGAAGCAGATCTACGACATCGCGCATCAGGAACATGAAAGGAAGATGCGCCTGCTCGCGGACATCATCCGGCTCAAGATCCAGGTTCTGGTCGCCCAGTACCATCGGCGACGGCCTTGAACGCCGGGGTCCAGTACCCCGGCGCTGGCCATGCGCGGAGCAGCCGCGGCCGCAGCCTTGGCTCGGCCCGGCCGCGCGCGCCTCAGGGGCAGACCTTGGTCGTCGGCCGGTTGTTACGGTCCACCACCGTGTCCTGTGCCAGCGAGAAGTAAGGATCGCAGGCCGGCGCCGTCTGCCCGGTGGTCAGCGTCACCGTGGCGGAGGGGCTGCCCTCGGCACCACTGCCATCCACCGGCCGCAGCTGGTAGCGATAGCTGGACTGCGGCGCCAGACCGCCATCCACCCAGGAGGGCCCGTCCACCGGCGTGGCCGTCAGCGGCTGCAGCGGGCCATCCATTCCGGTGCCACGGTAGAGCCGGTAGCCAGTGGCGCCCTCCACCGGCGACCACGCCAGCGCGACCTGGCTGGCGGAGGCATCCAGCACCTGCAGCGTCGGCACCGTGGTGGGGCTGACGCCCACCGTTCCGCTGCCGCCGCTCGCCAGCCGCTGCACCATGCGCCAGATGGCGGCGATCTGGGTGCCGTCCTTGGTCGCATAGTGGCCGGCGGCCTGGTAGCCGAAGTCGCCGTAGCCCCACCAGTCCCAGCAGCCCTGCGGATTGAAGGGCGTGAGCGGCACCGCGGTGGTGGCCGCCGTCTGCGGGTAGAGCACCACGATGCGGTTGGCGTCCGCCCATTCGTTGAAGCCTGCGCCGGTGACGAAGGCGGTGCCGATGTTGCCGGACTGCTGCTGGCAGCCGTGGAAGGCGACATGCAGCCGGCAGGGCTGGCCGGCGGCGCAGGCAGCCGGCAGGTAGAGGTAACCGCCATCGGCCATCGAGGCGCGGATGGCCGGCAGCGAGCCGCCGTCGCGCTGGATGTAGGGCCGCTGGTCGAAAGCCAGCACCTGCCCGCCCAGGCTGCCGCTGGCGGTGCGCTGCAGCGGGCCGTAGAAGAGTTGCAGCGCCACGCCGGCGGCGTCGTAGGCGGCACTGCCGGATGCGCTGGCGGCCGGGCACTGGTTGATGAAATTGCCGCCGGTGATGGCGCAGGGGTTGCAGCTGGCCCCCTCGGCCACCGCCGCACCACTGCCACCCGCCGCGCAACTGGCGGAAATCTGCGCATGGGCCGCGCGCAACTCGTCCTTGTAGAAGATCTGCCCCGCCGGCACGAAACCGCCATACCAGCTCTGCAGCGCGTCGCTCACCGGCCGCTTGACGATGCCATCGTTATAGCCGTGGAAGATCCACACCCGCTGCTGCGCCAGGTTGGCGCTGTCGTCTATCAGCCCGCGGGCGCCCCAGGCGCGCACCGCGGCGCTCATCTGCGACAGGTCGGTAGCGGTGATGGGCACCGCCGGATAGCTGGGATCGCCCTGCATGCAACGGGCGATGGCACGGCTCACCCCTGCCCCCGCCCAGGAATCCTGCCCGGCGCAGAAATAGGGCCCGCCTGCGGTGGCGGCCACGCCGGTGACGGTCGCCGAATGCGCGGTACCGAACTGCACCGCCATGAAAGCGCCGGAAGAAATGCCGGACACGGTGGTCTGGCCCAGGTCCAGATTCAAGGCCGGCAGCGGCTCCGCCGCGGTGGCGGCGGCGCTACCCAGCAGCCATATCAGGGCCAGCCCGGAAAGCGCCCGGGCATGCGGATTGGTCTTCATTCCACGTCTCCTTGTTGCACCGCAAAAGATGCTGGAAACATAGTTTGAGGACCCGCGGGGAGCAAGGCACTTCATCCATTCGTATTGATTTCGCCACCCGTTTTGGGGAATGCGATTGGGCTGAAGAACGAAAGTTCTACGCCGTCGGTGCAACACCGGGGCGCTTTCACAGTCACTCATCCTTTGGCCTTGCGCCGCCTGGGAGCGGGCAAGGGCGCAAGCCGCCCCCGCTACGCCGGGCAGGCCGCTTGCAGGAAGAAGCGGTAGGGCTGCCGCTCGCCGCTACGCCTTATTGTGGAATTCCACACGGGCGCGCAGCGGGCAGGAGGTCTAAGCTAGAGCTGAATTTGTGCATTGCACAAAGCCCCTCGGGCGGCCGGCGGCGACTGCCGGAAAGTCATAGAGGGGCATAAGAAGACAAGATCCCGACAGGAGAACCGTTATGGACCGCTGGAGCAAAATTACCGAATTCCTGGCCTGTGGCGTGCTCGTGCTGCCCCTGGTCATCGGTTTCGGCATGCGCAGCTTCGAAGCCTTCGCGCTTACCCTCGCGCCGATGCTGCTGATGCTGATCACGGTGACGCTGGGCGCCCCGGCGGTGCCCGCTCCGGTGGACGACGACGAGCACCGCAAGGACGACTGAGCCCGCACCCCGTCGCCTCACAGCGGTACGCCGCCAACGGCGCCGGATTCCGGGCGCCCCGGCACCAGCCTTCCCCGCGGCCGCCCACCGGCTCGCGTTGAGGCCGCCCTGCGGTTAGCATCTGCTGCCCCGCAAAAGAACAACAAGGCCGCATGGACCTGCTGACCGACATCATCCTGCGCGCCGGCCGCTCGGCCATCGAACTCTCCCTCTTCGTGTTGCTGCCGGTGATGGTGGTGATGCTGTCGCTGATGCGGCTGCTGGAAGCGAAGGGCGTGCTCGACTGGCTGGTCGCCCGCGTTGCCCCCCTGCTGCGCCCCGCCGGCCTCACCGGGCTGGGCGTATTCGCCGCGCTGCAGATCAACTTCGTCAGCTTCGCCGCGCCGGTGGCCACGCTGACCATGATGGAAAGCCGCGGCGCCTCCGACCGCCACCTCGCCGCCACGTTGGCGATGGTCATGGCGATGGCGCAAGCCAACGTCACCTTCCCGATGGCCGCCATGGGCCTGCAGTTCGGCCTCACCCTGCTGCTGTCGGTGCTCGGCGGGCTGGTGGCCGCGGCCGCCACCTACCACGGCTTCGGCCGCCGCCTGTCCACCGCCGAGGGCACGGTGGACGAAACCCTGCACCACCACGTGGCGGACAGCGCCAAGGGCGTGCTGGACGTGATCAACCGCGCCGGCGCCGAGGCCTTCAAGATCGCGGTGGGTGCCATTCCCATGTTGGTGCTGGCGCTGGTCGCGGTGATGGCGCTGCGCGCCACCGGCGCCATCGATGCCCTCAAGGATGTATTGACGCCGCTGCTGGCGCTGCTGGGCATCGACCCGGCGCTGATCCTGCTCAGCCTCACCAAGTACATTGCCGGCGGCACCGCGATGATGGGCGTGATGGACGAGATGCTGAAGAGCGGCACCACCACCGTCGCCACGCTGAACCACAGCGCCGGCTTCCTCACCCACCCGCTGGACGTGGCCGGCGTGGCCATCATGATGTCCGCCGGCCCGCGGGTGGCGGCGGTGTGGAAACCGGCCGCGCTGGGCGCGGTGGTGGGCATCGTGGTGCGCACCGCTGGGCATGTGCTGCTGACCTGATCCGCGACCTGGCCGCTGCCTGGGGCAGCCTGCCTGGCGCCACCAGGCCGAGGCTGCAGGCAGCGCCAACAACCGCGCAGCGCCGATGCCGTACTGCAGCATTGGCCGCCGCATCGGCTATGCTCGCTTACCCCCGGCGAACCTCCCCGCGCCGGGCCGACAAGCGAGATAGACCATGCTAGGCGCTCTCACCCTGCTGCTGTTGTTCCAATTGATAGGCGAAGTGATCGCCCGCGCGCTGGCGCTGCCCATTCCCGGCCCGGTGATCGGCATGGGCCTGCTCTTCCTCGCCTTGCTGCTACGCGGCGGGCCGAGCGAGGAATTGCGCACCACCTCCGGCACGCTGCTGATGCACCTCTCCCTGCTGTTCGTGCCCGCCGGCACCGGCATCGTGCTCTACGGCGACCGTCTGGCCGCCGAATGGCTGCCGCTGACCGCCGCGCTACTGGGCAGCACCGCCCTCGCCATCGCCGTTACCGCGCTGGTGCTGCGCGCGCTGATGCGCCGCCGGGAAACGCCGCGCGCCAGTGGGGAGGCCCGGCCATGAGCCACAGCCTCAGCGAAATCTGGGTCTATCTCTCCGCCACGCCGCTGCTCGGGCTCACCCTCACCCTGCTCGCCTACCAGGCCGCCTTCTGGCTCTACCGCCGCGCCGGCTTTCATCCGCTGGCCAACCCGGTGCTGCTGTCGGTCAGCTTCATCGCCGTACTGCTGCTGGTCACCGGCATGCCGTACAAAACCTATTTCGACGGCGCGCAATTCGTGCACTTCCTGCTCGGCCCGGCCACGGTGGCGCTGGCGATTCCGCTCCATGCCCAGTGGCCGAAGCTGAAGGCGATGGCCGGGCCGCTGGTGATCGCGCTGGTGGCCGGCTCGCTCACCGCCGCGCTGTCGGCCTACGCCATCGGCGCGCTGCTTGGCGCCAGCCGGGAATCGCTGATGTCGCTGGCGCCCAAGAGCGTCACCACGCCGATCGCGATGGCGGTGGCCGAAAGCCTGGGCGGCCTGCCCTCGCTCACCGCGGTGCTGGTGATCACCACCGGCATCCTGGGCGCGGTCGGCGCGCGCTACCTCTACCGTCTGCTGCGCATCGACGACCATGCGGTGCGCGGCTTCGCCATCGGCATCGCCTCCCACGGCATAGGCACCGCCCGCGCCTTCCAGGTGAGCGAACAGGCCGGCGCCTTCGCCGCGCTGGCGATGGGATTGAACGGCCTGCTCACCGCCGTGTCCCTGCCCTGGCTACTGCCCTGGCTGGAAAGACTGCTGGGCCGCTGAGCCCCTCCCCGCCGACCGACCGCTACCCAAGGAGCCTCCGCGTGGCCACTGCCCAGCACCGCAACACCCTCTTCCGCTGGTTCGACCGCAACATCCTGGAACTGGGCCGCGAAATGCGGCTGTCCTACCTGCCGCCGCTGATGGTGTATTGCGCCTACGGCATCTCCACCCTCACCGGCATCGTCGGCACCTTCTTCATCAAGGACTACCTGGACCTCTCCGCCGCCTTCATCGCCGCCCTCGGCTTCTGGGCGGTGATCCCCTGGGCGCTGAAGATGCCCATCGGCCACCTGGTGGATCTGCTGTGGCGCTACAAGGCGGGGCTGGTCTACCTGGGCGCGCTGCTGATCGCCGCCAGCCTGCTGATCATGATCGGCCTGCTCGGCCAGCCTGAGGCAATGACGGCAGTGATGCCGGCCAGCGCCTGGTTCGTGCTCTCCACCCTGCTGGCGCCGGTGGGCTACGTGATGCAGGACGCGGTGGCCGACGCGATGACGGTGGAAGCGGTGCCGCGGCTGGATGAGCGTGGCCAGCCGCTGCCGGCCGAGGACATCCGCCTCATGCACACCACCATGCAGATGCTGGGCCGGGTCGCCATCATCGGCGGCAGCGTGCTGGTGTCCCTCGCCAACGTCGTCATGTTCCAGGGCGCGGCCGGGCTGGGTGAAGCGGAGAAGGTAGCGATCTACCTGCGCATCTACGAGTTCGCGCTGGCGATTCCGCTGCTGTCCATCAGCGGCGTGCTGCTCGCAGGCTGGCTCAAGCGCAGAGAGGCCCAGCGGCTACGGGCGCTGGGCCGCAGCGAGGCGGAGATCGCCCGCGCAGTGCACGAGCCGGAAGAAACCACCTCGCCCAACTGGTGGGTACTGGGCGGCAGCGCGGTCTTCGTCACCCTCACGCTGAGCCTGGGCCTGTCAGACTTCGAATACAGCCAGGAAGCCATCTTCCTCGGCTCCTTCGCCGTCATCGCCTTCCTCATGCGCCGCCTGCTGGGCGAGCTGGAACCGGCGGCGCGGCGCACCCTGCTGGGCACCGCCATCGTCATCTTCGTGTTCCGCGCCATGCCGCTGCCGGGCGCCGGCGCCACCTGGTGGATGATAGACGTGCTCGGCTTCGACCAGTCCTTCCTCTCCCGCCTGGACCTCATCACCAGCGGCCTCACCCTGGCCGGCCTGTTCCTGTTCCGCCGCTTCATGGCGGAGCGCTCCATCGCCTACATCGTCGTCTTCCTCACGCTGGCGACTACGCTGCTGTCGGTGCCCATCATCGGCATGTTCCATGGCCTGCACGAATGGACCGCCGCCCACACCGGCGGCGTGGTGGATGCACGCTTCATCGCCATCGCCAACACCGCGCTGGAATCGCCGCTGGGCCAGGTTTCCATGGTGCCGATGCTGGCCTGGATCGCGAATTCCGCACCGCAGCACCTGAAGGCCACCTTCTTCGCGGTGATGGCCTCCTTCACCAACCTGGCGCTGTCTGCCTCCCAGCTCGCCACCGAGCACCTCAACCGCATCTACATGGTCACCCGCGAGGTGAAAGATACCGCCGGCACCGTCACCACCCCGGCGGATTACAGCGAACTCGGCGGCCTGCTGCTCACCATCGCGGTGCTCACCCTGCTGCTGCCCCTGGCTGCGATCTGGCTCACCCGCCGGGCCGGCCTGAAGAGCGCCTGAGCAGCCAGCCGCTGCCGGCAGCGGCTGCCGCAGCGCAACACGCCGCCGCCCGGCGGCCGGAACTTTGATCCCGCGCATTGCCTGCGCAGGGGCGTCGGACGGACACTGCGCGCATAAACAAGAAGACTCACAAGAAAACACGCGCACGTCGGGAGACCAGCCATGACGCCCAATTCCGTCCACGACATCCGCAACATCGCCTTGCTCGGCCCCGCCGGCGGCGGCAAGACCAGCCTGCTGGAAGCCCTGCTCGCCGCCGGTGGCGAGATCGGCAGCGCCGGCAGCGTGGAGCGCGGCGACACCGTGTCCGACCATGACGTACAGGAGAAGGCGCTGGGCCACTCGCTCAACGCCACCCTGGCCCACCTGGAATGGGCCGGCCACTGGATCAACCTGGTGGACGCCCCCGGCCTGCCCGACCTCGCCGGCCGCGCGCTGGCGGTGCTGCCGGCGGTGGAGACCGCCGCCATCGTCATCAGCGCCAGCGCCGGGGTGGACAGCGCCAGCCGCCGGCTGATGGCCGCCGCCGCGGACAAGTGCCGCCTCATCATCGTCAGCAAGATGGACACCGCCGGCGCCGACTGCGCCGCCACCCTGGGCGAGATCGTCGCCGCCTTCGGGCCCGAGTGCCTGCCGCTCAACCTGCCGGCGGCCGACGGCCAGGACGTGGTGGACTGCTTCTTCGCCCCGGACGCCGCCGCGGCCACCGCCTTCTCCAGCGTCAGCGCCGCCCACGAAGCCATCGTCGATCAGGTGGTGGAGCTGGACGAGGCGCTGATGGCCGCCTACCTGGAGCAGGGCGAGAGCCTGACGCCGGACCAGCTGCACGCCCCCTTCGAACAGGCCCTGCGCGAAGGCCACCTGGTGCCGGTGTGCTTCGTCTCCGCCCGCAGCGGCGCCGGCGTGCGCGAACTGCTGGACATCCTCGGCCGGCTGATGCCCGACCCCACCGAAGGCAATCCGCCGCGCTTCCTCAAGGGGGAAGGCGTGGCGGCAACGCCGGTGGTGGTCGCGGCCAGCGCCGAGGGCCACGTGCTGGCCCATGTGTTCCAGATCGCCAACGACCCCTACCGCGGCAAGCTGGCGCTGTTCCGCATCCACCAGGGCCGCATCACGCCCAACTCTCAGCTCTTCATCGGCGACGGCCGCAAGCCCTTCAAGGTCGCCCACCTGCTGCGCCTGCAAGGCCGCAACGCGGTGGAAACGCCGCTGGGCGTGGCCGGTGACCTGTGCGCCGTGGCGCGGGTGGACGAGATCCACCACGACACAGTGCTGCACGATTCCCATGACGAGGACGCCTTCCACCTCGCCGCGCCACCCTACCCGCAGCCGGTGCACGGCCTGGCGCTGATCGCGCGCAAGCCGGCGGACGAGCAAAAGCTGGCCGAGGCGCTGGCCCGGCTGGTGGACGAAGATCCCTGCCTGGAAGTGAGCTTCGACCCGCGCAGCCGCCATACCGTGGTGCGCGGCCTGGGCCGCCAGCACCTGCAGATCGTGCTGGAGCAGCTCGCCAGCCGGTGGAACCTGCAACTGGACACCGCGCCGCCGGCGGTGCCCTACCGCGAAACCATCAGCATCAGCGCCGAGGCCCGCTACCGCCACAAGAAGCAGAGCGGCGGCGCCGGCCAGTTCGGCGAAGTGGCGCTGCGAGTGGAGCCGCTGGCACGCGGCGCCGGCCTGGAACTGGCGGACGAGGTGAAGGGCGGCACCATTCCCACCCACTTCATGCCGGCGGTGGAGAAAGGCGTGCGCCAGGCACTGGCCGAAGGCGCCCACGCCGGCTTCCCGCTGCAGGATCTCAGGGTGGTGGTGACCGACGGCAAGCACCATGCGGTGGACTCCAACGAAGTCTCCTTCGTCACCGCCGCCCGCCATGCGCTGATCGAGGCGGTGCGCGCCGCCCGGCCGCAGGTGCTGGAGCCGCTGCTGGAGTTGACGGTGAAGATCGCCGACGCCCAGTTCGGCGAGGTGAGCGCCGAGCTCGCCGGCCGCCGCGGCCGCCTCACCGCCACCGACAGCCCCGCGCCCGGCTGGACCACGCTCTCCGCCCGGGTGCCGATGGCCGAGCTGGACGGCTTCGAGGCCAGGCTGAAGGCCATCTGCGGCGGCGAGAGCGAGTTCGCCCTCAGCGCCGCCGGCTACGAGGCCGCCCCCGCCGAGATCCAGGACCGCCTGGCCCAGGCCCACAAGGGCGCCAGCCCGCAACACTGACCGCCATGACGCTGACCGCCAGACACCGCGCCTACTGGCGCCGCAACCTCACCCTGACGCTGAGCCTGCTCGCCCTGTGGTTCCTCGTGTCCTTCGTGCCCGGCTACTACGCCACCGCGTTGAACGACATCGTCTTCCTCGGCTTTCCGCTGGGCTTCTATGTCTTCGCGCAAGGCACGCCGCTGGTTTATCTGCTGATCATCGGCGTCTACGTACTGGCCATGAACCGCCTGGATAAGCACTACGGCGTAGGCGAACACCGGCGTTAATCAAATAGAAAAATTAAATAAAACAATCAGATTTTTATAAGGAACTTGTAAGCTTTCTCTTCCAATACTGCGCAAGTCCGTCCGCTGCGACCGGTTCAACAGGATTCCACGCCCTTCGTTGCGGCACGGGCCTTCCACACCGAAGAACGCATAAGAGGAGACAAGCAATGGAAAAGCCCAATGGAGGGGAAGCTTACTGGCGGGCAACGCTGGGTTTGCTGACCACCGTACTGGTCCTGTGGTTCATCGTGTCCTACGGCTTCGGCATTCTGCTGCGGCCGATTCTCGATGGCATCCACCTCGGCGGTTATCCGCTCGGCTTCTGGTTCGCCCAGCAGGGCTCGATCTACGCCTTCCTGGCGCTGATCTTCTGGTACGCGGCGCGCATGAACAAGATCGACCGCGAACACGACGTCCACGAAGACTGAGGGATAGGCACATGGACCTGAAACTGCTCACTTACATCATCGTCGGCCTGTCCTTCGTCCTCTACATCGGCGTTGCCATCTGGGCCCGCGCGGCCAGTACCGGCGAGTTCTACGTCGCTGGCGGCGGGGTGCACCCGGTGGTGAATGGCATGGCGACGGCGGCCGACTGGATGTCCGCCGCGTCCTTCATCTCGATGGCCGGCCTCATCGCCTTCCTCGGCTACGGCGGGTCGGTCTACCTGATGGGCTGGACCGGCGGCTACGTGTTGCTGGCGGTGCTGCTTGCGCCCTACCTGCGCAAGTTCGGCAAATTCACCGTGCCGGAATTCATCGGCGACCGCTATTACTCCCGCACCGCCCGCATCGTCGCCGTGGTCTGCCTGATCTTCATCTCCTTCACCTATGTGGCGGGGCAGATGCGCGGCGTTGGCATCGTGTTCTCCCGCTTCCTGGAGGTGGACATCACCACCGGCCTGATCACCGGCATGGGCCTGGTGTTCTTCTACGCGGTGCTCGGCGGCATGAAGGGCATCACCTACACCCAGGTGGCGCAATACGTGGTGCTGATCTTCGCCTACACCATCCCGGCGGTGTTCATCGCCCTGCAGATCACCGGCAACCCTCTGCCACAGCTGGGCCTGGGCGGTACGGTGGAAAGCGGCGAACCCTTCCTGCACAAGCTGGACACGGTGGTGCAGGAGCTGGGCTTTGCCGCCTACACCTCGTCCAGCATGTCGACGATCAACATCTTCGCCATCACCTTCGCCCTGATGGCGGGCACCGCGGGCCTGCCCCACGTGATCGTGCGCTTCTTCACCGTGCCCAAGGTGAAGGACGCGCGCTCGTCCGCCGGCTGGGCGCTGGTCTTCATCGCCATCCTCTACACCACTGCGCCGGCGGTGGGCGCCATGGCCAGGTACAACGTCCATGCCACGGTGAACAGTGCGGTCACCGCCAGCGGGGGCGACCTGTTCGCCACCGATTCGGCGCTGCTCTATGAGGCCCGGCCAGAATGGATGCGGCGCTGGGAGCAGACCGGCCTGCTGAAGTTCGAGGACAAGAACGGCGATGGCCGCATCCAGTACTACAACGACAAGAACACCAGCGCCGGCTTCACCGCCCGGGCGGAGGCCGCAGGCTGGAAGGGCAACGAGCTCACCGTGGATAACGACATCATGGTGCTCGCCAACCCCGAGGTCGCGGGCCTGCCGAACTGGGTGATCGCGCTGGTGGCGGCAGGCGGCATCGCCGCCGCGCTGTCCACCGCGGCGGGGTTGCTGCTGGTGATCTCGGCGGCTATCTCCCACGACCTGCTGAAAGGGGTGTTCATGCCGCACATCTCGGAGAAATCCGAGTTGCTGGCGGGCCGCCTGGCGGCTGCAGTGGCTGTGATGATCGCCGGCTACCTCGGCTACAACCCGCCAGGGTTCGTCGCCCAGGTGGTGGCCTTCGCCTTCGGCCTTGCCTGCGCCTCGCTCTTCCCCACCATCCTGCTGGGCATCTTCAGCAAGACGATGAACAAGGAAGGCGCGATCAGCGGCATGCTCGTCGGCCTGGGCTTCACCTTCGGCTACATCCTCTACTTCAAGGGCATCTTCATCACGCCGATGGCGGAAAACATTCCGGCCAACTGGCTGTTCGGCATCTCGCCCGAAGGGATAGGCATGGTGGGCGCCATCCTCAACGTGGTCGTCGCCCTGGTGGTGTCCAAGCTCACCGCGCCATGCCCGGACCACATCCAGCATATGGTGGAGGACATCCGCACGCCGCGCGGCTCCGGGCTCGCCCACAGCCACTGATACCCGCAGGCTTGCCCTGAGCACAGCCCCGCCGGCCACCGGCGGGGCTTTTCACTTTCCACCGGCGCAATGAAGAAGGCCGCCCTGGGCGGCGGCCTTGCCGGTTTGCGCCACCCAGGCGCGTTCTACATGCGCGCGATCATCGCGTCACCGAAGGTGGAGCAGCTGACTTCGGTGGCACCTTCCATCAGGCGGGCGAAGTCGTAGGTGACCACCTTGTCGCCGATGGCGTCTTCCATGGACTTGATGACCAGGTCCGCTGCCTCCTTCCAGCCCAGGTGGCGCAGCATCATCTCGGCGGAGAGGATGAGCGAGCCGGGATTCACCTTGTCCTGCCCGGCGTACTTGGGCGCAGTGCCGTGGGTGGCCTCGAAGCAGGCGTACTTGTCGGAGATGTTGGCGCCCGGTGCGATGCCGATGCCGCCCACCTGGGCGGCGAGCGCGTCGGAGATGTAGTCGCCGTTGAGGTTGCAGCAGGCGATCACGTCGTACTCCGCCGGCCGCAGCAGGATCTGCTGCAGGAAGGCATCGGCGATGGCGTCCTTGACGATGATCTCCCGCCCGCTCTTCGGATTCTTGAAGCGGCACCACGGCCCGCCGTCGATCGGCTCGGCGCCAAACTCCTGCTGCGCCACCTCGTAGGCCCAGTCGCGGAAGGCCCCTTCGGTGAACTTCATGATGTTGCCCTTGTGCACGATGGTGACGTTGCGGCGGTCGTTGTCGATCGCGTACTGCATCGCGGCGCGGAACAGGCGGGAGGTGCCTTCGCGCGACACCGGCTTGATGCCAATGCCGGAGGTGGCGGGGAAGCGGATCTTCTTCACCCCCATCTCTTCCTGCAGGAAGCGGATAACCTTCTTCGCCCCATCCGACTCCGCCGCCCACTCGATGCCAGCGTAGATGTCCTCGGTGTTCTCGCGGAAGATCACCATGTCCACCTTGCTCGGGTCGCGCAGCGGCGAGGGCACGCCGTTGAAGTAGCGCACCGGGCGCACGCACTGGTACAGGTCCAGTTCCTGGCGCAGGGCGACGTTGAGGGAGCGGATGCCGCCGCCCACTGGCGTGGTCATCGGCCCCTTGATCGAGACGGCGTATTCCTTCAGCGCGTCGAAGGTCTCCTTCGGCAGCCACTCGTCCGGGCCGTAGAGCCGGGTGGCTTTCTCGCCGGCGAACACTTCCATCCAGTGGATTTTCTTGCTGCCGCCGTAGGCCTTGGCCACCGCCGCGTCGATGACCTTGAGCATCACCGGCGTGATGTCCACGCCGATGCCGTCGCCTTCGATGTACGGGATGATGGGTTCGTCGGGTATCGGCTGTCCGGGGACGATCTTGCTGCCAGCCGCCGGAACCTTGACATGAGATGCACTCATTGCTGCCCCTCCTGGTGTGCGCGTTGGACAAACGGATTTGCCTTTGCGACCGTCGGCCGGCGATGTCCATCCCTGTACGGGATTTTTCTTGCTGATCGGCCGGAGCCGCCTTGACCGGACTGCGTTTCGATTATCCATGAAACGCCGGCAGGGCCAACGCAGGGGGAAACCCGGGCAAGGCCAGGGGAAGCGGAAAAGAAAAACGCCGGGACCAGCCCGGCGTTCTCCCTTTCACGGCAGGAGGCGCGCCTAGGTCAGCGCGCTTCCAAGCCGTTGATTGCTGTGCAGCGTATCAGGCACCCACCGTTGCCAGCGCGGCGTTGAAGGTAGTGCTGGGGCACATCACCGCCTTGCACTTGGCCACATCCACCTGGTAGTAGCCGCCGATGTCCACCGGCTTGCCCTGCACCGCCTTCAGTTCGGCGACGATGTTCTGCTCGCCTTCTTCCAGTGCCTTCGCCAGCGGGGCAAAGTGGGCGGCCAGCGCGGCATCCTCCGTCTGCGCGGCCAGCGCCTGGGCCCAGTACAGGGTCAGGTAGAACTGGCTGCCGCGGTTGTCCAGCTCGCCGGTACGGCGCGAGGGGGACTTGTCCAGGTCCAGCAGCTTGCCGGTGGCCTCATCCAGCGTCTTGGCCAGGATCTTGGCCTTGGCGTTGTCGTTCTTGATGCCGAGGTCTTCCAGCGATACCGCCAGCGCCAGGAACTCGCCCAGCGAATCCCAGCGCAGGTGGTTCTCTTCCACCAGTTGCTGCACATGCTTGGGCGCGGAGCCGCCGGCGCCGGTCTCGTACATGCCGCCACCGGCCATCAGCGGCACGATGGAGAGCATCTTGGCCGAGGTCCCCAGTTCCATGATGGGGAACAGGTCGGTGAGGTAGTCGCGCAGGATGTTGCCGGTGACCGAGATGGTGTCCAGCCCGCGGGCGACGCGTTCCAGGGTGAAGCGCATGGCACGCACCTGGGACAGGATCTTGATCTCCAGGCCCTTGGTGTCGTAGTCCTTCAGGTAGGTCTCGACCTTCTTGATCAGCTCGTTCTCGTGCGGACGGTAGGGGTCCAGCCAGAACACCGCCGGCATGCCGGAGTTGCGGGCGCGGGTGACGGCCAGCTTGACCCAGTCGCGGATGGGTGCGTCCTTCACCTGGCACATGCGCCAGATGTCGCCGGCCTCCACGTTCTGCGTCAGCAGCACTTCGCCGGTGGCGAGATCGGTGATGTTGGCGATGCCGTCTTCCGGGATCTCGAAGGTCTTGTCGTGGGAGCCATACTCCTCGGCCTTCTGCGCCATCAGGCCGACGTTGGGCACGGTGCCCATGGTCTTCGGATCGAAGTTGCCGTGCCATTTGCAGAAGTTGATCATCTCCTGGTAGATGCGGGCGAAGGTCGACTCCGGCATCACCGCCTTGCAGTCGTAAGGCTTGCCGTCGGCACCCCACATCTTGCCGCCCTGACGGATCATGGCCGGCATGGAGGCATCGACGATGACGTCGTTGGGCGAATGGAAGTTGGTGATGCCCTTGGCGGAGTCCACCATGGCCAGCTCGGGGCGATGCTCCTGGCAGGCATGCAGGTCGCGGATGATCTCGTCGCGCTTGGACTCGGGCAGGGTCTTGATCTTCTCGTAGAGGTCGACCATGCCGTTGTTGACGTTGATGCCCAGCTCGTCGAACAGCTTGCCGTGCTTCTCGAAGGCTTCCTTGTAGTAGATCTTGACGCAGTGGCCGAAGACGATGGGGTGTGAGACCTTCATCATCGTCGCCTTCACGTGCAGCGAGAACAGGATGCCGGCTTCGCGGCAATCCTCGAGTTCCTTCTCGTAGAACTCGCACAGCGCCTTCTTGCTCATGAACATCGAGTCGATGATCTCGCCGGCCAGCAGCGCGACCTTGGGCTTGAGCACGATGGTTTTGCCGGAGGCGGTGATCAGCTCCATCTTCACGTCGCGCGCCTTGTCCAGCGTCATCGACTTTTCGCCGTGGTAGAAGTCGCCGTGGTGCATGTGGGAGACGTGGGTCTGCGACCACTGCTTCCATTCACCCATGGAGTGCGGGTGCTTCTTGGCGTAGTTCTTAACCGCCAGCGGCGCGCGGCGGTCGGAGTTGCCTTCGCGCAGCACCGGGTTCACCGCGGAACCCAGGCACTTGGAGTAGCGCGTCTTGATGGCCTTGTCTTCGTCGGTCTTCGGGTCTTCCGGAAAGTCCGGCACCTTGTAGCCCTTGGTCTGCAGCTCCTTGACCGCAGCCTTGAGCTGGGCCACCGAAGCGGAGATGTTGGGCAGCTTGATGATGTTCGCATCCGGCTGCAGCGTCAGCGCGCCCAGTTCAGCCAGGGTGTTGGGCACCTTCTGTTCGTCGGTCAGGAATTCGGGAAACTCCGCCAGGATGCGGCTGGCCAGCGAGATGTCGGCTTCCTCGACGTTGATGCCGGCGGGAGCGGTGAAAGCGCGGATCACCGGCAGGAAAGCGGCGGTCGCCAGCATCGGCGCTTCGTCGGTGATGGTGTAGAAGATGGTCGGCTGCTGCGACATTGCTTGTTTCTCCCTCATGGTCTGGGTGCGCTGATCGAACGATGGCGCGGACGGGCGGTGGCCCGGGGGCGCCAGCGCGTCGAAAGACATGGGGAACGCGGGCCCGGCATGGAGAGCGCGCTCACCCGCGACTGTCTCCCGCCCTGTGCGCAGCCACTTCCGGCACGCCCGCGGCTTGTCTGCCTCCGCGGTGCCTCGCGACTCCCAACCGACTTTTCGAGCGCCGCATTATAGCGCCGCGACCCGGCGTGCACGCCAGAAGTAAAACAGGCTTTCACAATATGAAAAAATACAGAAGATAAAAGATATAAGACTTCCCGGACCAAGTATCAAAAAATGCACCGACCGGAGCCATCAAGTCCTTGTTTTTCCTCTGCTAAGCGGCCTCCGCCCAGCCCCGCCACGCACCGGCCGGGCCGCGCCCTCCGTTCGTCCCCCCGGCCTTTCAAGCACGCCTGCGGGCCAGCGAACAGGGCCTCTTGCGCCGGCTGTTGCCAGCGCCTCGCGGCTGCGTATCCTGTGCGCATTGCCCCAGGGGAAAGCCGAGATGGACGCGCCCTACAGGAATAGCCCGGTGTCGCTCGCGATCGCCCAGGCCCTCATCGAAGGCTTCAACAAGCACTACCGCATCTTTCGCGAGACCTCGCGGCGAGCCAAGGAATTCTTCGAGGCCGCCGAATGGCAGGCCCAGCTGGACGCGGTGCGCGACCGGGTGCAGTTCTACGACGACCGGGTGGACGAGACGGTGCAGCGCCTGCACCGCGAGTTCCATGCCGACTCGGTGGACGACGCCACCTGGCAGCAGGTGAAGCACCATTTCATCGCCATGCTGATCAAGCACAAACAGCCGGAGCTGGCGGAGAGCTTCTTCAACTCGGTGTGCTGCCGCATCCTGCACCGCACCTATTTCAACAACGACTACCTGTTCGCCCGCCCGGCCGCCTCCACCGAGTACATCGAGTCCTACCCGCCGGTGTATTCCAGCTACTACCCGCGCGACCGCGGCCTGGCCGGCACGCTGCGGGACATCATCGAGGACTTCGACTGGCAGCGCCCCTTCGAGAACCTGGAGCGGGACATCCGCTACATCCTGCGCACCGCCCACCAGCACCTGGGCCACTGGCCGAAGATGGAGGTGAATTGCCAGCTGCAGGTGCTGTACGCCGCCTTCTACCGCAACAAGACGGCCTACATCATCGGCAAGGCCATCAACGGCTACCAGGAATACCCCTTCACCCTGGCGGTACGGCACAACGCCCAGGGCCTGCTCTACATTGACACGGTGCTGCTGGACGCCTGGCGCATATCGGTGCTGTTCTCGCTGTCGCGCGCCTACTTCATGGTGGACATGGAGGTGCCTTCCGGCTACGTGCAGTTCCTGCGTTCCATCATGCCCAACAAGCCGCGCAGCGAGCTCTACACCATGCTGGGCCTGGGCAAGCAGGGCAAGACCATGTTCTTCCGCGACCTGCTTGCCCACCTGCGCCATTCCAACGATCAGTTCATCGTCGCGCCCGGCATACGCGGGCTGGTGATGCTGGTGTTCACGCTGCCGTCCTACCCCTATGTGTTCAAGGTGATCAAGGATGTGTTCGGCAGCACCAAGAACGTCGACCGCGCCACGGTGAAGCGCAAGTACCTGCTAGTGAAGCAGGTGGACCGGGTGGGCCGCATGGCGGACACGCTGGAGTTCTCCTACGCGGCGCTGCCGCTGTCGCGCTTCCATCCGGAGCTGCTGGAGGAGTTGCGCCAGCTGGCGCCTTCCTGCTTCGAGATCGAGGGCGACAGCCTGGTCATCAAGCACCTCTACATCGAGCGCCGGATGACGCCGCTCAACCTCTACCTGGAGCAGGCCAACGACGAGGAGGTGGAGCATGCGGTGCGCGAGTATGGCAACGCCATCCGCGAACTGGCCATCGCCAACATCTTCCCCGGCGACATGCTGTGGAAGAACTTTGGCGTCACCCGCTACGGCCGCGTCGTGTTCTACGACTACGACGAGATCGAGTACATGACCAGCATGCACTTCCGCCGCATTCCGCCGGCGCCCTACGAGGAGATGGAATTGTCCGGCGAGCCCTGGTACACCGCCGGGCCGATGGACGTGTTCCCGGAGGAATTCGCCACCTTCTTGCTCGGCCAGCCGCGGGTGCGCAAGGCCTTCCTCAAGCACCACGCCGACCTGCTGCAGCCGGACTTCTGGCGCGCGGCGCAAGACAAGATACGCAGCGGTTATGTGGAGGACTTTTTCCCCTACCCGGTGGAGCTGCGCTTCTGCAATCTCTTTCCGCGCCGGCGGCCGCTTCCGGCGGACTGAGCCCGCCAGCTCATCTGGCCGGCCATTCTCAGATCAAGCCGGGATTGCCCGCCACGCCCTTCAGTACCGGCTGGGTCGGCGTGACCAGCGGCACCACCCCGCGGCCGCGCAGGTAGCGCGCCACCACCTCCCACACCGGCTCGCCGGCCTCCCGCGCCTCTTCCGCCACCGGCGCCCAGCCGGCCACGGTGTAAAGCTTGTCCGCCTCCAGCGGCTTGCCGTCCAGGCGCATGTCGCTGATGCGCCGGCCCATGGCCGCGCCCGGTTCGCAGGCGTACTGCAGCCCGCCCACCCGCACCATGTCGCCGCCCTGCTGATAGTAGGGATCGGGGTTGAAGAGGTTGTCGCAGACGTCTTCCAGCACCGTCTTGATCATCGCGCCGGTCATGCGCGTCACCGTGGTCCAGGGATAGGTGATGGCGGTCTGGTCCATCAGTTGCTCCATGGTCAGGGTCTCGCCCGGCAGCAGCGTGGTGCCCCAGCGGAAGCCGGGGGAAAAGGCGATCTCCGCCTCCTTCTCCGCCATCAGCGCGTCCAGCAGCAACTGATCCCAGGAGCCGTTGAAGTTGCCGCGGCGGTAGAGCAGGCCCTCGGTATGCGCCAGCGGCTCGGCCAGGCGCCCGGCGAAGGGCGCGCGCACCCGCTGGATGAAGGCGGCCATCTCGGCATCCGCCGGCAGCAGGTCGGCGAACACCGGCAGCAGGCGGTAGCGGAAGTCGGCCACCCGGCCGTCCTTCACCTCGAAGTCCATCACGCCGAGGAACTTGCCGTTGGAGCCGGCGTTGGTCACCAGCGTGCGGCCGCCGGGGTTGGCCACCACCACCGGCGCCGGCACGCCGTCATGGGTGTGGCCGCCGAAGATGGCGTCGATGCCGCTGACGCGCGAGGCCAGCTTGAGGTCCACATCCATGCCATTGTGCGACAGCAGCACGACCACCTGGGCGCCCTCGGCGCGCGCCTGCTCCACCGCCTGCTGCAGGCTCTGTTCCTGGATGCCGAAGCTCCACTCCGGCGTCAGCCAGCGCGGGTTGGCGATGGGCGTATAGGGAAAGGCTTGGCCGATGATGGCCACCGGCACCCGGTTGATCTCGCGGATCACATAGGGTTTGAACACCGGGTCTTCGAAATCGGTGGTGCGCACGTTCTGCGCCACGATGTCGATGCGGCCGGCGAAGTCCTTCTCCTCCACTTCCTTGACACGCTCGGCACCGTAGGTGGATTCCCAGTGCAGCGTCATCACGTCCACTCCCAGCAGCTTGGCGGCGTCCACCATGTCTTGGGCGCGGGTCCACAGCGCGGTGGCGGAACCCTGCCAGGTATCGCCGCCATCCAGCAGCAGCGCGCCCGGGCGACTCGCCTTCAAGCGCTTGACCAGGGTAGCGAGCTGGGCGAAGCCGCCGACCTTGCCGTAGTTACGCGCCGCCTCGGTGAAATCCAGGCAGGTGAAGGCGTGAGCCTCGGCGCTGCCGGGCGGAATGCCGAAGCGCTTGAGCAGGTGCTCGCCCACCAGGTGCGGCGCCTGCCCGGCCATGGCACCGACGCCCAGGTTCACCGAGGGCTCGCGGAAGCGCAGCGGCAACAGCTGGGCGTGGCAGTCCGTCATGTGCAGCAGGCTGACGTTGCCGAAGCGCGGCAGGTCGTAGAAGGCCTCGCCGGCCCGCGCCGCCTCCGCCCCGCCGTTGTGCAAGGCCAGCCCGCCGGCGGCGGCCACCGCCAGCAGTTGCAGGAATTCTCGGCGATGCATGGACATGGGCGGGCTCCGCGGGCCTGCGGCCTGCATCGGCCACAGCAGAAGAACGGGAATGAAAAAAGGCGGCGCTCCGCGAGAAGCACCGCCGCTGGCCGGGCTAGCTTACTGGTTGACCGGCGAAGCCGGGTCGAACAGGTAGGCCATCACATGCTTGATCTGGGCTTCGCTGAGGATGTGGGCGTCGCCCATGCGCGGCATCTGCGAGCAGGCGTTGTAGGCCTTGGCGTTCCACAGCTTGCCCCAGGTGTACTTGACCATGCCTTCGTCGCTGCCGCGCAGCTTGCCGTAGCGGTGCAGGCTGGGGCCTATGGTGCCGAAGGAGAGTTCCTGCGGCGCCAGCTGGTGGCAGTTGTAGCAGCCGCCGCCGTTGCTCTCGCCGGCCTTGTCTGTCCAGGTGAGGCCGCGGCCGCTCTGGGCGATCTTCTCGCCCTCCTTCCAGTCGCCGAAGAACTTGCCGTCGTCCGGCCAGCGCACCGTCTGCATCTGCTCGGCCTCGATCTGCTTCATGGCCGCGGCCGAGGGCGGCACCAGGGCGGAACAGGCTTTCTGGAAGTCCAGCTGGAGCTGGCGGTATTTGCTGGCGATGCCGTTCTCCTTGAAGGAGGACTGCATCATCTCGCGCGTCTGCGCGTCGTAGTCTTCGCCGGCGGCGGCGCTCAGGCCGGCGGTGGCGGCCAGCAGGGCGGCAAGCGCCGGCCGCAGGATGGAAACAGCTTTCATCGTGGGCACCTCAACGCTTGAGTCCGGGGGTTTGCAGCACGCCGCCCTGGGCGGTCGCCGCCATGTACACCGACAGCGCCACCGTCACTTCGGAGGCGAACTCCGGCTCGGCGGTGCGCTGCTGGCGGAAGCAGTCGTTGAGGCGGTGCTGCATGGTCCAGAACTGGCTGTTGGACACCCGGTAGGCCGGCCAGCTGCCCCAGGCGGCAATGGCACCTTCCTTGTGGGTGAGGTTGGGCAGGTCCTGCAGGCGGATGCGCTTGCCGTCCTCGCCATGGCAGGTGGAACAGGAGAAGTCCATCGGTCCGCTGCGGTAGTAGAAGGCGCGCTTGCCCAGCTCGTACATGCGGCGGGTCTGCGGGTTGGCGAGATCCAGCTGGATCTTCTGGCCACGAGAATGGGTGACGACGTAGGCGGCCAGCGCATCCATGGTCTTGCGCTCGCCCTTGTTCCAGTCGCCGTCCACCACCGCGGAGGCGGGAATGCCCTGCAGGGTTTCCATGCAGGTGAGGAGGCGGGATTCGAGGTCCTGCACCCGGCCGGTATCAGCGAAATAGCGCGGCATGCGGGCGAAAGCGCCGTCCACCACGCCCGGCCCCTGGCCGAGGTCGCATTGCTCCAGCGTGGCCTTCTTCGGCCCGCGCGGCGTCTTCCACAGGCTTTCGCCTTCCATCTCGAACAGTTCGGCGGGATTGCCGTCGGCGATCATCTCGCGGTACTTGGCGATCTCGTCGGCGGTGGATTGCGCCTGTGCGCCGCCCGCCAGCACCGCCGCCAGCGCGGCCATGCCCAGGGTCTTTCTCATCGTGCTTATCTCCGGGGACGGATTGATCTAGTTTTGAGCGGACCGGCAAGAGTCCGCGGCGCTGCCGGCCTGCCGCCGGCGCGCGGTCCCGTCAGGCGATCAGGGCTTCGTCGCTACGGCTGTCGCCCTTGTTGTCCACCCAGCTGACGACGATCTTGTCACCCTTGGCCCCGCCCTGGAACTTGAAGGACAGGTAAGGGTTGGTGGACACGGACGGGCCGAACTGGGCCAACAGCACCACCTTGTCGTTGTGCTTGGCCGTGAGCTCGGTAATGAAGTGGGCCGGCACCAGGGCGCCGGACGAATCCTTGCGCTGGCCGGTTTCCATGACGTGGGACATGAGCACGCGCACTTCGGTAAAACCGTCCTTCACCGCGGCGCGGATACGCATCGGGTTTGCCATTCTCTTTCTCCTGTGCCCGGTTCAGCCGCCGCAGCCGCCGAGGGTGACCTTCACTTCCTTCTTGGTCACGTAGAACTTGCCGTCCGCCTTCACTACCGCGTAGATGTCGGAGGTCTGGCCCATCTTCACCCGCGTCTGCACTTCGGCCGCGGTACCGGCGGGAATCTCGAACTTGGCCGCCAGCAGGTTGGGGTTCTTTTCGATCAGGATGGCGATCTGCTCGGTGTTGGGCAGTTTGCTGACCACGCCCACCGGCACCACCGCGCCGTTCTCGGCGATGTCCGGCGTGTTCAGCTGCACCTCGGCGCTGTCGCCCGGCTTGCCGGCACCCAGTGCCGCCAGCGCGCTTTCCAGGTTCTTGGCCTCGAAGGCGCTCTTGTTCCAGGCCGCTTCGGCCAGTTCCGGCTTGATCAGGCCGGCCGCCACCAGCAGGCCGAAAATGCCCAGCCCGCCGCCCGCCTTCAGGGTGTCCCTGCGCTTATGGTCCATCTGCTTCTCCTGTTCATGGGCACGTTTTCCCTTCGGCCGCCAGGGCCCCGGCCAGTGCCGGCAGGAAACGTCAAACGCAGCATTTTACCTTAGCGTCGCAAGCAGTTTTCCCGTCCTCCCCGCTCGCGTTCCGCGCAGGGAGGCGAGCGGGTTCGGAAAAGCCGGCAATCAATGCCTTTCGCATAGCAAAAGCATGCCACTCGCCCGTCGGCAGCATGGCCCTGGCCTTCCCCACTCGGCGGCGGAGAACGCCTGCGCGCCGGGCTTGTCGGAGCCAGGCCGGCGCACAGCCGGCCCGACCGGGCCATACCGCCGGGATATACTCGCAGCCCACCGTTGCGCCCCGATTCAGGAGAACCAGGAGAAACCGATGAAGCTCCACACCATGCTGGGCGCCGCACTCTGCGCCCTGGCCGCCGCATCAGTCCAGGCGCAGGACCCGCAGCTGGCGCGCAACCTGGCGGCCACCTGTGCCGGCTGCCACGGCACCGAAGGCGCCAGCACCGGCGCGATGCCGCGGCTGGCGGGTCAGTCCCGCGCGGAGCTGCTGCAGAAAATGCAGGACTTCAAGGCGGGCAAACGGCCGGCGACCATCATGCACCAGATCGCCAAGGGCTACTCCGACGAGCAGATCGCACTGATCGTCGATTACCTGTCCATCCGTAACTGAGCCGGAGCACAGCCATGTCGAGCAGACGCAACTTCATCAAGTCCGCCGCCGCGCTGGCCGGAAGCACCACCCTTGCCAGCCTCTCGGCCTGCGCTGGCGGCGGAGCCCGCAATGCCGGCCATGTGGTCATCGTCGGCGGCGGCTATGGCGGCGCCACCGCCGCCAAGTACCTGCGCATGTGGAGCCAGGGCAGCGTCGCCGTCACCCTGGTGGAGCGCAACCCGGTGTTCATCTCCTGCCCCATCTCCAACCTGGTGGTGGGCGGCGTGAAGCAGATGGGCGATATCACCGTCGGTTACGAGGCCCTGCGCAACCGCTGGGGTGTGCGGGTAGTGCAGGACGAGGTCACTCACGTCGACGCCGCCCGCCGCCAGGTGCACACCGCTGCCAACGGCACGCTGAGCTATGACCGCCTGGTGCTCTCCCCGGGGGTCGACTTCATCCCCGACGCGGTCGCCGGCCTGGACGGCCAGCAGGAGCGCATTCCCCACGCCTGGAAGGCCGGCCGGCAGACGGTGCTGCTGCGCCAGCAGCTGGAGGCGATGAAGGATGGCGGGGTGTTCGCCATGCACATTCCCAAGGCGCCCTACCGCTGCCCGCCCGGCCCCTACGAGCGCGCCAGCGTGGTGGCCGACTATCTGCGCCGCAACAAGCCGAAGTCCAAGGTGCTGGTGTTCGACGCCAACCCGGAAATCCAGTCCAAGAAAGCGCTGTTCACCACCGCTTTCGCCGAGTACGGCGCACTGCTGGAGTATCACCCCAACAGCGAGCTGCGCAGCGTAGACGCCGCCAGCCTCAGCGCCGAGCTGGAGTTCGACAGGATCCGCGCCGATGTCCTGAACGTGATTCCGCCGATGCGCGCCGGCGACATCGCCCGCAACGCCGGCCTGCCGTTGCTCAATGAGCGCTGGGTGGAGATCGACTGGCTGAGCTACGAGGCCAAGGGCGTTCCCGGCGTGCATGTGCTGGGCGACGCGCTGTTCCCCGGCCCCGCAATGCCGAAGTCCGGCCACATGGCCAACCAGCACGCCAAGGTCGCCGCCGCCGCCATCCTCAACCTGCTCGCCGGCGAAGCGCCCAACCCGGCGCCGGTGGTAATGAACACCTGCTACAGCTTCGTCGATGCCAAACGGGTGATCCACATCGCCTCGGTACACCAATACGACGCAGAGAAGAAGCAGCCGGTGCCGGTTGCCGGCGCTGGCGGGGTGTCGACCGCGGCCAGCGAACTGGAAGGGGAATACGCGCTGTCCTGGGCACGCAACATCTGGGCAGACATGCTGGGCTGACCGGCAGACTGCTCCAGGCGCGCTACACGCGTGGAAAGGGCCGGCAGTGCCGGCCCTTCTGCTTCATCCCGCCGCCGGGCCGCGCCTACCAGCCCAGTTCCAGCATCCACGGCGCCTGCGGCTGGCTCAGCGCAACGCGCACGTAAGACACGGTTTCCGCCGGCAATGCGGCCGCGTCGCACCAGACCAAGCAGTCGCACTTGTCCGGTTCCAGGATCTGCGGCTCGCCCTGCCATACGCGGGCGCGCAGGAAGAAATCGATGCGGTTGCTGTCGGAGCGGCGATGCACCACGCCCACCCACTCCAGCGCTTCGGCCTGCACCCTCAGGCCGGTCTCCTCGGCAAGCTCCCGCGCCGCCGCGGCGCGCACCGACTCGCCCTCCTCCACATGCCCGCCCGGCAGGCTGTAGAGGCCATCGAAGAAGCCTGTACCGGCGCGGCGCATCAGCAACACCCGGCCGCCGCGCTCACAGGCGACATGGACGCCGGTCGGGATCCCGGCATGCCGCCGCACCTCAGTGCTTGCCGGTACTGCCGAAACCACCAGCCCCCCGGTCGCTCGCCGCGAAATCGTCCACCACGTTGAATCCCACCTGCAGCACCGGTACCACCACCAATTGAGCGATGCGCTCCATCGGCTGGATGGTGAAGGCGTCCCGGCCGCGGTTCCACACCGAAACGAAGATCTGGCCCTGGTAGTCCGAATCGATCAGCCCGACGAGGTTGCCGAGCACGATGCCGTGCTTGTGGCCCAGGCCGGAACGCGGCAACACCATCGCCGCCAGCCCGGGATCGGCCAGGTGGATGGCCAGGCCGCTGGGGACCAGCGTGGTCTCGCCCGGATGCAGCACCACCGGCGCATCCAGGCAGGCCCTCAGGTCCAGGCCGGCGGAACCGGCTGTGGCGTAGGCCGGCGGATGCGACTTGAGGCGGGGGTCGAGAAGCTTGACGTCGATGCGATGCATTTGGGTTCCTTGGTTGCGTCAGACCACCTTGCCGGACGCGCCGCGCGCATCCAGCAAGGCAGCGAGATGGGTGACGATGTGCTGCGCCAGCTCGGCCTTGGGCGCCCGCGGCAGCGGATGGCGGCCGGCATCGTCGTACAGGATGATGGTGTTGTCGTCGCCGCCCAGCCCATCGCCCACCAGGTTGCCGACCAGCAGCGGCAGCTTCTTGTTGCGGCGCTTGCCTTCGGCATAAGTATCAAGATCGCGGCTCTCGGCGGCAAAGCCGACGCAGAAAGGCGCGTCCGGCAGCGCAGCTACCTCGGCCAGGATGTCCGGATTCGGCGTCAGCGCCAGGCTGCGGTCGGCCGCGGATTTCTTGATCTTGTGCTCGGCCGATTCCGCCGGCCGGTAATCCGCCACCGCGGCCACACCGATGAAAACGTCGGCACCCGGCAGGGCAGCCAGCACCGCGTCGCGCATCTGCAGCGCGCTGGCCACCGGCAACCGCCGCGCACCTTGCGGCACGGGCAGGGCCACCGGGCCGCTGACCAGCACCACCTCCGCCCCGGCGCGGGCACAGGCGCCAGCCAGCGCATAACCCATCTTGCCGGAGCTGCTGTTGGTGATGCCCCGCACCGGGTCTATTGCCTCGAAGGTGGGGCCGGCGGTGAGCACCACCTTGCGCCCCGCCAGCTGCTTGGGCGTGAAGAAGGCTAGTGTGCGTTCCAGCAGCTCCTCCGGCTCTTCCATGCGGCCCATGCCGATCTCCCCGCAGGCTTGGTCGCCGGCAGCCGGGCCGAACAACACTGCGCCGTCGGCGACGACGGTGGCGGCATTGCGGCGGGTTGCCGGGTGCTCCCACATCTGCCGGTTCATCGCCGGCGCCAGGAGCAGCGGACAGTCGCGCGCCAGACACAGCGTCGAAAGCAGATCGTCCGCCCGCCCCTGCGCCAGCTTGGCGATGAAGTCGGCCGTCGCCGGCGCCACCAGGATCGCGTCGGCGTCCCGGCTGAGGTCGATGTGCGCCATGCCGTTGTCCATGCGGGAGTCCCACAGGTCGGACCACACCGGATTCCCGGACAGGGCCTGGAAGGTCGGCGCACCGACGAAGTGCGTACCAGCCTCGGTCAGCACCACATGCACCTCGGCGCCAGCCTTGCCCAGCAAGCGCACCAACTCCGCCGCCTTGTAGGCCGCCACGCCGCCGGTCACTCCCAGAACCAGTTTCTTGCCTTGCAGATCAATCATGACATTCAGCTAAAATCGGCAGTTATACCCAAACAGGATAAGTCGATGGCGATCACGGACTGGCCCGAAGCGGAAAGACCGCGGGAAAAGCTGCTCAGCCGCGGCTCAGATGCCCTCTCGGATGCGGAGCTGCTCGCGCTCTTCCTGCGCGTCGGAGTGAAAGGCCGCAGCGCGGTGGACCTGGCCCGCGACCTCATCGCCCATTTCGGCACGCTTACGCGCCTCTGCGCAGCAGGCGCCGAGGAGTTCTCCGCCATCCCCGGCATGGGGCTGGCGAAGTATGCCCAACTGCAGGCGGTCATGGAACTGGCCCGCCGCGCCCTCAACGAACGCCTCAGCGAGCGGGACATCTTCGATTCGCCCTCCGCCGTGCGCGAGTGGCTGCAGCTGCGGCTGGGCCACCTCCCTCACGAAACCTTCTGCGTGCTCCTGCTGGACGCCCGTCACACATTGATCGAGGCGGTGGATCTATTCCGGGGAACGCTCACCCAGACCAGCGTCTATCCGCGTGAGGTGGTGAAGCTAGCCCTGTCGCGCAACGCCGCCTCAGTCATTCTCGCCCACAACCACCCCTCGGGCTCCGCCGAACCCAGCACCGCCGACCAGGTACTCACCCGCACACTCACCGAGGCGCTTGGCCTGGTGGATGTGCGGGTCCTGGACCATTTCATTATCCCGGCCCACGGCCGCCCCTACTCTTTTGCCGAGCACGGGCTGCTGCGCAACTGAGTTCAGGTGCGGAAAACAGGCGCCGGACATGAGGCATGTCGTTCGAGGACTTGCCTTTCCCTGATGACCTACGGTATATTCGAACGCTTTTCGCAATCCGAATTCCCCTGGAGCATCGTATGGCTCGCGTCTGCCAAGTGACCGGTAAAGCACCGATGGTGGGAAATCACGTTTCCCACGCCAACAACAAAACCAAGCGCCGTTTCCTGCCCAACCTGCAAAACCGCCGGTTCTGGAGCGAGAGCGAAAACCGCTGGATCCGCCTGCGCGTTTCCAATGCGGGTCTGCGCACCATCGACAAGAAGGGCATCGACGTCGTCGTTGCCGAGCTTCGCGCCCGCGGCGAGAAGCTGTAACCGCGGGCCCGCCCCGCCGTACCGAACAGAACGGAGAAAGCCATGGCCAAAGGCATCCGCGAAAAGATCAAGCTGGAATCCACCGCCGGCACCGGTCATTTCTACACGACCTCGAAGAACAAGCGCACCACCCCGGGTAAGCTCGAGTTCAACAAGTACGACCCGGTTGCGCGCAAGCACGTGCCGTACAAGGAAGTCAAGCTGAAGTAAGCCGCACCCGGCGGGCACTGCCCGCCCAGCAGCACCTACGGCATACGCCGTACGCACTCCAGAAAAAGAAGAAGGCCGCCGGTTCCCCGGCGGCCTTCTTCTTTTTCTGGCAGACCGTTGCCTGTAGGCGACGGCCCCGCCGAGACGGTCAGGCCTTCTGGATGTTGGAAGCCTGCTTGCCCTTGGGCCCCTGCGTGACCTCGAAGGAAACCTTCTCGCCTTCCTTCAGGGTCTTGAAGCCACTCATGTTGATGGCCGAGAAGTGCGCGAACAGGTCTTCGCTGCCATCGTCAGGGGTAATGAAGCCGAAACCCTTGGAATCATTGAACCACTTAACAGTGCCAGTTGCCATATTGCCCTAATCCTTAAAGTTACTTGGTACAAGACCGGGTCCCTCCCGGCCGATGCTTCATGTCAAGTCAAGCGCAACCAGCACTGCCGATTCGGACCGAAGGGACGGCCACAACAAACAGAACCAGCGCATTACGTCTTGAACGATGCACCGGCTAGCTTTTACGCACTTGTCAGCACACCGTCAACGATTTCTTTCCAGTCTCATAATTCTGCGCTGCACCAATACGGCGGCTGGATTCACGCCGTTTTGATGGCACGTTTCTGGCTTTGAAAAGAGCGGCAGAACCTCGCTGCGGCACCGCATTCAGGGGTGTTGCAAATTGCCGGAATACCCCCAAATAGGTCCCGTGGCGGCGTGTTGCACTCTGCTTCGACTTGATTAGAATGGTCCGCATGGCCACGCATAAACAAGACGATTTCGTGTTGGAAGCGCAACGGACGCGCACCCGTCCGCCGCCGATGTACAAGGTGCTTCTGTTGAACGATGACTTCACACCCATGGATTTCGTGATCGTCGTCCTCCAGAAATATTTCGGCATGGACCGCGAACGTGCCACGCGGGTCATGCTCCAAGTCCACAGAGAGGGCATGGGGGTGTGCGGTGTCTTCCCCCGGGACATCGCCTCGACCAAGGTTGAACAGGTCGTCTCCTATGCCCGCCAGCACCAGCATCCGCTGGCATGCGTGATGGAGGAAAACTGAATGATCGCGCAAGAGCTTGAAGTCAGTCTGCATATGGCCTTCGTGGAGGCTCGGCAGAAGCGCCACGAGTTCATTACCGTGGAGCATCTGCTGCTCGCCCTGCTCGACAATCCTTCCGCCGCCGAGGTTCTGCGCGCCTGCGCAGCCAACCTGGACGAACTGCGGCGCGAGTTGACCAACTTCATCAACGAGCACACGCCGAAGGTCGAGGGTAGCGAGGAAATCGATACCCAGCCGACCCTTGGCTTCCAACGTGTAATCCAACGCGCGATCCTCCATGTGCAGTCCTCGGGCAAGAAGGAAGTGACCGGCGCCAATGTGCTGGTCGCGATCTTCGGCGAGAAGGATTCGCACGCGGTCTATTTCCTGCAGCGCCAGAACATCTCCCGCCTCGACGTGGTGAATTTCATCTCTCACGGCATCGCCAAGACGCCCCAGCACGGTGCGGGCACGCCTTCCGGACGCAGCGAGTCCGAGCAGGGCGAGCAGGAGCATGAAGAGAAGGCCCCGGGGGGGGCGCTGGAGAACTACACCCAGAACCTCAACCAGCAAGCGCTGGTGGGCAAGATCGATCCGCTGATCGGCCGCGAGAAGGAAGTCGAGCGCGTCATCCAGACCTTGTGCCGTCGGCGCAAGAACAACCCGCTGCTGGTCGGCGAGGCCGGCGTCGGCAAGACGGCGATCGCGGAAGGCCTGGCCCGCCGCATCGTCGAAGGCCGCGTGCCGGAGATCCTGGAAAATGCGCAGGTCTACTCCCTGGACATGGGCGCCCTGCTGGCTGGCACCAAATATCGCGGCGACTTCGAGCAACGTCTCAAGGCGGTGCTGAAGCAACTGGTCGAGAACCAGGATGCCATCCTGTTCATCGACGAGATCCATACGCTGATCGGTGCTGGCGCCGCCTCCGGCGGTACGCTGGATGCCTCCAACCTCCTGAAGCCGGCGCTGTCCTCCGGCCAGTTGAAGTGCATCGGTGCGACGACCTATACCGAGTTCCGCCAGATCTTCGAGAAGGATCACGCGCTGTCGCGGCGTTTCCAGAAGGTCGACGTGGTCGAGCCCTCGGTGAATGAGACGGTGGAAATCCTGAAGGGGTTGAAGAGCCGCTTCGAGGAGCACCATGGCGTCAAGTACTCCAGTTCGGCGCTGTCCAGCGCTGCGGAGTTGTCGGCCAAGTACATCAACGATCGTCATCTTCCCGACAAGGCCATCGATGTGATCGACGAGGCGGGCGCGGCCCAGCGCATCCTGCCGAAGTCCAAGCAGAAGAAGACCATCGGCAAGAACGAGATCGAGGAGATCGTCGCCAAGATCGCCCGCATCCCGCCGCGCACCGTGTCCAACGACGACAAGGCCGCGCTGAAGACGCTGGACCGCGACCTGAAGAACGTGGTGTTCGGCCAGAACAACGCCATCGATGCGCTCGCCAAGGCGATCAAGATGTCTCGCTCCGGCCTGGGCAACCCGCAGAAGCCGATCGGCTCCTTCCTGTTCTCCGGCCCCACCGGGGTTGGCAAGACGGAAGTGGCCCGCCAGCTTGCCTATACGCTGGGCATCGAGTTGGTGCGCTTCGACATGTCGGAATACATGGAGCGCCACGCGGTGAGCCGGTTGATCGGCGCGCCTCCGGGCTACGTCGGTTTCGACCAGGGCGGCCTGCTGACCGAGCAGATCACCAAGAAGCCGCACTGCGTGCTGCTGCTGGACGAGATCGAGAAGGCGCATCCGGACATCTACAACATCCTGCTGCAGGTCATGGACCACGGCACACTGACCGACAACAACGGCCGGCAGGCGGATTTCCGCAACGTGATCGTGATCATGACCACCAATGCCGGTGCGGACGTGATGCAGAAGTCGGTGATCGGCTTCTCCGCCAAGCGCGAGGTCGGCGACGAGATGTCGGAGATCAAGCGGATGTTCTCGCCGGAGTTCCGCAACCGGCTGGATGCCATCATCCCGTTCAAGGCGCTGGACAACGAGGTCATCCTGCGGGTGGTGGACAAGTTCCTGATGCAGTTGGAGGCCCAGCTTCACGAGAAGAAGGTCGAGGCCCACTTCTCCGAGGAGCTGAAGACTTGGCTGGCAGAGCGAGGCTTCGACCCTTTGATGGGCGCCCGGCCGATGGCCCGCCTGATCCAGGACACCATCCGGTCGGCACTAGCGGACGAGCTGCTGTTCGGCCGGCTGGTCAATGGCGGCAGGGTCACCATCGATCTGGACGACGAGCAGAAGGTCAAGCTGGTATTCGACGAGACCGAGGCGGTCACTGCCTGATCCCGCGTCGAAGTTCTGGCACAGCGAACGACACAGCCCCCCTCCGGGGCTGTGTTTTTTTGTGCCCTATTCTTTCCCATCACCTCCCCTGCCCGGCCCATTCCCTTTCCCCTGGCGCGGTTATTGCAGGAACGCTTGGTATTTCTTAACCCAAACCAAGCAGGAGTGTCAGATGCTGTTCGACCGCTATGAGCAACAAGGGCTGCTGTTCAACATGAACTTCAAGGAAGCCACCAGCGAGGCTGGCAAGGCCGCCTACCGGGGCGAGCTTGTCCTGGTCGAAGGCGAGGTTGGTGACGCTGCGGGCCGCCGCAAGCCGCCCACGGTAGTGATGCGTGGCGCGGTGCTGCTGTCCGATGGCGACAAGGTCATCATGGCCGGCGGCATGCTGAACGACATCGATGAAGTGCCGCTCTTCTTCCAAAAGTACGGTGCCGATCTCACCCCCAGCAGCAAGCTGCTGTTCTTCGTGGTGAACGTCGCGAAGCCGCTGTTCACCGAGTTCAACGGTAGCTCCGCCACGCTGATCCCGCTGCAGGACGGCATGGTGTGGAATGAGCTGATCGACGAGCTGAAGCTGGAAAAGGGCGACTTCAAGGGCCAGTCCGCCGCCGACAAGGTGCTGACCGTGGCTGCCGCTTTTGGCGACTACGCGCCCAAGTACCCGACGGTGGGCTGGGACGAAGTGGTGGCCACCAAGACCGACGCGGTGCGCGAGGCGCGCGGTCCGGTCTGAGTCCTGCGCGCGACTTGTCGCGTTCGGCCCTGTCGGCTGTCCTACAACGGACGGCCGGCAGGCCGCACGAAGCTCCCGCAGCATCCGTTATGATGCGGACGCCCCGGCGCCGCCGGGTCCGGAGCCGCTTCCGGTTTGTCCCCGCCTCATCACGGAGCCAGCATGTCCCTCGCCATTCAGACCGCAGATCTGTGCGACGCCAACGAAGACAAGGTCAGCGTCGTCGCCCCCATGTTCCGCAGCTTCGGCGGCCGCAGCGCCTTCTGCGGCCCCATTTCCACCCTCAAGCTGTTCGAGGATAACGCCCTCGTCCGCACCGCCCTCGCCTCGCCCGGCAACGGCCGCGTGCTGGTGATCGATGGCGGCGGCTCCCAGCGCTGCGCCCTGGTCGGCGACCAGCTTGGCGAACTGGGCGTGAAGAACGGCTGGGCCGGTGTGGTGGTGTATGGCTGCATCCGCGATTCCAAGATGCTGGGCGGCATGGACCTGGGCGTCTTCGCCCTCGGCACCCACCCGCGCAAGTCCATCAAGCGCAAAGTCGGCGAGGTCGACATACCTGTCACCTTCGGTGGCGTCACCTTCGTGCCCGGCCACTACCTGTACGCGGACGAGGACGGCGTCATCGTTTCCGCCGAAGCCCTGCTGTAAGAAGGACGAAGGACGCGGAGCCTTGCGGCCACCGCGCCCATCTTGCGAAAAACACCGGCGCGGCAGTGCGGCCGCGCCATCTCCCTGCAGGGATCAGCCGCCCATCTTGCACTCGCCGGCGAAGGGGTCCTTGTAGCCCTGCACCACAGTGCCCACCGTCTTGTTGGTGATCTTGCCGTCCGCGGTCTTGTAGACCTCACGCATGTACAGATCGTGGATGGGGTACTGGTTGTTGTTGAAGCTGAACTTGCCGCGTACCGACTGGAAGTCCGCCGCCTTCAGCGCCTTCTGGAAGGCCGCATGGTCTTCGATCTTGCCGCCGACCTTCTTCACCGCGCTGTCGATCAGCAGGGCGGTGTCATAGGCCTGGGCGGCATACATGGTCGGCGTGCGGCCGTAGGTCTTCACGAAGTCGGCGACGAAGCGCTTGTTCGCCGGGTTGTCCAGGTCGGCCGCCCACTGGGAGGAGTTGTACAGGCCGACGATGGACTCACCCACCGCCTTGATGGTGTCTTCGTCTGCCGAGAAGCCGGGGGCGAGCAGCGCCATCTGCTTGTTGAGGCCGGCGCCGTCGAACTGCTTGATGAAGTTCACGCCCATGCCGCCCGGCAGGAAGAAAAACACCGCATCCGGCTTGGCGACGCGGATGGTCGCCAGCTCGGCGGCATAGTCCAGCTGGCCGAGCTTGGTGTAGATCTCTTCGACGATCTCGCCCTTGTAGAGGCGCTTGAAGCCATCCAGGGACTCGCGGCCGCCGGGGTAGTTGGGTGCGATCATGGCGACGCGCTTGTAACCCTTGTCGGTGGCGAACTTGCCCATGGCCGCCGGAATGTCTTCGTTCTGCCAGGCCACGGCGAAGAAGTTGGGGTCACACTTTTCCCCGGCGTAATCGCGCGGACCAGTGTTCACCGACAGGTAGGGCACATTGGCCTGCAGGATGCCCGGCAGCACCGGCAGCAGCACGTTGGAGAAGACCACGCCGGTCACCAGGTCCACCTTGTCGCGCTTGAGGAAGCGCTCCACCGTCTGGCGGCCGGTCTGCGGGTTCTGCTGGTCATCGACCACGTCCAGCTTCACCGGCAGGCCACCCAGCTTGTCGCCGGAATGGGTCAACGCCAGCTTGAAGCCGTCGCGCACGTCGGAGCCAAGGGAGGCCCCGGGGCCGGACAGGGTGGTGAGGAAGCCGATCTTGATCTCGTCGGCCGCCAGCGCCGGGGCGCAGGTCAGGCCAAGCGCCAGCAAGGCGGCGGCGGTACGGGTAAGCGTGCCTTTCATCGTGAATCTCCGTGGGGGGTTTGGGATGCGGAACGGCGGATGAAGAACGGCATGGCAGCGCGTCTCGTGGATCGCGCCGTCCCTGCCACCAAAGCCGGGCGCGTGTTCATACGCCCATGTAGCGGTGCCACAGGCTGCGGTCCGCAGCCAGTTCTGCAGACGAACCCGACCACACGATGCGGCCGCGCTCGACGATGAGGTGGCGGTCGGCCAGCTGCACCAGCCGATCCACATACTTGTCCACCACCAGCGTGGTTTGCCCCTGCTCCTTGAGCAGCGCCAGGCAGCGCCAGATCTCGTCGCGGATCACCGGCGCCAGGCCTTCGGTGGCCTCGTCCAGGATCAGCAGCCGGGGGTTGGTCGACAGCGCCCGGCCTATGGCCAGCATCTGCTGCTCGCCGCCGGAGAGCTGGTTGCCGAGGTTCTCTGCGCGCTCCTTCAGGCGCGGAAAGAGGGCGTAGATGCGCTCCAGCGTCCAGCCGTCGCGCAGGTCGTTGCGGTTGTCGGCGAAGGCCACCAGGTGTTCCCGCACCGTGAGGTTGGGGAAGCAGTGGCGGCCTTCCGGCACGATGGCCACGCCCATGCGGGCGATGGCATCCGGCCGCTGGCCGCCGATGGGCTTGCCGAGGAAGCGGATGTCGCCACGGCTGGGCGCGAGCAGGCCGACGATGCTCTTGATCGTGGTGCTCTTGCCCATGCCGTTGCGGCCCAGCAGGCCGACGACCTCGCCCGGCTGGATCTCGAAATCCAGCCCGAACAGCACCTGGCTGCCACCGTAGCCGGCCTGCAGGCCGGAACAGGAAAGAAGGGCTTCGTGCTTCATGCCTCCACCTCCGAACCGAGATACACCGCCTGCACTTCCGGATGAGACTTGATCTGCTCGGCATTGCCGCTGGCCAGCACCTTGCCGTACACCAGCACCGAGATGCGGTCGGCCAGCTTGAACACCGCGTCCATGTCGTGCTCGATCAGCAGGATGGCCATGTCGCGGCGCAGGAGCTGGATCAGCTCCACCATGCGCGCGGATTCATCCGGCCCCATGCCGGCCATCGGCTCGTCCAGCAGCAGCAGCTTGGGATCGGCCGCCAGCGCCAGCGCCACGTCCAGCTGGCGCTGCGCGCCGTGCGGCAGGCTGCCGGCGATGCGGTCCAGCTCGCCGCCCAGGCCGACACGGCCGGCCAGTTCCACCGCGCGCTCGGCCAGCGCCGTCTCGCCATCCCGCCGCCCCAGCGGCAGGAAGCTGCTGCCGCGATGCGACTGCACCGCCAGCATCAGGTTGCTGAGCACGGTGGCCTTCTTGAACAGATTGGTGACCTGGAAGCAGCGCGACAGCCCCGCCCGCACCCGCTTGTGCGGCGGCATGCCGGTGAGATCGACGCCATCCAGCACGATGCTGCCGCCATCGGCCGGCAGCATGCCGGAGATGAGGTTCACCAGCGTGCTCTTGCCGGCGCCGTTGGGGCCGATCAGCGCGTGCACCTCATTGGGCGCGACGTCGATGGACACATTGTCGGTAGCGCGCAGGCTGCCGAACTGCTTGACCAGGCCACGAGTGGAAAACAGCGTCATGCCGACCTCCGCAGCAGGTAGAAGATGCCGCCGCGGCCTTCGCCCTTGCCCGCCGGCGAACGGTGGAACAAGGTGCCCAGCCCTTCCGGCGCGAACAGGATGATGGCGATCAGCAGCGCGCCCAGCGGCCAGTGCCAGTACTCGGTGCTCATGCGCAGGGTCTCTTCCAGCGACACCCACACCGCGGCGCCGATGACGCCGCCCCAGCGATGCCCCAGCCCGCCGAGCACGACGATGACGATGAGCACCGCCGACTGCGACCAGTGCATGCTGCTCGGGCTGATGAAGCTGTTCTGCGTCACCATCAGCGCGCCGCCCAGCCCGGCCACCGCCGCGGCGATGACGAAGGCCTGGAGCTTGAGCAGGAATACCGGATAGCCCAGCGCCATCATGCGCGACTCGTTGTCGCGGATGCCGACCAGCGCCTGGCCGAAGCGCGAACCCACGCTGCGGTGGAAGAACAGGAAGCAGGCCGCGCACACCGCCAGCACCACCCAGTACAGCGTGGCATCGTCCGCCGCATCCAGTCCGAAGCCCAGCACCGGCCGGGAGTACAGGTTGTAGCCGTCGTCGCCGCCATACACCCGCAGCGACACCGCCAGGTAATAGAGCATCTGGGCGAAAGCCAGGGTGATCATGATGAAATACACCCCCTTGGTGCGCAGCGACACCGCGCCGATCAGCAGCGCAGCCACCGCCGCCGCCAGCATCGCCCCGCCCCACAGCGCCCAGGCGTTGGTGATGCCGGCCTCGGTCATTGCCACCAGCGCATAGGCGCCGACGCCGACGAAGCCGGCATGGCCCAGCGCCACCATGCCGCCGTAGCCCATCAGGTAGTTCAGGCTGGTCGCGATCAGCATCACGATCAGCATGCGCATCACGAAGCCGGTGTAGTAGTCCAGGCCGAAGTGCGGCGCCACCGCCGGGAACACCGCCAGGCCCAGCAGCACCAGCGCCGGTCCGGCGACGGCCATGGGATTCTTCTCTGTCGTCGTCATGCTCATCCCCTGGCCGGGAACAGGCCGCCCGGCTTGAAGCAAAGAACCACTGCCATCAACACATACATGGCGATGCCGGCCAGCGCGGGGCCGACGTCGGCGGCCAGCGCCGGCGCCATCACCTCGCGCAGCAGCGGCGGCACGAAGGCGCGGCCGGCGGTATCCACCACGCCAACCAGCATGGCGGCGACGAAGGAGCCGCGCACCGAGCCGATGCCGCCGATCACGATCACCACCAGCGCCGGAATCAGAATGCCCTCGCCCATGCCGATCTGCACCGAAGTCAGCGGCCCCATCAAAGCTCCGGCCACGCCGGCCAGCGCGGCGCCGATCACGAACACCAGGGTGAATACCGACTGCACCCGCACGCCCATCAGCTCGGCCATCGGCCGGTCCGAAGCGCCGGCGCGCACCAGCATGCCCAGCCGGGTGTGGTTCACCACGAAGTACAGCGCCAGCGCCGCCACCACGCCCGCCACCAGGATCAGCAGGCGGTAGGAGGGATAGGGCAGATCCGGCAGCAGCTGCACCGGGCCAGCCAGCGCGGCCGGGGTGGAGGCCATGATGGGCGAGGCGCCCCACATCCACTTGACGAAGTCATCGGCGAGCAGGATCACGCCGAAGGTGGCCACCACCTGGTTGAGGTGGTTGCGCTTGTAGAGGCGGCGCATCAGCGTCACCTCCAGCAGCGCGCCGATCAGCATGGTGACCACCACGCCGCACAGCACCGCCGCCACGAAGGAGTGGCTGGCCTCATGCACGGTGGCGGCAATGTAGGCACCGAACATGAAGAGGGTGCCGTGCGCCAGGTTCATCGTATCCATGACCCCGAACACCAGGGTCAGGCCCGCCGCGAGCAGGAACAGCATCAGGCCGTAGCCGATGCCGTTGATCAACTGCTCGATAATGAAAATGCTGTCCATACCGTTCTCCGCCGCGCCCGCCGTCAGGCTGTCCGCATGCGGAAACAGCGGCTACAGGAAGAGGCCGGCGCAAGGCTGCCGCGGCGGTTCTCCGCAATCGATGCTTCTGCTTTCAAGTTGATCTCTCCGTTGGGAGCGGCCCGCTGCGCGGCCTCTTTGCCGGGCGAGCCCGGCGTCGGGGGGATTGCTATCCCGCCAGCCTGAAAACGATTCTTGGGGAATTTCCCGGCAGGGACTATCCGGAATAGGCAAGCCGCAAAAATGGCTTTGTCCGAATCAGGCAAGCACCAAATCAGCGCTGCAGCGCACACCAGCCGCATCCGGTCACTGACGCCACCCTCGCCCGCAAGCGGCAAATCCATGCGCCGTCTGGCGCCACGCCGCGCGGGCGCCCCTCGTTCACCACGCCGCCAGTAGCCGATTTCGGCCGCTGCACAAGCCAGCCGCCCGGCGGCCCGCACCGCCGCGGTGCAATAAGCGGACAAGTGCTGCCAATCGCGGCTATTCCCCTACCGCCGGGACGAATAAATTTTTCCTCGCTGGCACAGCCGGCGGCATTTCACGGAGCTTTGTTCATGACCCCGCTTTCCCTGCGCGTCGATCAGATCGACACGCTCACCCCGCTGATCCGCAGGCTCATCCTGCGCACCACCGACGGCACGCCGGCGCCGGACTACACCGCTGGCGCCCATATCGAACTGCATGTGCCGGGCGAGCGCCCGCTGCGCCGCGCCTACTCGCTGGTCACCCCGGCGAGCGGCAGCGATGCGCTGGAAATCGCGGTGCAGCTGGAAGCCGAAGGCACGGGCGGCTCACGCTGGGTACACAGCCTGAACGTGGGCGCAGTGGTGGAAGTGTCGCCACCGAAGAACCTCTTCCCGCTGGAAGAGGCCGCCGAGGAACACCTGCTGTTCGCCGGCGGCATCGGCATCACCCCCATTCTCTGTATGGCGCGGGCGCTGTCCGCCGCCGGCAAGCGCTACGCCATGCACTACGCCGCCCGCGACCGCGACCGCGCCGCCTACTGCGCCGAGGTCGAGGCGCTGGAGCACGCGCGCTGCTGGTTCGACGGTGGCGATCCCGCCAAGGGCATGCCGCTGGCCGAAGTCATCGGCGCCCCCGCCGCCGGCCGCCACCTTTACGTCTGCGGCCCCAAGGGCTTCATCGCCGCGGTGCTGGACACCGGCCGCCAGCTCGGCTGGGCGGAAGCCAACCTGCACTGCGAACTCTTCACCGGCGCGCTGGATGAAGCCGGCGACCGCCCCTTCACCGTGGAACTCAGCACCAGCGGCGTCACCCTGGAAGTGCCGGTGGGCAAGACGGTGATGGACGTGATGGAGGAAGCCGGACTCGACCCGATGTTCGACTGCCGCCGCGGCGAATGCGGCATCTGCGTCGCCAAGGTGCTGGACGGCGAGGCTGACCACCGCGACATCTGCCTGTCCGAGCGCGAGCGCAAGGAAGGCGGCTTTTGTACCTGTGTTTCCCGTGCCCGGTCCGAGCGGCTGGTGCTCGAGCTTTAACCAACAACCTTGTCATCAGGAGAGCAGCCATGAGTCTGACCACCGAAGCGCTCGCCGCCATGGTGCGCGAAGACAGCGTGCATAAGCACGTGTACACCGACCCCGAGATCTTTGCCCTGGAGATGGAACGCATCTACGGTCAGGCCTGGATCTACGTCGGCCACGAAAGCCAGGTCAAGAAGACCGGCGACTACCACACCACCCGCATCGGCGATCAGGACGTCATCATGGTCCGCGCCGCCGACGGCAAGGTGCACGTGGTGTACAACCGCTGCCCGCACAAGGGCGCCAAGGTCGTGCCCGATGGCGACGGCTGTACCGGCAAGTTCTTCCGCTGCCCCTACCACGCCTGGACCTTCAAGCTGGACGGCTCCCACCTCTCGCTGCCGCTGAAGAACGGCCTGGAAGGCACCTGCTACGACCCCGCCAACCCCGACTTCTCGATGAAGGCGGTGGCCCGCGTCGACAGCTACCGCGGCTTCGTCTTCGCCAGCCAATCGGCCGAAGGCCCGGACCTGCTCACCTTCCTCGGCGGCGTCGCCTCCTCCATCGACAACCTGTGCGAGCGCTCGCCGGTGGGCGAGGTGGAAGTGGCCGGCGGCACCTTCCGCGTCATGCAGAAATCGAACTGGAAGGTGTTCTACGAGAACCTGCACGACACCATGCACGCCCGCGTCACCCATGAGTCCTCCTTCGTCGCCGCGCGCGAGGAAGCCAAGGAAATCGGCGAGATGCCCTTCGAGCTGCTGATCATGGACGGCAACGGCGAGCCCTACGAGTTCTGGGAGAAGCTGGAGCTGCGCGCCTACCACAACGGCCACGGCTACATGGAAGCCATCTTCGACCCGGCCGCCGCCACCCGCGATCCGGTCTCGCGCGAGCACTTCGCCGTGCTCACCGAAGCCTACGGCGAAGAGAAGGCGCGCCAGATCCTGGGCATGAACCGCCACAACACCATCATCTACGGCAGCGGCTCGCCGCACACGGTGTTCCAGCAGTTCCGCGTGATCCGCCCGGTGAGCGTGGACCGCACCATGATCGAGATCCAGACCTTCCGCCTGAAGGGCGCGCCGGACGCGGTGTTCGACCGCGCACTGACCTACGCCAACCTGATCAACTCGCCCTCCTCCAACGTCATGCCGGACGACGTCGAGGTCTACAAGCGCTGCCAGGAAGGCAACCAGACCCGCGGCGGCGACTGGGTCAGCCTGCACCGCTACCTCGGCACCGACAAGGAAACGCCGGACGGCATGGTGTCCACCAACGGCACCAGCGAACTGCCGATGCGCAACCAGTTCGCCGCCTGGAAGCAGTACATGCTGAACCCCGCCAAGACCCCCACCCAGGCTGACAAGAAGGAGGCCGACCGTGCAGCTGCTTGATCGTAGTTTCGACGTCTCCACCACGCCGGTTGCCGGCGCCACCCTGTCGCTGGAAGCCATCCGCGGCGTCGAGCAGTTCCTGTTCCGCGAAGCCCGCCTGCTGGACGAACGCAAGTTCGCAGAATGGCTGGCGCTGTGGACCGAAGACGGCCGCTACTGGGTGCCCCGCTTCCACGACCAAGCCAACCCCTTCGAGCAGATCTCGCTGTTCTGGGAAGACAAGATGCTGCGCGAAGTGCGCGTGCGCCGCGTCGAGAACGCCCGCAACTGGTCGCAGCAGCCGCTCACCCGCAGCGCCCACCTCGTCGGCAACATCACCATCGAGGGCCTGGACGCCGCAGGTCACCTCATTGTGCGCTCCACGCTGCAGCTCACCGAATGGCGCATCGACCAGCGCCAACTCGCCGGCGCGGTGTTCCACAAGCTGGCGGCCACCGAGGACGGCGGCTGGAAGATCGTGCTCAAGCGGGTGAACCTGGTGAACTGCGACGACGTGTTCGCCAACCTCGAGGTGTTCATCTAAATGAGCCCAGCGCCGGTTGTCCTCGCCCTGCACTACCAGAACGACCAGCTGCACCCCGAGGGCCGCATCCGTGTGGGCCTCTCCGAGGACGACCCGGCGCGCGCCCGCCTCATCGCCGCCGCCGGGCGGCTGCTGGCGGGCGCCCGCGAACGCGGGTGGCCCGTCATCCATGTGCGCATGGCATTTCGCCCGGACTATGCGGACCTCGCCCGCAACACCCCCATCTTCCGCAAGACGGCGGAGATCGGCGCCGTGCGCGACGGCCACTGGGGTTCCGAATTCTTCGCCGAGCTCGCGCCGCTGCAAGACAGCCCACGCGAGTTCGCCTTCAAGCACAACCGCATCAGCGCCTTCTACGGCACCGAGCTGGAATCGCTGCTGCGCCTGCTCGGCGCCACCCAGTTGGTGATAGGCGGCATCGCCACCCACTCGGTGGTGGAAAGCACGGTGCGCGACGCCGCCGACCGCGGCTTCGAAGTCACCGTGGCCGCCGATGCCTGCGCCGCCGCCGGCGCCGCCCATGACAACGCGCTCGCCAGCATGAAGCTGATCGCCGAGGTCGGCGATGTGGATGGCATCCTCGCCGCGCTGAGCCCGCAAGGAAAATCCGCATGAGCACCGAAACCACGAGACTGGCCGGCAAGGTCGCCATCGTCACCGGCGCCACCCAGGGCCTGGGCGCCGACATCGCCCGCGTGCTGGCCAGCGCGGGCGCCACCGTGTACCTCGTTGGCCGCGGCCGCGAAGCCGGCGAGGCGGTCGCCGCCAGCATCGTCGAGAGTGGAGTCGCAGCCGTCGGCGGCAGCGCCCGCTACCTGGAAGCCGACATCACCGACGATGCCGCCATCGAACGCTGCATCCGCACGGTGATGGACGACTGCGGCCGGCTGGACCTGCTGGTGAACAACGCCTGCAGCTACAACGACCGCGGCCTGGCCTCCTCCCGCGCCGAATGGCTGGCGACGCTGAACGTGAACCTGGTGTCCGGCGCCATCTTCACCCAGCAGGCCGCGGCGGTGATGCGGCCCGGCAGCGTGGTCATCAACCTCGGCAGTACCGGCGGCAAGTTCGGCGCGGATGGCCGCGCCGTATATCCCGCCTCCAAGGCCGCCATCATCCAGATCACCAAGAACTTCGCCGTCAGCCTTGCGCCGCTGGGCATCCGGGTGGTGTCGGTATCGCCAGCCTGGACCTGGTCGCCCTCGGTGGAAAGCATGAGCGGCGGCGACATCGCCAAGGCCGACGCCGTCGGCGCCCACTTCCACCCGCTGGGCCGCGTCGGCCGCGGCGAGGAAATCGGCCGCGCCATCGCCTTCGCCGCGAGTTCGGATGCGTCGTGGATCACCGGCATCGACATCCCGGTGGACGGCGGCTTCTCCATCCTCGGCCCGGACCAGGGGCGGTCGCCGCGGGAGTGGTTCGGCAAGCTGTTGCCGGAAAGCTGAAGCAAAGCTGCAGGCCGTAATCGAAAAGAAACGGGCGCCACATCGGCGCCCGTTTTCCATCCACCGGCCAAGCTGCACCTCACGGCAGCAGATAATTCAGCTGCCGCTGATGTTTGATCGCCAGTAGCACCACCTCATCCGCCGAGTGTGCGTACAGCACCACATGGCGCCCGAACACATATTCACGCAGCCCCGGCAAACCCAGCTCAGCCGCCATGGCCTGCACCCGCTCGCTGCGCAATCGGGCCTGAACCGAACGCCCGGCGAGGAAACGCGCCGGCCGCCCGCCAGCCGGTGCCCAGGCGAGCACCGCCAGCATTTCCCGCAACTGCGCACGCATCGCAGCGAACTGCGTTGCCGCCGTCGCCGCATCCTGCACCAACAGTAACTGACGAACCGCCTCCAGGTTGGTGAGGAAGTTCGGCGCGGCCTCTACCCGTGCCCGCCGCGGCAGGCTCACGCTTCGTCCGGCCCCAGCGCCCGCAGCAGCGCATCCGCGGAAACCCGCTCGCCAGCGAGCAACTGCCGCAAGCCGGCCTCGGCTTCGTCCAGCAGCACCAGCCCGGCATGCTCCGCCTCCAGCGCGTGGTAGTAATCCAGCTTACGTGCGTCGACCAGGGCAACGAAGCTCGCCCCGTTCTTGGTCAGCACCTTTTCCGCACCCCCTCCTACCACTTCCTCCGCCAGCTCGGTCAGGCGGGCGCGGGCCTCGCTGATCGGCACGACATCATGGCTGCGCAGGCTCATTACCGTATCCGTTAACGAATATGTGAATACCGATTGTAGCCTGCGCCTGCCCAGAGTCCATTCCGCTGATCCAGACCCGCCCCAGCCGTGCAGCCGGCTGGAGCTTCAGCGCCTTACGCCAGCGCGTTGGCCACATGGAAGCCCGACACCCCGCCCAGCCCCGGCCCCGGATGGGTGGAGGCGCCGATGTGGTACAGGCCCTTCACCGGCGTGGCGTGGTTCTTCGCCCCGGCGAGCGGGCGCCAGAACAGGTACTGGCTCAGCGAGCATTCGCCGGAGTAGGGGTCGCCGCCGACCAGGTTGATGTTCATGCTCGCCAGGTCGCCCGGCGAGATCACCTTGCGGCCGACGATGCTGCTCATGAGGTTGGGCACGTGCCTGGCGATGCGGGCGAGGATGCGGTCGGCGTAGCGCTCGCGCACTTCCTCCGTCCAGCGGCCGTCGGCCGGCGCGGCGATTTCGCCGGCGGCGTCGCCGCGGATTTCGCGCGGGCATTCGGGCAGCTGTATCCACATCACCCAGCCGCCGGCGGGCGCCCGCGAGGGGTCCAGCGCGGTGGGCTGGGAGACGCAGATGGTGCCTTCGGCCGGCAGCAGGCCGCGTTCGGCTTCGTTCACCGCGCGCGACACGCCGTCCAGGCCGGCGGTGAGGTGCAGGTAGATGATCTCGCGCAGCGCCGGGTCGGCCCACTGCGGCGGCTCGGACAGGGCGAGGTGGATCTGCATGTTGCCTTTGCCGTAGCGGTATTCCGCCGCCTGCCGGCGCAGCGGCTCCGGGGCGTGCGCCGGCGCCAGCAGGCGGCCGTAGAGCTGGGTGGGGGTGACGTTGCACACCACCTGCGCGGCCTCGAAGATGCGGCCGTCGCTGGTGCGCACGCCGCGGGCGCGGCCGTTCTGCACCAGCACTTCGGCGACGTCGGCACCGGTTTCGAGACGGCCGCCGCCAGCCTCGATGATGGCGCGAAAGGCGTCCACCGTGCGCGCGTTGCCGCCCTTCACCAGCGGCACGCCCACCGCCTCGATGGAGAAGGCGATGACCTGCGCCATCAGCGCCGACATGGCGCTCTCCGGCCCCAGCCCGGTGTGCAGGATCCACGGCGCCAGCAGCGCATGCACCAGCTCCGATTTGAAGCGCGCTTCCAGCCAGGCACGGCCGCTCTGCATCGCCGGGCCGAAGAAGGCCAGGGTTTCGTGCGCGCCCTGCTTCCACACCCGCCCCGCCACCGTCTTGGCGATGTCCTTGCTCCACAGCTCACTGCCCAGCATGGCGAAGATGAAGGGCGCGTTCTGCTCGATGAAGGCCATCGCCTCGGCGTAGCTGTCGCCGTCGCCGCTGGCCAGCGCGTTCATCGCCGCGATGTTGGCGGCGCGGTCGCGGCGCAGGATCAGCGAGCGGCCGTCCGGCAGCAGTACGCCGGTGGGCGTGTCGTTGTTGCAGTAGTCCAGGCCGTTGGCGTGCAGCCCGTCCTTCAGCTCGGCATAGCCGGGCGAGGTCACGAACAGCGGATGCGCGGCGGACAGGGTGTCGTGCAGATAGCCGGGGGCGGTCAGCGCTTCGCTGCGGATGCAGCCGCCCAGCACGGCCTCCCGCTCCAGCACCAGCACCTTCTTGCCGCGCTTGGCCAGCACGCCGGCGCACACCAGCGAGTTGATGCCGCTGCCGACGACGATGACGTCATGGGCGCTCATGCGCGCACCTCCGCCATCTCGGCTTCAGCCGGCGTTGCGAACGGCATGCGGGGGAAGAGCGTGTTCATGTTTTCTGGCTCCAGGCAGTTGGGGGGAATTTGCCCCCTCAGGGTGCCTGTCGCCGAAAGGATGCGACTAGCCGATTCGCGCACACCGGCTATCCGCTTTGAGCAGGGCTTCGCGGGCTGACGGGGGAGCGCTCAACGCAGCGGGAAAACGCGCAGCGCGGGAGTCCGCTCAGCCCTCGTCCCACTGGGCCAGGTGCAGCAGCACGCCCGCCGGATCCCATACATAAGTGACCAGCGCGCCGTACGGCTCACGCTTCGGCGCCGTCACCCGCACAGTGGGAAAGCGGCCAGACTCCACCAGTGCGGAAATGTCGGCGCAGCAGCCCGCCGCATCCTGCACCGAGATGTGCAGCGCGCAGTTCTCCGCCCATTCCTTCAGGTAGTAGCGCTGCAGGTAGAAGCGCGACGCCCCCACCCTGAACAGCGCCAGGCTGTCGTCCGACCATTCCAGCTCGCAGCCCAGCGCCGAATAGAAAGCCTGGGACAGCGCGAAGTCCTGCGCCGGCACGAAGGTACGCAGCTCACCGGCGCCGAGATCCATCAACGCCCTTCCTCATACATATAGATATAGGCAAGGCTCACCCGCACACCTCAATGGCGCAGGAAACAGGTTTCCCGCGGCAGCTCGCCGAAACGCTCGCGGTAATAGGCGGAGAAGCGCCCCAGGTGGCCGAAGCCGTATTCCAGCGCCACCTCGGTCACGCTCACTGCCGGGTTGGTGAGCAGCTTGGCCCGCGCCGCCTCCAGCCGCATGTTGCGCAGCAGGACCATGGGCGCCACGCCACGATGGCGATGGCACAGGATGTTGAGCGTGCGGGCGCTGACACCGGCGGCCTTGGCCAGGTCGGCGAGGGAGATGGGGGCGAACAGCCGGCCGCGCATGTACTCTTCCACCGCCTCCAGCTTGCGCGCCGCCAGGCGGGCGGACGAGGACATCTCGATGACTTCCTCCTCGCTGCCGCGCAGGTCACGCTCCAGGGCAGCGGGTTGATGGGCGAGCAGGAACATCGCCACGGTCTGTTCGAACTGGTTGAGCCAGCCAGGGTGCAAGGCGACGTCGCCCGGCGCCGGCAGCAGGTTCAGCAACTGCTGCACCAGCGCCTGCCATTGCCCCAACAGGCCGGAATTGAGGATGAAGGCAGACTCCAGCTGCACCCCGCAGTCCGGCACGCCGGGCGGGCAGTGGCTGCGCGGGCAGGTGTAACAGGAGACCTGCTTCAGCAGATCAAAGGGCACTTTCAGGATCAGCTGCTCGCAACCCGGCTGCCACACCAGGCGGATATTCCGTCGCGGCGCCACGATCGCCGTCTCGCCCTGCTGCACCGTGAGGCGCACCCCGTCGCACTCGATCTCGGCCGCACCACGAAGGGGCATCTGCACCAAAGCGAAGTCTTTGAACGGCTCCGGGCGCACCTCCACCTCCGGCCCGTAGCGCAGCACGAAGAAGCTCATGCGGTTGATGGCCGCGCGAAAGAGCGCGGTATCCACGCTGCCACGGCGCCATTCCAGGTCGTGCTCGGAGAACTCATGGCTGAGTTGAGCATGGGAAGTGACCGCCGAACGGGACTGGAAAACGCAGTTCCGATAGACCTTGGTCAGGTCCAGATTGGACGAAAGACTCATGGTGTGTCCGCCTCTCCGTTGGCTTTCCGGCCCGTGCCCCATCTCATGTGAATAAGGGAGGCAGCGTCGGCAAGAAAGTCCTTTTATGTACTTATAAGCTGAATTTACACGCCCTGGGGGTCTCCCGCAAACCTGGCGAGGGGCGGATACCCTCGCCGCGGCTCGCGGCCCGCAGGCGCATTCTCCAGCTTCCTTCAAGCAAGCAGCGGACCAGTTACCTATCACCAAAGGCAGACCCCAGGCCGGCCCACGCCCGCCCGCCTGGCAATCGCCCGGATGTGCGCCGCAACAGCGCCTGGGAGCCCTTTCGTTTCACCACGCTGATTGGCTTTTCATAATGCGGATCTAATTTTTCAAGCATATGATTTTAAATACAAACATTTTTTCTTATATCTTATATAAGACATATTGCTGCTGCGCGGGATGCTCCCTATACTGCCCTTCAACCGACGCGGCTTTTCTCCCTCGGAAACGCGGCGGTAGCGCAGTCGAAACCGGCGGGCCTCACCACCCGCCGGCCTGCCGGACAGCCCCCGGATACACGCCGGACATCAAATCCAACCTTTCGACAAGGAAGCATCATGACCCTGACCCGCGAACAGCAAATTGCCGCCATCGAGAAAGACTGGGCCGAAAACCCGCGCTGGAAAGGCATCAAGCGTGGCTACACCGCTGCCGACGTCGTCCGCCTGCGTGGCTCCTTCCAGGTCGAACACACCCTGGCCCGCCGCGGTGCCGAGAAGCTGTGGAACCTGGTGAACACCGAACCTTATGTGAACTGTCTGGGTGCCCTCACCGGCGGCCAGGCGGTGCAGCAAGCCAAGGCCGGCATCAAGGCCATCTACCTGTCCGGCTGGCAGGTCGCCGCCGACAACAACGAATACGCCGCCATGTACCCGGACCAGTCCCTGTACCCGGTGGACTCCGTGCCGAAGGTGGTGGAGCGCATCAACAACGCCTTCAACCGCGCCGACGAAATCCAGTGGTCCAAGAACATCAACCCGGGTGATGCCGGCCATGTGGAATACCACCTGCCCATCGTTGCCGACGCTGAAGCCGGCTTCGGCGGCGTGCTGAACGCCTACGAGCTGATGAAGGCCATGATTCGCGCCGGTGCCGCTGGCGTGCATTGGGAAGACCAGCTGGCTTCCGTGAAGAAGTGCGGCCACATGGGCGGCAAGGTGCTGGTTCCGACCACCGAAGCGGTGCAGAAGCTGATCGCCGCCCGCATGGCTGCCGACGTCTATGGCGTGCCGACGCTGGTGATCGCCCGTACCGACGCGGAAGCGGCCGACCTGATCACCTCCGACTACGACGAGAACGACAAGCCCTTCCTCACCGGCGAGCGCACCGCCGAAGGCTTCTACAAGACCAAGAAGGGCCTGGAGCAGGCCATCTCCCGCGCCGTCGCCTACGCCGACTACGCCGACCTGGTGTGGTGCGAAACCGGCACGCCGGATCTGGAGTTCGCCCGCAAGTTCGCTGAGGCGGTGCATGCCAAGCACCCGGGCAAGCTGCTGGCCTACAACTGCTCGCCCTCCTTCAACTGGAAGAAGAACCTGGACGATGCCACCATCGCCAAGTTCCAGCGCGAGCTGGGCGCCATGGGCTACAAGTACCAGTTCATCACCCTCGCTGGCATCCACTCCATGTGGTACAACATGTTCGATCTGGCCCAGGACTACGCCAAGCGCGGCATGTCGGCCTACGTCGAGAAGGTGCAGGAGCCGGAATTCGCCGCCCGCGACCGTGGCTACACCTTCGTGTCGCACCAGCAGGAAGTCGGCACCGGCTACTTCGACGACATCACCACCGTGATCCAGGGCGGCAAGTCCAGCGTCACCGCCCTCACCGGTTCCACCGAAGAAGAGCAGTTCCACTGATCGCGGGTCGGGCTGGCAACGCCGCCCTGCCCTTGATGTTCCCTGCGCCCTTGTAATGCGCATTCGCCTCCGCCCCGCAAGGGGCGGGGGCTTTTTTGCGTCCTGGCTCCGCCCCGACTTGGTGCGACAGGGTTTGACCCGGCGGCGGACGGCCGGGATAATCCGCCGCTTCCGTGGGAGAGCGAAGCCGGCACCCGCCCGCTTCCGCCGAAGGCGCAGACTCCCGTAATCGCTCAGGCAGCAAGGACCGCGGAAACATTCGCCGACTGGAGAGCGATCGGCGCAGTCCACTGAGACTGCGCAGCCGATCCGCCGAAGACGCAAGCCCGCAACGGGCGAAACGCTCAGGCACAAAGGACAGGGGGAGCGGCGTTACGCAGCATTGCAGCAGGCGCGAGCAACAGGCTCGGCTTGCCGGTGCCGCGTTTCGTGGAGCTTCCCATGCGCTGCCTCGCCGTCCGGCGCGCCCCCCTGCGCGGGGGCCTGCCATGCTGACCACTATCTATCTCATCGCCATCGTCGCCGAAGCCATGTCCGGCGCGCTGGCTGCCGGCCGCCGCAACATGGACGCCTTCGGCGTGGCGGTGATCGCCTTCGTCACCGCGCTGGGCGGCGGCACCGTGCGCGACCTGGTGCTCGGCCACTTCCCGCTGTCGTGGACGCAGCATCCGGAATACATCTACCTGGTGATAGGCGCCGGCCTGGCGACCATCCTGCTGGCGCGCCACCTGCACCACCTGAAGCGGATCTTCCTGGTGCTGGACGCGCTGGGGCTGGTCGCCTTCTCGGTCATCGGCTGCCAGGTGGCGCTGGCGATGGACTACGCGCTGCCGGTGGTGGTGATGGCCGGCATGATCACCGGCATCTGCGGCGGCGTGCTGCGGGATGTGCTGTGCAACCAGGTGCCGGTGGTGTTCCGCCGCGAGCTGTATGCCAGCGTGTCGCTCGCCGTCTGCGCGCTCTACCTGGGCCTGCAGGCCGTTGGCGTGGGGCAGCAGATCGCACTGCCGGCGGCCTTCGGCCTGGGCCTCAGCCTGCGCATGGCGGCGCTGTGGCGGGGCTGGAAGCTACCGACCTTTTCCTATCGGGAACGCTGGGAATGAAGGAGCGGGCGCCGCTGCTTTAACGCCCGCGGCGGCGGGAAGTCAGTCCTTGCCGCCTTCCGCGCGCCGCAGTGCGCGCACCATCTCCCGCACCACTTCGCGATGCGGCGCCGACAGCGCCGCGATCTCGCGGGCGAGCTGGAAATCGACTTCTGGTTGCGGCTCGTCGCTGGCCGTCACACTCATCGCACCCTCGCCGAAGCGCAGCCACTCGGCACTCACGCCCAGCCAGCGTGCAAGCACCCGCAGCCGCGCCTGCGCCGGTATGGATTCGCCCAGCAACCATTTGCGCGTCGCATGCGGGGTTACCGGCATGCCGGGATAGCGGCGGTTGAACTCCCGCGCCAGGTCGGTCGCGCCGGGCTCCGCCATGCCAGCCCGCTCCAGCGTCTGCCGCAGGCGGGTACTGAAGGCCTCTCGTTCGATGCTCGATTGCATGCGCGGAAACTAACAACCCGGTAACCGCCAATCAGCCGCTCATAGCCAATTGACCAACTGTCGACTTTCGCGCACAATCAATTTGACTAACGGTCGACTTTAAATGAATAACCAGATGACACAAACCGCCAACAGGAAAGGAACTCCGCGCTGCTCCCGGCAGCCCCCACCGTTCCCGCCGGGCTGCATGCGGGTCGCCCCCATGAGCCCCGCCTGCCTGCGGACGCACACCCCTGCGCCCTCAAGCGGGCCGGCATGATAACCGGCGGCCGATCCGGTGCATGCCACCCTGCCCCGCGACAGCTACCCCGCGCCGCCATGCTGCAGGGCCGGCGCTAGCACGCTGATCGCCGCCGAACCGGATCCTGGTGGAGATTCAGCCGCCCACCCGCCTCCGCCGGGCGCGGCGGGCGCCGCCGCCATCCCGGCCGCCAACGCTTACGGCCCCGGCCCGGACACCGCTGCTGCACCGGCTGCCGCAAGCTCCCCGGCCACCGCGCCTTCCGTTCCTCTCGCCACCCTATCTGCGCCGCCGCCCCCGCTGTGGCCGGCCATCCCGGCCGGAAGCGACACCTCCCCTGCGTCCCTGGGCAAGGCGACGCACCCGGGTCGCGCCGCCGACCTCACCGACGCCGCCGCCGCGCAGCTGACCGCCCTCGGGTTGCAGCGGGCCGGCCAGGCCGTCCTCATCCTCGACGCCACGCTGCGCATCGCCCACGCCAGCGCCGGCTTCGAGCAAACCTTCGGTTACCCGCCGGCGGAAAGCCTGGGCCGCTGGCCGACCGAACTGCTCAGCGGCCCGCATTCCGATCCCGCCACGCTCGCCAGCCTGCGCCGGCTTCTCCGCCATCCGCAGCAGTGGCAGGGGGAAGAACTGCTCTACGACCGCAGCGGCCGGCCGCGCTGGGCCAGCATCACGCTCACCCCCCTGCGTGATAGCCCGCACCGCCGCCTGCTCTGCCTGCTGACCGACGTCACCCGGCGCAAGGCGCCCGAAATCCTGCGCCAGCACGCGCTCGACGCCCTTGCCCAGGACCTCCCCCTGCCCGCGCTGCTGGACGTCCTCTGCCGCGAGACGGGGCGCATTGCGCCGGATGCGGCGCTTGCAATCTTCGGCCCGGCCAACCCCGACGTGCAGGGCGAGGCATCCGGCAGAGGCCCGGCTCCGCTCAAGCTACTGGCCGCGCCCGCGCTGTCCACTTCGGCAGCCCTCGCCGCCGCCAGCGCCCCGCCAGCCAGCACCCTGTCCGGGCTGACCGCCCCCTTCACCCGCAGCCGCGAGCTGACAGGCTGGCGCGAATACCACGCCCGCCTCGCCGCCGCCGGTTACTCCGCCAGCTGGGTAGGCCCCCTCAGCGGCAGCGGCGGCGAACCCTTGGGCGCGCTGGTCTTCCACTACGCGGACGCCGATGCCGCGCCGGACGAACTGCAGCACAGCCTCGGCGAGGTCTGCGCCTCGCTCTGCACCCTGGCGCTGGAACGCGAACAGGCGCGCCTGCACATCCACCGCCTCGCCTTCTACAACCCGCTCACCCGCCTGCCCAACCGCAGGCTGCTCGCCGCCCAGGCTGGCCGGTTGATCGCCCAGGCCGTGCGGGCACGCACCCCGCTGGCGGTCCTTTACCTCAACCTGGACCGCTTCAAGCAGGTGAACGACACCCTGGGCCGCGCCGCGGGCGACGCCCTGCTGCGCGAAGCCGCCCGGCGCCTGCGGGAAAGCGCCCGCGGCGGCGATCTGCTGGGCCACCTCGGCGGCGACGAGTTCGCCCTCGTCCTGCCCCAAGCCGATGCGCTGCGCGCCGCCGCCAGCGCCGAGCGGCTGCTCGCCGCCCTGGCCCGCCACTACCCGCTGGATGGCATCACCCTGACGCCGTCGGCCCGCATCGGCATAAGCCTCTTCCCGGAGGACGGCCAGGAACTGGACACCCTGCTGCACCAAGCCGACCTCGCGATGCATCAGGCCAAGGACAGCCAGCGCCCCGCCATCCACGCCGTCCACTTCTTCCGCGCCGAAATGAACCGGCTGGCGCGCGAACGCCTGGCACTGGAGATCGCCTTGCGCGAGGCCCTGGCTCAGCCCGACGGCCTGCAGCTGCATTACCAGCCACAGCTGCGGCTGGCCAGCGGGGTGCTGCGCGGCGTGGAGGCCCTGGCCCGCTGGCGCCACCCGCAATACGGCGACATCGAGCCCGCCCGCTTCATCGCCCTGGCCGAGCAGTGCGGCCTCATCGACCGCCTCGGCCTGCACATGCTGGACGGCGCCTGCCGCCAACTCGCCGACTGGCGCCGGCGCGGCCTGGCGGTGCCGGCGGTGGCGGTCAACCTCTCCGCCCACCACTTCCGCGATCCGGCACTGCCGGCGCAGATCGCCCTCCTGCTGCAACAGCACGGCCTGCAGCCGGCCGACCTCATCATCGAGGCCACCGAGAGCGTGATGATGGACAGCGACGGCGGCACGCTGGACATCCTGCACACCCTGCACCGCGCCGGGCTGCGCATCGCCATGGACGATTTCGGCACCGGCTACTCCAGCCTGGGCGACCTCTGCCGCCTGCCGATCAGCGAGCTGAAGCTGGACCGCCGCTTTGTCGCCGACCTGGCGGGCGACGACCGCGCCCTTGCGCTCACCGACACGGTGATCCGCATGGGCGAGAGCCTGGGCCTCTCGGTGCTGGCCGAAGGCGTGGAAACCGACGCCCAGCGGCGCCGGCTGCAGGCTCTGGGCTGCCAACTGGCGCAGGGCTTCCTGTTCGCCCGACCGATGGCCGCCGCCGAGTTCGAGCACTGGCTGGGCCAGCAGGCGGAAAAACGCCCGCGCTGAGCCATTGCCGCCGGGCTAAGCCAAAGGCGGTATCGAACTTGCTTGAATGAAAAAGCCGTTGCGGCCGCACTCCGAGCCGGGCGCGCAGCCGCCGCTGCGCACCCGGAAATACAACGACTTGCCTAGCTGAGCCTGCTCGACGATGCCGCCACCCCCGACCATGCTGACGCCCGCCGATGTCGTTAAGCCGACACACGCCACGGAAAAACACCCGCCCCTGCCGGAGTTGCCGCTGCTGCGCCACACCGCGCTCACCGGCGCAAGCAATGCCGGCGAGATCCTGGTGCAGACGCTGGCGCAGGCAATAGACGCGGTGGTGGTCATCGACGAGCACAACCGGGTGGTGTTTTTCAATGCGGCGGCGGAGCGGCTGTGGGGCTGGGAAAACCGGGAAGTCATCGGCCGCAGCGTCACCATGCTGGTGCCCGCCGACATCCAGCCGCGCCATGACGATCTCATCGCGCGCAACCGCCGCACCAACGAGAGCCGCATCGTCGGCTCTAGCCGCAAGGTGAGGCTGGAGCGCAAGGATGGCCGCGCCCTGTGGGCCACGCTGTCGCTGTCGCGCATCACGGTGGACACCCGGGTGATGTACACCGCCTTCTTGCGCGACGTCACCCGCGAGCATGAAGACCAGGAGCAGCTGCGGCTGCTGTCGCTGGGCACCGACGCCACCGGCAACGCCGTCATCATCACCGACGACGAGCACCGCATCGTCTTCGTCAACGCCGGCTTCCGCCGCCTGTTCGGCCACGACGCCGAGGAAACACGCGGCCGCAAGCCCGGAGAACTGCTGGCCGGCGCCCACACCGAGGCTGCCAGCCTCGCCCGCCTGGATGGCCGGCTGCACCGCGGCGAAACCTTCCGCGCCGACGAGATCGTCTATCGCAAGGATGGCCGGCCGCTGTGGGCCTCTGTGGTCATGGACCCGATACACCGCGAGGACGGCAGCCTGCGCAACTGCGTGATCGCCCTCACCGAGATCACCCGCAGCAAGATGTACGAGCTGCTCCAGCGCAGCGTGCTCGAAACCATGATCCAGGACCGCCCGGTGCGGGAGGTGATGGACACCGTCTGCCGCAAGGTGGAGAGCATCGCCCCCGAGCTGCGGGTCGCCATCCTGGTCGCTTCGGACGACAGCAAATACCTGCGCCTGCTCGCCGCCCCCAGCGTGCCGGAGGTGTTCATGCCGGTGCTGCACCAGCTGCCGATCGCGCCGGATTCCGCCTCCAGCGGCACCGCCGCCTGGTACGGCACGCCGGTGGAGGCCAGCTCGGTGGCCACCTCGACGGCCTGGGCGCCCTACCGCGAGCTGGCGGCGGCCGCCGGCATCGCCGCCTGCTGGGCGCACCCGATCAAGGCCCGCAACGGCCGGGTGCTGGGCACGCTGGCCTGTTATTTCGTGGACCAACGCCGGCCGGACGATCTGCACCGCCAGCTGGTGGAGCTGTGTGCGCCGCTCTGTGCGGTGGCGATAGAGCGCGAAGCGGCCAAGATCCACATCGAGCGCCTCGCCTTCTACGACGCCCTCACCGGCCTGCCCAACCGCCGCCTGCTGCTCGCCCAGGCCAGCCGCGCCATTGCCCTGTGCGCCCGCCACGGCACACCGCTGGCGATGCTGTTCATCGACCTCGACCGCTTCAAGCAGGTAAACGACACCCTGGGCCACGACAGTGGCGACGCCCTGCTGCGCGAGATCGCCCAGCGCCTGCAGGAATGCGTGCGCGACGCCGACCTGGTCGGCCGCCTGTCCGGCGACGAGTTCGCCATCGTGCTGCCGCAAACCAACGCCGAGCAGGCCTGCGTGGCGGTTGAGCGGCTGCTCGCCAGCCTCGCCCGGCCGCTGCAGGTGGCCGGCGCCCGCCTCAATCCCTCCGCCAGCATCGGCGTCAGCCTGTTCCCGGACAACGGTTGCGATGTAGACACCCTGCTGCGCCACGCCGATGTCGCCATGTACCAGGCCAAGGCCGCCGGCCGCAACGCCTACGAGTTCTTCAGCCCGGAGATGAACCGCTACGCGCACGAGCGCATGGCGCTGGAGGCAGCGCTGCGCGACGCCCTCAGCGGCGGCGGCCTGTGCCTGCACTACCAGCCCCAGCTGCGGCTGGACGACAACCGCCTGTACGGCGTGGAAGCGCTGGCGCGCTGGCGCGATCCGCATTTCGGCGATGTGCCGCCCTCCCACTTCATTCCGCTGGCGGAAGAATGCGGCCTCATCGTCGAGCTCGGCCGGGTGGTGCTGGACGAAGCCTGTCGCCAACTCGCCCACTGGCGCCGCCTGGGCGTGCCGATTCCGTCGGTGTCTCTCAACCTCTCTTCGCCCCACTTCCGCGACCCCACGCTGCCGGCGCTGATCGCCGACACCCTGGCCCGCCACCGCCTCACCCCGCGCGACATCACCCTGGAAGCCACCGAAAGCATGGTGATGGATGCCCACCCCATCACCCAGGAAAACGTCGCCGCCATCCACGCCGCCGGCGTGCATCTGGCGCTGGACGACTTCGGCACCGGCTACTCCAGCCTCGGCTACCTGCGCAGCCTGCCGGTGAGCGAGCTGAAGCTGGACCGCAGCTTCATCCGCGACCTCGGCCGCGACGACAAGACCGGCGCGCTGGTGGACGCGGTCATCCGCATGGGCGAAAGCCTCAACCTCACCGTTGTCGCCGAAGGCATAGAGCGGGAAGAGCAGGCCCGCTTCCTCGCCCGCCACGGCTGCCACATCGGGCAGGGTTATCTCTATGCCCGTCCGCTAGCCCCGGACGCGCTGGAACAGTGGCTGGCAGAGCGATAAGGCGGCTGCCAAGAATCACACGGGTAAGACTTTCGGCGCATGGCATGCTAGCCCCATGCTCACCACCAACGAACCCGGCCTCCATGTCGCCCAGCTCGGCTTCGCCCGCAAGTCCTACTTGCCGCGCGTGCTGGGGCTGGCCGCCGGTTCGCCGCTGGTTCTCACCGTTTTCCATCACACCGGCGCGCCGCTGCTGGAATGGATCGGCCTGCTTCTCTACTGCTTCGTCTGGCCGCACCTGGCCTGGGCCTGGGCGCGGCGGGCCGGCAACCCCTTCCGTGCCGAACAGCGCAACCTGCTGATCGACCAGTTCGTCGGCGGCTTCTGGATTGCGCAGATCGGCTTCAACGCCCTGCCCAGCGTGCTCACCGTCACCCTGCTGTGCATGAGCAGCCTGACCGCTGGCGGCATGCAGTTGCTCGGCCGCGGCCTTGCCTGGCAGGCCGCCGGGCTGGTGCTGGGACTGCTCCTCGGCGGCTTCCACTGGATGCCGGAATCCACCACGGCCAATGTGCTGTCCTGCCTGCCGTTGCTGCTCACCCATCCGCTGCTGGTGGCGCACACCGCCCACCAGGCCATCACCAAGCTGCGCAACAAGCGCGCCGAGCTGGAGCACCAGACGCGCCACGACGGCCTCTCCGGCCTCTACAACCGCAGCCACTGGGAAGCCCAGGTGCGTAACGAATTCGCCCGCTACCGCCGCGCCGGCCTGCCGGCCACCCTGGTGCTGACGGACATCGACCACTTCAAGCGCATCAACGACGATCACGGCCATGAAGCTGGCGACGACGCCATACGCCGCTTCGCCGGCCTGCTGCGCGAGTGCCTGCGCACCACCGACATCGCCGGCCGCTACGGCGGCGAGGAATTCGGCATGCTGCTGCCGCAGACCCGCGCCAGGGAAGCCCGCGTGCTGATCGAGCGCCTGCGCGCCCGCCTGCATGAAACCCCGCTGCTGGAAGACACCCTGGTCACCGCCAGCTTCGGCGTCGCCGAGCTCAGCCCCGACCTGGCCAGCCACGAAGCCTGGATGCGGCTGGCCGACCAGATGCTGTACCGCGCCAAGCACCAAGGGCGGGACCGCGTCGCCGGCCTGGACTTCGGCGAGCCGCCAGCCGCCGCCACGCCGCCCCTGCCGCCGGCACGGCAGTTCGGCAGCGCGCGCGAGAACGGCTTCGCCCTCAACGCCCTGCTCGGCGGGCTGGACAGCATGCGCCAGCCAATGGCGCTGCTGGATGCGTCCGACCGGCTGGTGCTCACCAACGACGCCTTCCGCGAGCTGCACCAGCTGCCGCCCACCGTCAGCACCTACGCCGGGCTGATCCGCCACTGCCACAGCAAGCAGGTCGGCCCCCGCATCGGCGATGCCGAGCTGGACACCTGGCTGCGCCTCACCGAGCGCAAGCGCCACAGCCACCCCAACCATGTATTCGACGTTCACATGGTCGATGGCCGCCGCTTCCGCGTCACCGAAAGCACCTGTGCCGGCTGGATCCTGATGGTGCTCACACAGGTGAACGAAGACGTGCCCACCGCCGCGGTGCTGCCTTACCTGCCGCGGCAGGCGGTTTCCGCCGCACCGCTGAGCCAGGCGGGCTAAAGCCGGCGTAAAACAAGGAGCGCTGGCCAGCGGCCGCGTGCTCTCCCGTCCCATCCGCGCGGTAAGCCACCTTTCGCCCAGGCCCGGCCCTTCCCTGGGGTGGCACCCGGCGTAAACGGCAGAACGGCCCGTCACCGGGCCGTTCTGCCGCCCCGCATCGCCGTCGATGCCGGGCCTGGGCTACCGCCGAAGCTCAGTGGCCCTGCTGCGGGCCAGCATCGCGGCCCGGGCCCTTGCCCGGACCACGGTGGTCGCCACGCGGGTCGGGGCCCTTCATGAACTCGGCGTCGAACACCTTCTTCTGCGCGTCGCTCAGCCGCGGGTAGAGCGTATCCACCGCCTTGCGGGTCTCGGCCAGCTCGGCCAGGCGCAGCTGGCTCATTTCCTCCATCTTCGCCAGACGCTCGCTGGCGGTACGGGGCGCCTCCGCCTTGTCCTTGCGTGCGGCGAAGCGTTCGCCAGCCTTGGCCTGCTGGGCGGCGATGCTGGTCTTGAACTGATCCCACGCGGCTTGCTGTTCCGGCTTGATCGCCAGCGCCAGCTCCAGCCTGGCGAGGCGCAGCTCGGCGTGCTGCTGGGCCTTCTCCGGCGAGGTCTGGGTCCAGCCCGGCCCACGGCCCGGGCCGCGGTGGTCGTCGTCCCGGGCGAATGCAGCGGTGGTGCCCAGCGCATGAACGGCGATGACGGCGGCGGCAATCGAGGTCTTCATCCAGGTCTTCATGTGTCTCTCCTTGCGTTGATGTGCCCGTTCGTTCGGGCGACGGAGCCATTTGAACAGCGCCGTGTAAGCCGCATTTGTCTCGCAAGGGCTGCTTTTGCATGAACATGTCTCCCGGCCCGCTCCGGATACGCAGGGATACAAAGCCACCACAGCCGGACCTTAAGATGCGTCCCACGGAGAGATCACGACCATGAGCAATCAGCAAGACCACATCCTGATCGTCGATGACGACCGCGACATCCGCGGCCTGCTGGCCGACTACCTCGAAAAGCAGGGCCTGCGCTGCACCACCGCCGCCGACGGCCGCGAGATGAAGGCAGCGCTGGAGAAACACCGGGTGGACCTCATCGTGCTCGACCTGATGATGCCCGGCGAGGACGGCCTCACCCTGTGCCGCAACCTGCGCGCCACCCACGCCCACGCCAACACGCCCATCCTGATGCTGACCGCCCGCGGCGAAGACATGGACCGCATCATCGGCCTGGAGATGGGCGCCGACGATTACCTGCCCAAGCCCTTCGTGCCGCGCGAGCTGTACGCCCGCATCCGCGCCATCCTGCGCCGTGCCCGCGCGCTGCCGCCCAACCTGGAAGCCTCCCCGCCCGGGCAGGCGCGCGAGCTGCACTTCGCCGGCTGGCGGCTGGATACGGTGAACCGCCACCTCATCGACGGGGCCGGCACGGTGGTGCCGCTGTCCGGCGCCGAATACCGCATGCTGGGCGTGTTCCTCGCCCATCCGCAGCGGGTGCTGTCGCGCGACCAGCTGATGGAATTCACCCAGGGCCGCGAGGCGGACGTGTTCGACCGCTCCATCGATCTGCTGGTGAGCCGGCTGCGCCAGCGCCTGGGCGACAACGCCCGCGAGCCGGCCATCATCAAGACGGTGCGCAATGAAGGCTATGTGCTGAGCAGCGAGGTGCACAGCGTCGGCCAACTCGGCGGCGAGGGCGCGCAATGAGGCTGCCGCTGCCGCGCAGCCTGTTCGCCCGCCTGATGCTGATCTGGCTGCTGGGCATGGCAGTGGTGCTGGCGGTGAGCTTCGCCCTCTTCGTCGGCGAGCGCGACCGCGTCGGCCGCAACGTGCTGTTCGAGGGCATCGCCCAGGAAATCGCCGCCACCGTGCAGGTGCTGGAGCGCCTGCCGCCCCAGGAGCGCGCCGGCTGGATAGACGACCTCGGCCGCCGCCGCCTGCGCCTGGCCCTGCGCCCGCCGCCGGACAACGCCCAGCCGGTGCGCGACCACGCCCTGCTGCGCGCGCTCGGCACCGCCCTGCCGGACCACAAGGCCAGCCTCACCGTCGTCCAGCGGCCGGACAACCATCCCTTCTACCTGGTCACCATCCCGCTGCGCGACGGCACGCCCTTGAGCGTGCGCCTGCCCGGCATCGGCCCGGAACCCGGCCCGCCGCTGGCCCCGCCGGATCGCCTCATCGCCGCGCTGGCGGCGCTGGTCATCGGCGTCGCCCTGCTCACCTGGCTGGCGGTGCGCATCGCCACCCGGCCGCTGTCGCGGCTGGCCGCCGCCGCCCGCGCCCTGGGCGAAGACCCGGAGCGCGCGCCGATGAGCTCCAGCGGCCCCACCGAGGTAGCCCAGGCCGCCGCCGCCTTCAACCAGATGCAGCAGCGCATCCGCGAGCATGTGGCCGAGCGCACCCGCATCCTCGCCGCCATCTCCCACGATCTGCAGACGCCCATCACCCGGCTGCGCCTGCGTGCCGAGATGGTGGACGAGGAGAACCTGCGCGACCGCATCCAGGCCGACCTCGACGCCATGCAATCGCTGGTCAAGGAAGGACTGGCCTACGCCCGCAGCATGGACGCCTCCAGCCCGCCGCAGCCGGTGAGCCTGGAAAGCCTGGCCGACGTGCTGCGCGCCGACGCCGCCGACCTCGGCTGGACGGTCACCGTCAGCGGCAGCGCGCCCACGCCCTGCCCCAGCCGCCCTACGGCGCTGCGCCGGGCGCTGTGGAACCTGGTGGAGAACGGGGTGAAGTTCGGCGGCGAGGTCAACATCACGCTGGCCGAGTTGCCGGACCGCTACGAGATCCGCATCCGCGACCACGGCCCCGGCCTGCCGGCGGATGAGTTGGAGAAGGTGTTCGAGCCGTTCTACCGCACCGAGTCCTCCCGCAACCGCGAAACCGGTGGCACCGGCCTGGGCCTGGCGATCGCCCGCAACCTGCTGCGCGCCCAGCGTGGCGAGGTGGCGCTGGGCAACCATCCCGAGGGCGGGCTGGAAGCGCGGGTGACGCTGCCGCGGGCAGTTAGTGACCCAGCAAGCAGGTAAGCACTGCCATTCGCCCTGAGCCCCGCGGCGGGTGCAGGGCGCTGCAGGATGCGGGCCTGCCCCGGAGCCTGCCGAAGAAGGCGGGGTGGAGGGCCACCGGCTATTGAGTTGCCGGCTTGCCTGCTGATGCGGCTGGCGCCCCCGAACAGCCAATTGCAGCCTTTCGCAGCGCCGCCAACGCTTCGCCGCCTCCCGCCCGCGGCGGTAGTATCGCTACCATGCCCGCCGCCACCCAGCCATGATCCGCCTGCCGCCCCTGCCCGCCCTGGTCGCCTTCGAGGCCGCCGCCCGCAGCGGCAGCTTCCTGGCTGCGGCCGAGGCGCTGCACCTCACGCCCTCCGCCATCAGCCACCGCATCCGCGCGCTGGAAGACTGGCTGGGCCTGCCGCTGTTCGAACGCCACAACCGGCTGGTGACCCTGACCGCCGCCGGCCAGGATTACCTGGTCGAAGTCCGCGCCGCCCTGCGCCGGCTGGAAACCGCCAGCACCCGTCTGCGCCGCCTGGAAGCACGGCCGCTGCGCCTGTCGGTGGCGCCAGCAATCGGCGCCAAATGGCTGGTCGGCCAGCTCGCCGACTACCCGCAGGAAGACCCGCGCATCGACTTCGTGCTCTCCACCTCCACCAGCCTGGCGCCGCTCACCGCCGGCGAGGCCGACGTCGGCCTGCGCTACGGCGATCCGCCCTGGCCGGGGCTGGAGGCCTACGAGCTGCGGCGCGAAACCGTCTTCCCGGTGTGCAGCCCGGCGCTCGCCGACCGCCTCGCCCGGCCCGCCGACCTGGACGGCCAGCGCCTGCTGCGCCATCCGCTGCTCGCCTGGTCGCCCTGGTTCGCTGCCGCCGGCCTGGCCCGTGGCGAGCCGGCCGAAGGCCCGCTGTTCGAGGATTCGATGATGATGCTGGAGGCCGCCGCCGCCGGCGCCGGCATCGCCCTCACCGTCGGCCTGCTGGCCAAGCCTTATCTCGCCGCCGGCACGCTGGTGAGGCCATTCGACATCGAGGTGGCGGACAAGGGTTTCTATGCCGTCGTCTCGCCCGCCGCGCAGACCCTACCCTGGGTGCGGCACTTCGTGCGCTGGCTGCAGGCGCGGGCACGCAGCAGCCCGGCCTGAGCCGGCATTGACCCACCGATTGATCCGCTACCACCGCCAAGCCGGGCCCTCCGGCAGAGACGGCCGACGACCGCTGCTGCGTGGCCCTCCGACCTGGCCCGGGGCGAACGATCTCTCCCTCCCGAGCGCCTACGCCGCTGCAGTTCGGGCACCCGCCAAGGAAGAGGAAGCGGGCGGCGGAATCTGCGGCGTGGCCGATTCATCTGACCCCACGGACGTCTCCGGTCCCAATTTCTGGCCCATTGCCGCTACCTGGCTCCATAGCCCTGCGCCAACGCCGCGAAGACCCGCAACTGCGCCGCCACCCAGTCGCCATCCCTGCCCAGTTCTTCCGCCAGCAGGGCCGCCACCGCCGGCGCGGCCTGCAGGGCCAGGCGGGCGTCGATGAACAGGGCGCGGTGCCGTCGCGCCAGCACATCCTCCACGCTCAGCGCGTATTCCGCCCGCGCGGCGTGGCGCACCTCGGCCTCGGTCAGCGTCAGGCCCTCCAGCAGGCGGCGGCCGGCGCCGGGCAGGGCTTCCACCGCCTCGCGGTCGCTGCCGTAGGGGTCGTCGCCCTCCCGCGCGCCATGCAGCCTCAAGGTGGCGGTCGCCGCGGCCCGCCGTGGCAGGCCAGCCACCGCCAGGGCGCGGTCCACCGCCTCTTCGGCCATATGGCGATAGGTGGTCCACTTGCCGCCCAGCACGCTGACCAGGCCGGTGGCGGAAACCTCGATCAGATGCTCCCGCGACAGGCCGCCGGTGGCACCTGCCTCCTTGCCCATGCCACCGCCGATCAAGGGCCGCAGGCCGGCGAACTGGCTGAGCACGTCCTGCCGCCGTGGCGGGCGTTCGAGGTAGGCGGCGGCGGTGTCGAGCACGAAATCCACCTCGCCCGGCAAAGCTTGCGGCTCAAGCGGCAGGTCGGCGCGCAGGCTGTCGGTGGTGCCCAACAGCAGCCGGCCCTGCCAGGGAATCATGAACAGCACCCGGCCGTCGGCGGTGCGCGGCACCAGCAGGGCGTCCGTGCCGGGCAGGAAACCGCGGTCTACCATCAGGTGGATGCCCTGGCTGGGCCGCAGCAGCGGCGGCGTCGCCGGCTGGGCGAGGCGGCGCACGCTGTCCGCCCACACGCCGGTGGCGTTGATGACCACCCGGGCCGCCACCCGGAACACGCGCCCGCCCGCCTCCTGCAACACCGCGCCGCGCAGCCGGCCGCCCTCCACCAGCAGATCGGCAAGCGCGCAGTAGTTGAGGGCGAGGCCGCCCAGGTCTTCCACCGTGCGCGCCAGGGCCAGCGCCAGGCGGGCGTCGTCGAACTGCGCGTCCCAGTAGGCGATGCCGCCCCGCAGGCCGGCGGTCTTCACCGTCGGCAGGGCGGCGCGCGTCTGCGCCACGTCCAGCACCCGGCTGCGGGCGATGCCGCCCTGACTGCCGAAGCCGCCGAGGAGATCGTAGGCGCCGAGGCCTACGGCCAGCAGGGCGGTGTCGCGCCGGCGGTAGCTGGGCACGACGAAGCGCAGCGGATGCACCAGATGGGGCGCGTTGGCGAGCAGGCGGGCGCGCTCGGCCAGCGCCTCGCGCACCAGCGGCAGATTGCCCTGGGCGAGGTAGCGCACGCCGCCGTGTACCAGCTTGGTGGCGCGCGAACTGGTGCCCTTGGCGAAGTCCTGCGCTTCCACCAGCAGCACCTTGTAGCCGCGGGCGGCGGCATCCACCGCGCAGCCCAGGCCGGTGGCGCCGCCGCCGATGACGAGCATGTCCCACTCCGGCGTTTCCGCCAGCCGGGCGAGCGCGGCGGCGCGGCTTGCGGCGGCGGGCGTCAGCGCCATCCCGCCTCCCCTGCCTCCGGCCCCGGCCGGCGCGGAACACGCAGGCCGCCGCGGAACCGCCGGCTTGCACGGCGCCCGCGCCGGCAACGCCCGCAGCCGCCGGCTGGCGAGGCAAGCACCGCTTCAACATCGGCCGGAGCAGCTGCCCGCCCGCTTGCCTCCACCGCGCCGGCCGGCAGCACGGCGGGCCGCATGCGCTCCCTTCCCATGGCCAGCCGCCTCATTCCTCCTCCGCCCAGTCTTTGGCGCGCTCCACCGCCCGTGCCCAGCGGGCGATCACCGCCGCGCGGCGGTCGTCGCTCCAGCTCGGCTCGAAGCGGCGATCCAGCCGCCATTGGGTCGCCAACGCATCGGTATCGCGCCACAGGCCAACGCCCAGCCCGGCCAGCCAGGCGGCGCCCAGCGCGGTGGTCTCCAGCATGCGCGGGCGCAGCACCGGCACGCCCAGCAGGTCGGCCTGCAGCTGCATCAGCAGATCGTTGGCGGCGGCACCGCCATCCACCCGCAGCTCGGTGAGCGACTGGGCGCCGTCGCGGCGCATGGCGGCGACCAAGTCCACCGTCTGCAGGGCGATGGCTTCCAGCGCGGCGCGGGCGATGTGGCCGGGGCCGGCGCCGCGGGTGAGGCCGAGCAGGGTGCCACGGGCACGGGCATCCCAGTGCGGCGCGCCCAGGCCGGTGAAGGCGGGCACGAAGACCACGCCGGCGCTGTCTTCCACGCTGGCGGCCAGGGCTTCGATGTCGCTGGCGTTGCGGATCAGGCCCAGGCTGTCGCGCAGCCACTGCACGATGGCGCCGGCCATGAACACGCTGCCTTCCAGCGCGTAGGCGTGGCGGCCGCCGCCGGTCCAGCCGACGGTGGAGAGCAGGCGGTTGTGCGAGGCGACGGGCGCTTCGCCGGTGTTCATCAGCAGGAAGCAGCCGGTGCCGTAGGTGTTCTTGGCCATGCCGGGGGCAAAGCAGGCCTGGCCGAAGGTGGCGGCCTGCTGGTCGCCGGCGATGCCGGCGATGGGCACCGCGGCGCCCAGCACTTCGGGCGCGGTTTCGCCGCAAACGCCCAGGCTGTCCACCAGCCGCGGCAGCACCGCCGCCGGGATGCGGAAGCGGGCGAGCAGATCGGCGTCCCACTCGCGGGCGTGCACGTCCAGCAGCAGGGTGCGGGAGGCGTTGCCGCGGTCGGTGAGGTGCAGCTGACCACCGCTCAGATGCCACAGCAGCCAGCTATCCACCGTGCCGAAGGCAAGTTCGCCGGCCTCGGCGCGCTCGCGGGCGCCGGGCACATGGTCCAGCAGCCAGGCGAGCTTGGTGGCGGAGAAGTAGGGGTCCAGCTCCAGCCCGGTGCGTTCGCGCAGGGCCGCGCTCCAGTCCTGGCTGCGCAGGCGTTCGCAGTCGGCGGCGGTGCGGCGGTCCTGCCAGACGATGGCCGGCGCCACCGCGCGGCCGCTGGCGCGCTCCCACAGCACGGTGGTTTCGCGCTGGTTGGCGATGCCCACCGCCGCCAGCTGGCCGGCGCGCAGGCCGGCATCCGCCAGCGCCGCGCGGGCGCATTCCAGCTGGCTGCGCAGAATGTCGGCGGGGTCGTGCTCCACCCAGCCGGGCCGCGGGAAATGCTGCGGGAAGTCGCGCCGGGCGACACTGCGCACCCGGCCGTCGGCATCGAACACCATGGCACGCGAACTGGTGGTGCCCTGGTCCAGCGCCAGCACGTAGGACATCGGCCTCTCCTCGCTTGGACATGACCCTAGCCTAGCCCCAGCGGCTGCGGCTGACCACCCAAGTCGGACCATTCGGATGAATCAGGCTCATCCGACGCCACGCCGCTTTCGTTTGAAAGCCGCTGCTGCAGCGCGCAATCTGGACCTCCTCTTCGGCACCTCCAGCGCCGCCCCACCCCGGCGGCGTTGCCCGGCAAAGCGCACCCCGTTTTCCTCCGCCGATCGAAGCCGCTCCCACCGCCCGCGGCCTTTTCCCCTTCGATCCGACACCAGGAGTGCGACCTCATGAGCATCACCCCCACCACGATGGAAGACCGCGACGGCTGGATCTGGCTGGACGGCCAATGGCTGCCCTGGCGCGAAGCCAGGGTGCACGCGCTGACCCACACCCTGCACTACGGCCTCGGCTGCTTCGAGGGCCTGCGCGCCTATGCGACGCCGCGCGGCGCCGCCATCTTCCGGCTGGACGACCATGTCGAGCGGCTGTTCGAATCCGCCCACATCCTCGGCCTGGACATGCCCTTCGACCGCGACGCCCTGCGCCAGGCCTGCCGCGACGCCATCCGCCGCAACGCACTTGCCGGCGGCTACATCCGCCCGCTGGTTTTCCTCGGCGCCGAGAAGGTCGGCGTCGATCCGCTGGGCGCGGCGGTGCATGTGATGGTGGCGGCCTGGGCCTGGGGCGCCTACTTGGGCGACAACGGGCTGGAGCGCGGCATCCGCGTCAAGGTGGCGAGCTTCGCCCGGCACCATGTGAACGTGCAGATGTGCCGCGCCAAGGCGGTGTCTACCTACACCAACTCCATCCTCGCCTGCCGCGAGGCGCGCCAGGAGGGCTATGACGAAGCGCTGCTGCTGGATACCGACGGCTTCGTCGCCGAAGGGCCGGGCGAGAACGTCTTCCTGGTGAAGCGCGGCGTGATCTACGAGCCGGAGATCACCTCGGCGCTGGACGGCATCACCCGCCGCACGCTGCACACGCTGGCGCGCGAGGCTGGCTACGAGATCGTCGCCCGCCGCATCACCCGCGACGAGCTCTACATCGCCGATGAAGTGTTCTTCACCGGCACTGCGGCGGAGATCACCCCGGTGGTGGAGGTGGACAGGCGCCGCGTCGGCAGCGGCCAGCCCGGCGCCATCACCCGCGAGCTGCAACGGCGCTTCTTCGCCTGCGTGCGCGGCGAGGACGAACGCCATGCGGACTGGCTGACGCTGGCCTAAAGGCGCCGCGAAGCGCTGCCGCGACCGCCGCGCCGGACTGTCGCCGGTGCGGCGGCTGTGGTCCAATGCCGGCCTTCCGTTCCTTTTGCAGCGCACCATGCCTTCCCTGTGGATGATCGTCGCCAGCTTCCTGTTCGCCTGCATGGGCGTGTGCGTGAAACTGGGGTCGGACGAGTTTTCTACCGGCGAGCTGGTGTTCTACCGCGGCGCGGTCGGCGTGCTGATGATGTGGATCGTCGCCCGCCTCGGCGGCATTCCGCTGCGCACGCCGCACTGGCGGCTGCAGCTCTCCCGCGGCTTTTCCGGCTCGCTGGCGCTGATGTGCTACTTCTTCGCTCTCGGCATCCTGCCGCTGGCCAGCGCCGTCACCCTGAGCTACACCTCGCCCATCTTCGTCGCCCTGCTGCTGGTGCTGTGGTTCGGCGAGCGCCTGCGCTGGCCGGCGCTGGCCTCGGTGGCGATGGGCTTCGTCGGCGTCGCCCTGCTGCTGCGCCCCACGGTGCAGCCGGAGCAATGGCCGGGCGCGGTGGCCGGCTTGTGCGGCGGCCTGCTCGCCAGCCTGGCCTACGTCAGCGTGCGCGAATTGGGCCGCGCCGGCGAGCCGGAAGTGCGCACTGTGTTCTGGTTCTCCGCCCTCACCGCCGCGCTCGGCCTGCCCTGGGCGCTGGCGCGCGGCCTGCACCTGCCAGACCTGCACGGCTTCGCCCTGCTCGCTGGCGCCGGCCTGTTCGGCGGCTGCGCGCAACTGGCGATGACACACTCCTACCGCTACGGCCGCACCGTGGTGTCCGCCAACCTCAGCTACACCACCGTGCTGTTCTCCAGCCTGTTCGGCGTGCTGCTGTGGAACGAAGTGCTGCCGCTGGCGGCCTGGCTCGCCATCGCCCTCATCGTCGCCAGCGGCATCGCCACTTCGCTGGCCACCCGGCCGCGGCCACCCTCGGCACAAGCCGGAGGAAAGCGCCCCGCGCCCGCTGGAAACGCCGCCAGCCAGACCCCGGATTGAGCGCTTTCCAGCCTGGGGCTATAGTGGCAGACACCATTTAACGCCCTCAGGAGGCCACCATGATCAGCACCGAGCACAGCGACAGCCTGGTTGCCGTCAGCGTTTTCGGCGAGTTCACCCTGGCCGACTACAAGGAGTTCGAGGAGCTCGTCAGCTACAAGATCCGCTTCGAGGGTCCGGTGGACCTGCTCTTCGATCTGCGCGAGATGCTGGGCTTCACGCTGGACGTTGCCTGGGAGGAGATCAAGTTCTCCCGCGCCCACGCCCGCGACTTCCGCCGCATCGCGCTGCTGACCAACGACCAGTGGATCACCTGGAGCGCCTGGGTTTCCCAACTCTTCGTCGATGCCGACGTGCAGGTGTTCGAGGACGAAGCCTCCGCCCGTGCCTGGCTGGAGGAGACCGCGGAGGAAGCGCGGTGAGCGCCTCCTATGCGACGCTGATCGGCGCCAACGAGCTCGCCCAGCATCTGCATGATCCCGACTGGGTGCTGTTCGACTGCCGCTTCGACCTCACCAACCCGGACTTCGGTTTCGATGCCTACAGCGTCGGCCACCTGCCTGGCGCCTTCTACCTCGACCTGGATGACGACCTCTCCGGCCCCAAGAACGGCCAAAATGGCCGCCATCCGCTGCCGGACCCCGCCCACCTGGCGGCCCGGCTCGCCGAGTGCGGCGTCGGCAACCACACCCAGGTCGTCGCCTATGACGACGCCGGTGGCATGTTCGCCGCCCGCCTGTGGTGGCTGCTGCGCTGGCTGGGCCACCACCGCGTCGCGGTGCTGGACGGCGGCTTCCAGGCCTGGGGCCGCGCCAGCCAGGCGCTGTCCACCGAAACACCGGAGGCCCGCCCCGCCACCTACACGCTGGCGCTGCAGCCCTCGCGGGTGGACGCGGACTACGTGTCCGCCCACCTGAACCGCCCGGACATGCTGTTGCTGGACGCCCGCAGCCCGGACCGCTTCCGCGGCGAGAACGAGACGCTGGACCCGGTCGGCGGCCACATTCCCGGCGCCACCAACCGCTTCTTCAAGGACAATCTCGGCGGCGACGGCTGCTTCAAACAGGCCTCGGTATTGCGCGAGGAGTTCGGCGCGCTGTTGAAAGGCCACGACATCCACAAGGTGGTGCATCAGTGCGGCTCCGGCGTCACCGCCTGCCACAACCTGCTGGCAATGGAGGCCGCCGGCCTGAGCGGCTCACGGCTGTACGCGGGCTCGTGGAGCGAATGGTGCGCCGACCCCAAGCGGCCGGTGGCGACCGGGCCGGGCTGAGCGGGAGAGCATCAAGGAACGCGTCAACCAGACTAGATGCACGGATAAGAAAAACGGCAGGTGGCGCATCGCCCCTGCCGTTTTTCTTGTCCGTTGCTCCCGCCCCGAACCGGAGCACTACCAGTCGACTTTCTCCACCCTGCCCAGCGAGCGGCCAAGAAAACGCTCGCCTATGGTCTGGAAGCGCAGCGGCACATCGGTGACCACGTAGCGATAGCGCGCCGGCAGCTCGCTGACATGCGCCAGGCCGGCGGCCTGCAGGCTGGCGGCGGCGAATTCGGCGGTGGTGGAGGCGGAGTCGATCAACTTCACCCCCGGCCCCACCACATCGCGCAGCAGCGGCTTCAACAGCGGATAGTGGGTGCAGCCCAGCACCAGCCCATCCACCTCTTCCGCCAGCACCGGGCGCAGATATTCCTGCGCGGTCAGCCGCGTCACCTCGTGATCCAGCCAGCCTTCCTCGACCAGCGGCACGAATAGCGGGCAGGCACGGGAATACACCCGCACCGCGGGATCCAGCGCATGGATGCGGCGGGCATAGGCATTGCTGTTGATGGTGGTGGGGGTGCCGATGACGCCCATACGCCCGCCAGGCGCCTCGGCCACCGCGGCGCGCGCGCCGGCCTCGATCACATCCAGCACCGGGATATCGCCGGCGCGCTGGCGCACCACCTCGGCGGCGACCGCCGCCATGGTGTTGCAGGCGACGATCAACATCTTCACATCTTGCTGCAGCAGGAAGTCGGTGATCTGGGCAGTGAACTGGCCGATGGTGGCCACCGACTTGACGCCGTAGGGCACCCGGGCGGTATCGCCGAAATACACGATGTCTTCCATCGGCAGACGCTCCATCAGCGCCCGCACCACGGTAAGGCCGCCGATGCCCGAATCGAAGACGCCGATCGGGCGGCCGGCGCCGCCGCTCACTCCAGCACCACGGAAGCGAACTTGCGCTTGCCCACCTGCAGCACCACGGTTTCCCCCGCCGGCAACAACCGCGCCTTGTCCTCCACCCGCTCGCCGTTCAGCTTCACCGCACCCTGGTCGATCATGCGCATCGCCTCCGAGGTGCTGCCGGTGAGGCCGGCCTGCTTGATCACCTGGAACACCGGCATGCCCTCGCCGACCACGACCCGCACTTCCGGGATGTCGTCGGGAATGGCATTGCGCTGGAAACGGGCCTCGAAATCCGCCAGTGCTTCATCAGCGGCGGCGGCGCCATGGAAGCGGGCCACCAACTCCTGCGCCAGCATCACCTTCACGTCGCGCGGGTTGCGGCCTTCCTGCTCGATGCCACGGCGCAGCCCGGCGATCTCCTCCAGGCTGCGGAAGGAGAGCAACTCGAAGTAGCGCCACATCAGCGTGTCGGAAACCGACATCACCTTACCGAAGATCTCCTTCGCCGGCTCGGCGATGCCGATGTAATTTCCCAGCGACTTGGACATCTTGTTTACGCCGTCCAGGCCTTCCAGCAGCGGCATCATCAGCACGCACTGCGGCGTCTGGCCGTAGTGCTTCTGCAGCTCGCGGCCCATCAGCAGGTTGAAGCGCTGGTCGGTACCGCCCAGTTCGACGTCCGCCTTCATCGCCACCGAGTCGTAGCCCTGGCACAACGGGTAGAGGAATTCGTGGATGGAGATCGGCTGCTGGCCGGCGTAGCGCTTGGCGAAATCGTCGCGCTCCAGCATGCGCGCCACCGTCTGCAGGGAAGCGAGGCGGATCATGTCCGCCGCGTTCATGTCCTGCATCCAGGTGGAGTTGAAGCAGATCTCGGTCTTTTCCGGGTCCAGGATCTTGAACACCTGTTCCTGGTAGGTGCGGGCATTCTCCAGCACCTGCTCGCGCGACAAGGGCGGGCGGGTGGCGTTCTTGCCACTGGGGTCGCCGATCATCCCGGTGAAGTCGCCGATCAGGAACTGCACCTGGTGGCCCAGGTCCTGGAAATGGCGCAGCTTGTTGATCAATACCGTATGACCGAAATGCAGGTCGGGCGCGGTGGGATCGAAGCCCGCCTTCACCCGCAGCGGCCGTCCGCTCTCCAGTTTCTGCACCAGCTCGGACTCGATCAGCAGCCCGTCTGCACCACGCTTGATCAGCGCCAGCGCGGCCTGGACGTCACTCATTTCCTCTCTCCAGAATTCGTACAGCGAGGCCTGCAAAAACTTTGATAGACTCCACGAAGTTTTTTGTCCGTGAAAGCCAATGCAGGCCAGAAAAAGCAGGATTCTAGCCGAACTGCCGGCGCATCTCTTCAGTCGCAAGCGGCCCTGGCTGCTGGCAGGCGTCTTCGGCACCTCCCTTCTCGGTGTGGTTGCAGCCACCGCAGTCGTCCCCAATGAGCCCGGTCCGGTAAACCTGACCTCGGTGGTCGAAACCTTGGCCATGCCTCAGGTCACCACGCTGGACGGTGCCGGTGAACTGCCTTATGTCCATGACGACAGGGTAATGCCGGGCGATACGGTGAACTCCATCTTCCGCCGCCTCGGCATCGCCGACCAAGAAGCGCTGGACTTCCTGCTATCGGCGCCGGAAGGCAAGCTGGCGCTGCGGCAATTGCGTGCCGGCCTCTCCGTCACCGCGCTGGTCCACGGCAATGGCCGCCTCGCCACCCTCAGCCTGCCGACCTCGCAAAGCGGTGACCGGCTGACCATAGAGCGGGACAGCAGCGGCAGCATCCGGGTGCGCAAGGAAGCCGCCGCGCCGGCGATGACCGTCGTCGAGATGCGCTCGGCCACCATCCGCCACTCGCTCTTCGGCGCCACCGACTCGGTCGGCCTCCCCGACAGCATCGCCACCAAACTGGCGGACCTCTTCGGCACCGAAATCGACTTCCACACCGATCTGCGCAGCGGCGACCAGTTCAGCGTCGTCTATGAAACCATCTACGACCACGGCGTGCCGGTGCGCACCGGCCGCGTCCTCGCTGCCGAATTCGTCAACCAGGGCAAGCGCCATGTCGTCGTGCTCTACAAGGGCGCCAGCGGCAAGGAGCAGTATTACACCGCCGAGGGCCGTAGCCTGCGCCAGGGCTTCCTGCGCTCACCGCTGGCCTTTACCCGGATATCCTCTGGCTTCGGCCGCCGCTTCCACCCCATCCACAAGAACTGGCGCACCCATGCCGGCGTGGACTTCGCCGCCCCCACCGGCACTCCTGTAAAGGCAAGTTCAGACGGCGTGGTGGAATTCGTCGGCACCCAGAACGGCTACGGCAACATCGTCGTCCTGCGCCACAGCAACCGCTACGCCACCGCCTATGCCCACCTCAGCCGCTTCGCCACCGGGCTGAAGAAAGGCATGTCGGTGAGCCAGGGGGATCTCATCGCCTTCGTTGGCTCCACCGGCTGGGCCACAGGCCCGCATCTGCACTATGAAGTCCGGGTGAACAACGTCGCCCAGGATCCGATGAAGATCGCCCTGCCGACCGCCGACCCGCTGACTTCCCAGGAGCTGGGTCAGTTCCGTGCGGCCAGCGCGCCCCTGCTGAACCGCCTCAGCCTGCTGAACAACGCCCCGGCACCGGTCGCCAGCAAGAACTAATTCTTTCTCGACCTCCCAAAGCAAACGGGGCGCCTAAGCGCCCCGTTTTCATTTGCAGCCAACCCGCCGCTCAGGCCGAGAAGGAAGAACCGCAACCGCAGGTGCTGGTGGCGTTCGGATTGCGAATCACGAATTGCGAGCCTTCCAGCCCCTCGCTGTAGTCGATTTCCGCACCAACCAGATACTGGTAGCTCATCGGATCGATCAGCAGCATCACGCCGTTCTTCTCGTAGGTGGTGTCGTCTTCATTCACTTCTTCATCGAAGGTGAAGCCGTACTGGAAGCCGGAACAACCACCGCCAGTCACGAATACACGCAGCTTCAACTCGGGGTTGCCTTCCTCGTCGATCAACTCGCGGACCTTATTGGCGGCACTGTCGGTGAAGACCAGGATCTCGGGGGTATCGATCACTTCGCTCATATTCTCTCCTTGTCAGGGGCTGAAGCGGATGATGCGCTTTCCCGCCCTCAGTCGTCAAAATCGGATCCTACAACAATCGGTAAAGTTCCTCAGCGGCAGAACGGCACGAACCATCCCCTAGCAGCTAGATCAATATGCGGGCTCGCCCTGGCAGGCACAAGAGCAGCGGAACCGATCGCCCATGCCGGAATGCAAAAAGCCGCCCAGAGGCGGCTTTTTGGCACAGCTCCTGCGCCAGGATCAGCGCTTGGAGAATTGCTTCCGGCGGCGTGCCTTGCGCAGACCGACCTTCTTACGCTCGACTTCACGCGCATCGCGGGTCACGAAACCGGCGGTGCGCAGTTCGCCCTTGAGCTCGGCGCTGTAATCGATCAGCGCCCGGGTAATGCCGTGGCGCACAGCGCCAGCCTGGCCGGATTCACCCCCGCCAGTTACATTCACCATGATGTCGAAACGGCCTTCGTTGCCGGTCAGAACCAGCGGCTGACGCACGATCATGCGGCCAGTTTCGCGGGAGAAGAACTCGTCGACCGGCTTGCCGTTGACAACGATGTTGCCGGAGCCCGGCTTGATGAACACACGGGCGACCGCGGTCTTGCGGCGACCGGTTCCGTAGTTGTAAGTCACAGCCATTATCTAGGCTCCTGTCAGATCTCGAGAACTTGGGGCTGCTGAGCGGTGTGCGGATGAGCGGGACCCGCATAGCACTTCAGCTTCTTCAGCATGGCATAGCCCAGCGGACCCTTCGGCAGCATGCCCTTCACCGCCTTCTCCAGCACGCGCTCCGGGAAGCGTTGCTGCAGCTTGGTGAAGTTGGTCTCGTAGATCCCGCCCGGATAGCCGGTGTGACGGTAATACTTCTTGTCCAGCGCCTTGTTGCCGGTCACACGCAGCTTTTCGACGTTGACGACGATGATGTAGTCACCGGTATCCACATGCGGCGTGTAGATGGCTTTGTGCTTGCCGCGCAGGCGGCGAGCAACCTCGGCGGCCAGACGGCCAAGCACCTTGTCCGTGCCGTCGACAACGAACCAGTCGCGCTGAACCTCGTGCGGCTTGGCAGAAAACGTTTTCATTCGAATCCTCGATCTTTGTCAGGCCTGGCGAGCCGGCCACCAAACGGAAAGCTCGCAATCCTAAAGCGAAACCGCCCGCTGTGTCAATTTACTAATTGAACACGCATCGGGGCGTAGAAAAAAAAAAACGCAGTCCTCTTGGGACTGCGTTAAATCCACACCAAAGGAGGAGGGTGGAGGAGACATCTTTGGATCAGCGCCGCATTGCTTTTGCTCTGATTGCTGCACTTTCGATCCGACTGAGACGAATTATCCGAAAAGGCCAAAGACGACGCAAGCGGTTTTTGTGCATTGCAGTATAAAAGTTTTGATCTGAGCATAAGCCACCCTTATTCCCGTATCGCCCTGCTCCTGTCTGCAGAAATTGCCCAATGCCCTGGCCTCGGCACCCCAAACGAAAAACGCCAAGGTCATTTTCCCGTAGCGGGAATTTGCACTGCATGAAACTCGTCGCCGGTCCTGAGTGGCGCCGACCTCCGGTAGAATCCGCCGCCATTGCGCCGGCGGAAACACGCCAGCCCCTCAGGGAGTCGGAAAATGGAATGCACCATCAAGTGGGTTGACGGCATGAGCTTCATGGCGGAGACAGGAAGCGGCCATCTGGTAACGATGGATGGCGCCCCCGAGGGAGGAGGCCGCGACCTTGCTCCTCGCCCAATGGAGTTGATGCTAGCGGGAGCGGGCGGATGCACCGCCTACGACGTGGTGCTCATCCTGAAACGCGGACGGCAAGAGGTGACGGGCTGCCAAGTGAAGCTGGAGGCCGAGCGCGCGGAGACCGACCCCAAGGTATTCACCCGCATCCGATTCATTTACATGGTAACTGGCCGCAATCTGAAGCCTGAAACGGTGGAGCGTGCGATCCACCTCTCAGCGGAAAAGTACTGCTCCGCCTCCATCATGCTGGGCAAGACCGCCGAAATAATCCACGAGTGGAAGATCGTCGAGGCGACCTGAGTCTAGGATGACTCCCTCCACCGGAAGGGAGTCATGAGGCTTACAGATAGTAAGCGGTGCGAGTCATCACTTTGGACGCCATCTTCATGGCGACCTTCACCGGCGCGGGCAACTCATGGGCACCCAGATGAACCGCAGTGTCGGCATGTCCGGCCTCATCCACCTTCATCTGGTCGAGAATCGCCCGCGACTTGCGATCTTCATCCGGCAGCTTGTCCAGGTGCCCCTTCAGGTGCGCCTCGACCTGCCGCTCGGTTTCCGCCAGGAAGCCAAGGTTCCAGCGATCCCCGAAACGCCCCGCCAGCAACCCGATCGCCAGCGCGCCGCTATACCAGAGCGGATTCAGCAGGCTCTTACGGCTGCCCAGTTCGCCCAGCCGCTGCTCCGTCCATGCCAGATGCTCGGTTTCTTCGCGGGAGGCCTGCTCCAGCGCCTCGCGGGTAGCCGGATCCTGCGACATGATCGCCTGCCCCTGATAGAGCGCCTGGGCGCAGATTTCGCCGCAGTGGTTGATCCGCATCAGCCCCGCCACATGCCTGCGCTGCGCGTCTTCCATGACGGCATCCGGCATGTCACCCCCCGGAACCGGCCTGACGGAGCGAGCCGGCGCAAAGACTGCCCTCAGCGCCCTGTCGAACTGCAGGATGGCGTTGTCTATCATGGCATCCTGTTCCTCGGATCAGTGTATTCCGCGCCCCCTTCGAGGCGAATCAGGGCAGCTTTCCTGTCACGCGGCGGCGCATTGCCATCGCAGAAATAATCTTCCGCGAGTACTGCACGCGGACGGTTGTAGGCGCTCTGCCCCATGCGTTGCCAGTTACTGTTCTTCAGCGGAGCCCAACCACCCTTGGCATGCCAGCTTGCATAGAGGCGCCGCTCGCGGGTATCGCAGCGTATGCCCTCGAAGGTGGCGCTTTCGGCACCCGACGGCGAGCGCACGATCAGCACATAGCGCACGATTCCATCCTCACCGATACTCAGATGGCTACGGTCGATGAAGAACTCTCCGGTGGAGGTCGCATTGACGAAAAATCCAACATAACTTGCCGGATCGGGAGCGCCGGGCATCTCATAGCCCTGCTCCTTCCAGACCTCGTCGTCTGGATCCACGTTCAACGTATTCTCCCGCCGGTCATCCAACGGGCCAGCGGCAAGCGCTTGCGACACCACCCCCACCATCACCACTGCCCCCAGGCAGCGCAGCAAATTCGGCAAACGATTCAAACCAGTTGCTCTCCACTATGAAGCCGAAGCAGCCCGGCAGCGCCGGGCCTCTGGCCGCATTGTATGCGCTCGCGCCGCATCCTGCCGTTGAGCCGCGGCGGCTAGGCGGCGATGGCGGCCTCGATCTCGGCGAAGCTCCGCGCCACCTCCGCCCCTTCGGGCAAGGCGACGCCCAACTGACGGGCAATCTGCGTGCGCGAGAAGATGCCGCGGATGCACACCCTGCCATCCTGCGCATTCTCTATCACCAAGGCATGCTGACGGCCGGAGCGTCCCAGCGTGGCGATGACGTGCCCCACGTCCGCCCGCAGCACGTCCTCGTGACGCACCGCGTCCATCGCCGACAGCGGCGTCATCACGCGCGCCACCGTCACCTCCCCGCGCCGCAGGCCCTGCTCCCTGGCAGCGCGCAGCGGACGTTCGCCGAGTAGGTCCGCCGCGGTAACGACACCGATGACCAAGCCGCTTCCATCCACCACCAGCAGCAGCCGCACCCCGCGCATCTGCATCACCCGCAGCGCCTCCTCGTGCGGCTCCGCCGCCGGCACGCTGGCGGCGGGGATGCGCTTGAGGTCCGTCATCACATCAATTGCCGGCGAGTCGAGGTGGACGCGGCGCTCTTCGATCACGTCCGCGATACTGCAACTCATTCCGGCCAGTTCCACCCTGCGCATGGGCTCGAAACGTTCCCTCAACATGGCACACCTCCCGAACGGCACGACAACACTCCGCCCGGTCATTGCCGGGCAACCCAGCCGGGGATGCATCCGAACAACCGGGAACACCCCGGCATACGCGCAAGGACCGGCTGACCTCAATGGAGTTCGCTGCGCACTGCTTGCAATGGGGAAGCCGGGCGTGCTTTCGGGGAGAGGTTTCGAAAAGAGGGCGGCCTAAAGCGAATCCCCCGGTCAGCGGCCTCAGCCACCCACCGGGGGATTCGTTCATACCGAAAACGCGGCTCAGGGACGCTGCGTGATTGCCGCCTGCGCCTGCACCGGCGGCTGGGCGGCCGCCAATTGCTGGTAACTCTCCGGCAGCTCGCAGGGCCGCGAGCGAAACAGGATGCGGGATAGTTCAGTCAACGCCTGCTGATAAACCTGGCGCTTGAACTCGATCACCGCATCCAGCGGCACCCAGTAGTCGCTCCAGCGCCAGGCGTCGAATTCCGGATGCGAACTGGCCCGCAGGCACACATCCGAATCCCGCCCCACCAGCCGCAGCAGGAACCAGATCTGCTTCTGGCCGCGGTAGGTATTACGCCATTCGCGCTTGATCCAGTGCTTGGGGACGTCGTAACGCAACCAGCCCCGGGTACGGCCGAGGATTTTCACGTGCTCGGGGCGCAGACCCACTTCCTCGTGAAGCTCCCGGTACATCGCCTGCTCCGGCGTTTCGCCGTGCTTGATGCCACCTTGCGGGAACTGCCAGGAATGTTCACGGATGCGTTTGCCCCAGAAAACCTCGTTGCGCGTATTGACCAGGAGGATGCCGACGTTCGGGCGATAGCCTTCACGATCGAGCATGATGGAACCTTCTGAATTTGATGGACTGTCTCGATTCTTCCACACTTGCCCGGGGTTGGAAAGCTTGCGCCCGGTGCGGTTTTGGGCATCGGCCGAAGGGCGCCGGCGAGCCTGCCATGCGCTAGAATCCGCCGATTCCACCTACCAAGAATTCCGACCCAGCATGCGCGCGAGCCAGTTCCATATTTCCACCCTGAAGGAAGCCCCCTCCGACGCCGAGGTGATCAGCCAGAAGCTGATGCTGCGCGCCGGGATGATCCGCAAGGTCGCCGCCGGCATCTACAACTACATGCCGATGGGTCTGCGCAGCATCCGCAAGGTGGAAGCCATCATCCGCGAAGAACTTAACCGCGCCGGCGCCATCGAGCTGGTGATGCCGCTGGTGCAGCCTGCCGAGCTGTGGCAGGAGACCGGCCGCTGGGACAAGATGGGCCCCGAGCTGCTGCGCTTGAAAGACCGCCATGAACGCGACTTCGCGCTGCAGCCCACCTCCGAGGAAGTGGTGACCGACATCGCCCGCCAGGAGCTGAAGAGCTACCGCCAGCTGCCGAAAAACTTCTACCAGATCCAGACCAAGTTCCGCGACGAACGCCGCCCCCGCTTCGGCGTCATGCGCGGCCGCGAGTTCGTGATGAAGGACGGCTATTCCTTCGACCGCGACGAAGCCGCCGCCGGCGTGAGCTACGACCGCATGTACGCCGCCTACGGCCGCATCTTCGAGCGCCTGGGCCTCACCTACCGCGCGGTGGCGGCCGACACCGGCGCCATCGGCGGCGACCGCTCGCACGAATTCCAGGTGATCGCCGACACCGGCGAAGACGCGCTGGTCTACTGCCCCACCTCCGACTACGCCGCCAATATCGAGTTGGCCGAAGCGGTGTCGCTGCTGCCGGGCCGCGTCTCCCCCACCGCCGCGCTGGAGAAGGCACCGACGCCGGGCAAGGAGCGCTGCGAGGACGTGGCCGAACTGCTCGGCCTGCCGCTGGCGCAGACGGTGAAGTCCCTGGTGCTGGCCACCGAGGAAACGGACGAGGCCGGCCGCGTGGTCAAGACCACCGTCTGGCTGCTGCTGGTGCGCGGCGACCACGAACTGAATGAAGTGAAGGCAGGCAAGGTGGAAGGGCTGAAGGCCGGCTTCCGCTTCGCCACCGAAGCCGAAATCCTGGAGCACTTCGGCTGCAAGCCCGGCTACCTCGGCCCCATCGGCCTGAAGAAGCCGGTGCGCATCGTCGCCGACCGCACCGTTGCCGACATGGGCAACTTCGTCTGCGGCGCCAACGAGGCGGACTTCCACTACACCGGGGTGAACTGGGGCCGCGACCTGCCGGAACCGGAACTGGTCGCCGATCTGCGCAACGTGGTCGAAGGCGATCCCTCGCCGGACGGCAAGGGCGTGCTCGCCATCCAACGCGGCATCGAAGTCGGCCACGTGTTCTACCTCGGCACCAAGTACTCCAAGGCGATGAACGCCACCTTCCTCGCCGAGGACGGCAAGCCGCGCCACTTCGAGATGGGCTGCTACGGCATCGGCGTCACCCGCATCGTCGGCGCCGCCATCGAACAGAACAACGACGAGCGCGGCATCATCTGGCCGAACGCCATCGCCCCCTTCGAAGTCGTGCTCTGCCCGGTGGGCTGGAGCAAGTCCGAAGCGGTGCGCGCCGAGGCGGAGAAGCTTTACGAAGCGCTGCTGGCCGCCGGCATCGACGTCATCCTCGACGACCGCGACGAGCGCCCCGGCGTGATGTTCGCCGACTGGGAACTCATCGGCGTCCCTCACCGCGTCACCATCGGCGACCGCGGCCTCAAGGACGGCGTGGTGGAGTACCAGGGCCGGCGCGACGCTGCAGCCAGCAAGCTGGCGCCGGCCGACATCGCCGCCCACGTCATCGCCCGTTGCCGCGGCTGATCCGCCTCGACTATAACGTCGGCATGCACGCCCTCCGCCTCCTGCGCCCGCTCGCCTTCGCGCTGCTCACCGCCACCAGCGGCTTCGCCCTGGCCGGTGCGCAGCAGTACGAACCGCTGGCGGCCAGCGTGCAGGCGGCGCTGCATGCGGCGGTGAGCGATTCGGCCGCGCCGACGCTGCCGATTCCGGACGCCGGCGAACGCGCCCGCTGGCTGGCGGAAATGTCGCGCCGACTGGAGAGACGCATCCCGGATGCAGCCTACCGCAGCGAACTGCTGGTCAGCGTGCATTACGAAGCCACCCGCGCCGGGCTGGACCCGCAGCTGGTGCTGGGCCTGATCCAGGTCGAGAGCAATTTCCGCAAGTACGCCATCTCCAGTGCCGGCGCGCGCGGCTTCATGCAGGTCATGCCCTTCTGGCTCAACGTGCTCGGCCGGCCGAACGACAACCTCTTCCATCTGCGCACCAACCTGCGCTACGGCTGCACCATCCTGCGCCACTACCTGGACATCGAGAAGGGCGACCTCTTCCGCGCCCTGGGCCGCTACAACGGCAGCCTGGGCAAGCCCGAGTATCCCAACCTGGTCCGCACCGCCTGGGAAAAGCAATGGAGCTGGGCGCCGGCCCGCCTCGCCGTCGGCGACGCGGCCCCGGTGAACTGAGCAAGACCGGCCACGGTGCAGCCATCACCGGGCCCACCAACAAGAACAGACGCCTCGAGGAGGAGACCGATGGACCAAGCCGCCACCCAGCCGCTGCAGCAAGCGGCCCACTGAGAGCGCCATCATGGACAGACGCCTCTACCGCCGCCGCGCCATCTCCCTCAACTTCCGCGTGCACGATGCCGACAGCGATGCCCTGCTCGGCCGCATCGGCGACATCTCGCCCGGCGGTTTCCTGCTCTACGGCGAAAAGCCGCTGCCCGCAGGCCCGGTGCACAAGCTGCGGGTCGATTATCCGGATGCCAACGGCAAGACCCGCTCGGTAGTGTTCGAAGCCCTGGCCCAATGGAGCGGCCCGGACGCCCAGCCCGACCTGCAGATCACCGGCCTGCGCCTGGTGAACCTGGACAAGCCCGCCATAGCCAAGGCCCTGGAAACCCTGCTGGAACGCTTCACCGTCGGCGAGAACCCGGAAATCGAAGAGTAAGAAGCGCGGCCGTCGGCGGACTCATGCAACCGACGGCCCTCCTCTCCCTAGCAGAAATGGGGAAGGGCTGAGGAGGAAAGAGGAAGCTTCGTCGAGTTGAAACGCAGCCGAGCCTCTACGCCCCTTTTCCCTGCCGAAGTGGGCCGCAGCGCTCCTCACTCGGTATCGATCGGCAGCAAGGTGTCGTACTTCACCTCCCGCAGCACCACCGCGGTGCGCACGTTGGCCACGCCGGGAATGCTGAAGATGCGCTTGTGCAGGAAAGCGTCGTAGGCCTTCATGTCCGGCACCACGATCTTCAGGATGTAGTCCGCATCACCGGTGGTGCTGTAGCACTCGATCACCTCCGGATGGGTGAGTACCGCACGCTCGAACTCCTCCACCGTGTTGCCGGCGTGACGCAGCAGCGTCACATGCGCCATCAGGCACTCCTTCAGCCCCAGCGCCTCGCGGTCCAGCAGCACCGTGTGCCGCCGCACCACGCCGGATTTCTCGATCTCCTTCAGCCGCCGCCAGCACGGCGTGGCGGACAGGCCGACCGCCGCCGCCAGGTCCTGCACCGACAGCCGGGCGTCGCGCTGCAGCGCGTCCAGGATGCGGCGCGTCATTCGGTCGAACATCTTCATTCCTCCATCCCGCCAATTCAGAGCACAAATCTACTCGATTGCCCCCTATTCCGGCGAATTGAAGAACGCATCATCCACCTGAGCCCCCTAAGCTCTCTCCAATGACGACAAAGAGCAGCCGCCCGACGGCCGCCCGCCAGTGGAGAGACCGATGCACACCCCCAGCCCCAAGCACGTCCCTGAAAAAGACGCCTGTAGCAGCCCAGGCACGGCCCCGGAGCCGGCTGCGGCCCCCACCCAATCTGCCGCGCCGCCTGCACCCGCCACCCCGCTGGCTCGCCCCGATTACCAACTCGCCGACAATCTGCGCGCCACCGCCGGCACCGTCTTCCTCACCGGCATCCAGGCGCTGGTGCGGCTGCCGCTGATGCAGGCGGCGCTGGACCGCGCCCGCGGGCTGGAGACCGCCGGCTTCGTCTCCGGCTACCGCGGCTCGCCGCTGGGCGGGCTGGACCAGGCGATGTGGAAGGCGAAGAAGATGCTGGACGCTGCCCGCGTCGAGTTCCTGCCCGCCATCAACGAGGAACTGGGCGGCACCGCGGTGCTCGGCAGCCAGCAGGTGCAGAGCGACCCGGAGCGCACCGTCGATGGCGTGTTCGCCATGTGGTACGGCAAGGGTCCGGGCGTGGACCGCGCCGGCGACGCCCTCAAGCACGGCAACGCCTACGGCGCTTCGCCGCGCGGCGGCGTGCTGGTGGTGGCGGGCGACGACCACGGCTGCGTCTCCTCCTCCATGCCGCACCAGAGCGACCTCGCCATGCAGGCCTGGAGCATGCCGGTGATCCATCCCGGCAACGTCGCCGAATACCTGGAGTTCGGCCTGTGGGGCTGGGCCCTGTCGCGCTTCTCCGGCAACTGGGTGGGCTTCAAGGCCATCTCGGAGGTGGTCGAGTCCGGCATGACGGTAGACCTCTCCCGGGTGCGCACCGAATTCCCGCCGCCAGCCGAGTTCATCGTTCCCGCCGGCGGCCTGCACTACCGTTGGCCGGATCTGCCCAGCCTCACCATCGAACAGCGCCTGGCGGCCAAGCTGGACGCGGTGCGCGCCTTCGCCCGCGCCAATCCGCTGGACCGCCTGGTGTGCACCACGCCAGGCGCGGACCTCGGCATCGTCACCGTCGGCAAGGCCCACTACGACTTCCTCGAAGTGCTGCGCCGGCTGGACCTCACGCCTGCCGACCTGGAAGCCGCCGGCATCCGCGTCTACAAGGTCGGCCTGGTGTTCCCGCTGGAAACGGTGGGCATGGAAGCTTTCGTCGACGGCCTCGCCGAAGTGCTGGTGATCGAAGAGAAAGCGCCGGTGGTCGAACGCCAGCTGAAGGAGCTACTGTTCAACCGCTCCGCCGACGCCCGCCCACGCATCATCGGCAAGCAGGACGTAAGCGGCTGCGCGCTGCTCTCGGCGCTGGGCGAGCTGCGCCCCTCGCGCATCATGCCGGCCTTCGCCGACTGGCTGGCGCGGCACAAGCCGGCGCTGGACCGCCGCGACCGGGTGCGCCACTTCACCGCCCCCGAACTGCTCTCCAACGCCGCCGACGCGGTGCGCCGCCTGCCCTACTTCTGCTCCGGCTGTCCGCACAACACCTCCACCCGGGTGCCGGAAGGCTCCATCGCCCAGGCCGGCATCGGCTGCCACTTCATGGCCTCGTGGATGGAGCGCGACACCACCGGCCTGATCCAGATGGGCGGCGAAGGCGTGGACTGGGCTGCCCACGGCCGCTTCACCAAGCGCCCGCACGTGTTCCAGAACCTGGGCGACGGCACCTACTTCCACTCCGGCCTGCTCGCCATCCGCCAGGCCATCGCCGCCCGCGCCAACCTCACCTACAAGATCCTCTACAACGACGCGGTGGCGATGACGGGCGGCCAGCCGGTGGATGGCGTCATCGGCGTCGAGCGCATCGCCCGCCAGGTCGAGGCCGAAGGCGTGAAGAAGCTGGCGGTGGTGTCCGACGAGCCGGAGAAGTACCAGGGCCAGGAGAACCTGTTCCCGCCCGGCACCACCTTCCACCACCGCAGCGAGCTGGACGCGGTGCAACGCACGCTGCGCGGCATCGCGGGCGTCACCTGCCTCATCTACGACCAGACCTGCGCCGCCGAGAAGCGCCGCCGGCGCAAGAAAGGCGCCTTCCCCGACCCCGACCGCCGCATCTTCATCAACGCCGAAGTGTGCGAAGGCTGCGGCGACTGCGGCCAGCAGTCCAACTGCCTGTCGGTGCTGCCGCTGGAGACGCCGCTGGGGCGCAAGCGCCAGATCGAGCAATCCTCCTGCAACAAGGACTACTCCTGCGTGCAGGGCTTCTGCCCCAGCTTCGTCTCGGTGGAAGGCGCCAGGCTGAAGAAGCGCGTCGCCAGGCTGTCCGGCGCCCGCCTGGACGAACTCATCGCCCACCTGCCGCAGCCGGCCACCGGGCTGGACGAAGCACCCTACGACATGCTGATCACCGGCGTCGGCGGCACCGGCGTCGTCACCGTCGGCGCGCTGGTGAGCATGGCCGCCCACCTGGACGGCATGGCCAGCTCCCAGCTGGACTTCATGGGCTTCGCCCAGAAGGGCGGCGCGGTGCTCGCCTTCATCCGCTGGGCCAAGCGGCCGGAGTTGCTCAACCAGGTGCGCATCGACACCCAGCAGGCCGACCTGCTGCTGGCCTGCGACCTGGTGGTCGGCGCCTCCGCCGACGCCCTGCAGACGGTGCGCCGCGGCCGCACCCGCATCGTCGCCAGCAGCCACCAGAACCCCACCGACAAGTTCGTGCGCGATCCCGACGCCAGCCTCCATGCCGACGCCCTGATCGACAAGCTGCGCCACGCCGCCGGCATCGCCGACGACCCCGCCGCGCTGGAAACGGTGGATGCCTACGACCTCGCGCTGCGCCTGCTGGGCGACTCCATCGGCGCCAACCTGCTGCTGCTCGGCTACGCCTGGCAGCGCGGCCGGGTGCCGGTATCGCTGGCGGCGCTGGAACGCGCCATCCAGCTCAACGGCGTGGCGGTGGAGATGAACCGCATGGCCTTCCACCTCGGCCGCCTCGCCGCCGACGCGCCGGACACCGTGCTGGAGCTGGCCGAAGAACCGGCGCCCAAGGCGATGACGCTGGACGCCCTGATCGCCCACCGCAGCGAACTCCTCACCGGCTACCAGAACGCCGCCTACGCCGCGCGCTACCGCAAGCTGGTGGACGCGGTGCGCGCCGCCGAAAGCCGGCTCGCCCCCGCCGGCGAACTCGCGCTCACCCGCACCGTCGCCCAAGGCTACGCCAAGCTGCTGGCCTACAAAGACGAATACGAAGTCGCCCGCCTCTACACCGACGGCCGCTTCACCAAGGCGCTGGAAGAAACCTTCGAGGGCGAGCTCAAGCTCTCCTTCCACATGGCGCCGCCGCTGCTGGCGCGGGCCAAGGACGGCGGCGCGCCGCGCAAGCTGCGCTACGGCGGCTGGATGCACAAAGCCATGGGCTGGCTGGCCAAGGGCAAGTTCCTGCGCGGCAGCTGGCTGGACCCCTTCGGCCACACGGCCGAACGCCGCATGGAACGCGAGCTGGCCGCGCGCTACGCCGAGATGATGGAAGCCCTGCTGCCGCGGCTCACCGCCGACAACCTCGCCAGCGCGGTGGAACTCGCCGCCCTGCCGGAGCGCATCCGCGGCTACGGCCACATCAAGCTCGCCAGCCTGCGCGGCGTGCTGGCGCAGGAAGCCCGGCTGGCGCCCCGCCTCGGCCTGTCGCCCTACCTCGCGCGCGCGGTGCCGGAAGACGCGCTGCCGCCCGCCGGCGCCCGCCTCAAGGGCATCCCGGTGGTCACCGCGCGCTGAGCCCGGCCCGGCCTGCGGCCGGACCGCGGTGAACACGGCAAAGCGGGGGGCGGCCTCATGCCTGCTCCCCCGCTGCGCTGTGGCCCTATGGCCCTTGCGGCCGGCTTACTTCTTCATCATTTCGTCTGCCGCCGGCTTGCCCATGGTGTCATGCCCCATGGCGTCTTTCTTCATGCCGTCCTTGGTCATCCCATCCTTCTTCATCGTCTCGGGTTTCTTCATCCCATCATGGCCCATGGCGTCCTTCTTCATGCCGTCGGCCGGCATGGCGTCCTTCTTCATTGTCTCCGGCGTGGTCTTGTTGTCCATGCCCATATCCGCAGCCAGTGCGGCAGAGGCGGCAAGCATCAGGGACAGAACGAGGGTCGCTGCGATCGGCTTCTTCATGGTGTGCTCCTGCTAGGAAGGGAACTGCGAAGGAAGCGACCGGCCGTTGCCGGACGCGGAAAATGCCTGCGGCTCACAGGCCGCCGAACCAGTTGTAGCCCTGGTCCTCCCAATAGCCGCCGGGGCGGCGGTCGGTCACGAACAGCGCCCGTACATGCTTCGGGTTCTTGTAGCCAAGCTTGGTGGGGATGCGCAGCTTCATCGGAAAGCCATAGCTGCGCGGCAGCACCTGGCCGTCATAGCTCAGCGCCATCAGGGTCTGGGGGTGCAGCGCGGTCGGCATGTCGATGGCGGTGTAGTAACCATCGGCGCATTCGAAGCCCACGTAGCGCGCGCCGAGGTCGGCGCCCACACGGCGCAGGAACTCGGCAAAGGGCACGCCGCCCCAGCGCCCGATGGCGCTCCAGCCTTCAACGCAGATGTGCCGGGTGATCTGTTCCTGCTGCGGCAGCGCCCACAGCTGCGCCAGCCGCCACGGCCGGTGGTCGGCCACCCGGCCGCGCACTTCCAGCTGGTAGTCGGCCTCATCCACCACCGGCGCCAGCGCTTCCGGGTAGAAGCCATTGAACGGAAAAGGCCGGGTGATCATGCTGCCCGGGTAGGTCGGCGCCAGCGCCGCCGGATCGAACAGCCAGCCCTGCGCGGCGTCGTTGAAGCGCGAAATCGCCATCAGCGCCTGCTCCACGCTGTCGCCGCCATCGTCGCCGCGCAGCGAACAGCCCGACAGCAGGGCGACCCCGCCCAGGGTGAGCTGGCGCAGGAAGCCGCGGCGCGACGAAGGCAGCCGCGCCGCGAGCAGCGCGCGCGCCGCCTTCAGCGCGGCCGCCTCCTCTGCGGGCGCCAGCGGCGCGGGGCGCGGGCGGGAGAAGAAGCCGTTTTCCATGTGTCCCTGTCCTTTTCGCTCAGCGTCCGCGAACCATCGCCACCAGCGTGCGCGGCACCAGCAAGGCCAGTGCGGCGTGGCCGAGAACAAACGCCAGCAGCGCCGCCATGGCGAAGAAATGCACCCGGCGGGCAGCCTCGTAACCCCCCAGCAAGCCACGCAACAGTTCGAACTGCACCGGCTTCCACAACACCAGCCCGGACATCACCAGCGCCGCCAGCACCGCCAGCGCGAACAAGTAGGCCGCGCGCTGCAGCTGGTTGTAGCGGCCGGCCTGCGGGTGCTGCAGCCGTCCGCGCAGGGCGGCGCGGAGGTCGTGCCCCAACCCCGCCGGCGACAGCGGCAGCAGGCGCCGGCGCAAGCCGCCCCCGGCGATGCCCGCGGCCAGATAGACCAGGCCGTTGGCCACCAGCAGCCACATCGCGGCGAAGTGCCACTGCAGCGCGCCGCCCAGCCAGCCACCCAGGGTCCATCCCGGGGGGAAGGTGAAACCGAACAGCGGCGAAGCGTTGTAGATGCGCCAGCCGCTCGCCATCATGAGCACCACCGCCAGGGCGTTCGCCCAGTGGCATAGCCGCAGCCAGGCCGCATGAACGGGCGCGGCTGGCACGGCCGGGGAAGCAGCGAGAGCGGACATGACGTAACTCCGGTTGGCGGCACGGCGGCCTCGATGCGGCGCATTGTTCCGCCGCCGCGGTCGCGGAGTCCTCACGCAGAGTTAAACAATCCGTGATACCTGGCCGGCGCCGATTCGGCGAAGATGCACGCAGACAGGCCTACGGAATCACCATGGACAAGCCGCCGCGGCTGCTCGTCGTCGAGGACGACGCCCACATCGCCGACCTGCTGCGCATGCACCTCGGCGACGAGGGCTATGCGGTCGAACACGCCGCCGACGGCGACCGCGGCCTGCGCCTGGTGGAAGCACAGGCCTGGGACCTGCTGGTGCTGGACCTGATGCTGCCGGGGGTGGACGGGCTGGAGATCTGCAAGCGCGCCCGCGGCCTCGCCCGCTACCTGCCCATCATCATCATCAGCGCCCGCTCCAGCGAGATGCACCGCATCCTCGGGCTGGAGCTGGGCGCGGACGACTACCTCGCCAAGCCCTTCTCCATGCTCGAACTGGTCGCCCGGGTGAAGGCCCTGCTGCGCCGCGCCGACGCGCTCGCCCGCAACGCCCGCCTGGACGCCGGCGCGCTGGCCTGCCACGGCATCGCCATCGACCCGGTGGCGCGCACCGCCGCCGCCGACGGCGCCGTGCTGGATCTGACCCCGCGCGAGTTCGACCTGCTGCACTTCTTCGCCCGCCATCCAGACAGGGTGTTCTCCCGCCTGGAGCTGCTGGACAAGGTATGGGGCTACGCCCATGAGGGCTACGAACACACGGTAAACACCCATATCAACCGCCTGCGCGCCAAGATCGAGGCCGACCCGGCGGCGCCGCGCCGCATCCTCACCGTATGGGGCAAGGGCTACAAGTTCGCCGCCCGGCCGGCGGCGGGGGAGGCGCAATGACCGCCTCCATCAGCCGCCGCCTGTTCCTCGTTTTCGCCAGCCTGCTGCTGGCCTGCAGCGGCATCTCGGTGTGGCTGCAGATGCGCACCGCCGAGCGCCACGAGCAAGCCGCCATCCAGCAGCTTTCCAGTGGCCTGGCCGCGCACATCGCCACCAACGCCCAGCTCGCCGACGCCGCCGGCTGGCGCTCGGCCGCGGTGCGCGAGCTGTTCGACAAGCTGATGGCGGTCAATCCCTCGGTGGAGGTCTACCTGCTCGACCAGGACGGCCTCATCGTCGCCCACGCCGCGCCGCCGGGCCACCTGCGCCGCCAGCGCGTGACCCTCGCCCCGCTGCGCAGCCTGCAGGCCGGCGCGGCCCTGCCGGTGATGGGCGACGACCCGCGCAGCACGCATGCGCGCAAGGTCTTCAGCGCCGCCCCGGTGGAGGTGGCCGGGCAAGCGGCGGGCTGGGTCTACGTGATCCTGCAGGGCGAGGAGCTGGAGGCGGTTTCCACCCCGCTGGCGCGCGACACCGCCCTGCGCATGGCGCTATGGACCACCGCGCTGGCTGCGCTGCTGGCGCTGCTGATGGGTCTGCTCGCCTTCCGCCTCATCACCCGCCCTCTGCGCGCCCTCACCGACGCGGTGAGCCGCTTCGACGGCGACGGCGAACGCGCCGCTGCCCTCGCCAGCGTCGGCGAGCCAGCCGGCGGCGACGAGATCGCCGTGCTGCGCCGGGCCTTCGCCCAGATGGGCGAGCGCATCGCCCAGCAGTGGGCCGAGCTGGGCCGGCAGGACCAATGCCGGCGCGAACTCATCGCCAACATCTCGCATGACCTGCGCACACCGCTGACCGCGCTGCACGGCTACCTGGAAACCCTGCGCCTGAAAGACGCCACGCTGGCCCCCGAGGCGCGCCAGCGCTATCTCGACATCGCCCTCGACCAGAGCCGCAAGGTGGGCCGCCTGGCGCAGGAGCTGTTCGACCTCGCCCGCCTGGAGTCCGGCCTGGTGCAGGCGGCCCCCGAGCCCTTCGCCCTGCCCGAACTGCTGCAGGACGTGGCGCAGAAGTTCGAGCTCGCCGCACAGACACGGCAACAATCCCTCGCGGTGGACCTCGAAACCCCGCTGCCGCCGGTCCACGCCGATCTCGGCATGGTCGAGCGCGTGCTGACCAACCTGCTGGACAACGCCATCCGCCACACCCCGGCCGGCACCCGCATCACCGTCCGCCTGCGCGCCGCCGGCGGGCGGGTGCAGGTACGCATCAGCGACAACGGCCCCGGCATCCCGGCCGCCACCCGCGACAATCTCTTCATCCGCGCAATGGCGCGGCGTACGGACAGCAGCCATAGCGGCGGACTGGGCCTGATCATCGTCCATCGGCTGCTGCAGCTGCACGGCAGCGACATCGTCCTCGCCGACAGCGGCGCCGGCGGCACCGCCTTCGACTTCAGCCTGCCGGCCGCCGGCTGAGGCGGGCGCCCCGGGCACGGCGAAAAAAAACCGCCGGATGCCTCTCGGTCCGGCGGCCAACGCCTGCTGCTGCATTCAGTGGGGTGGGGCGTCCCCTGCTGCCATCCCCTCGCGCAAACCGGCGGACCACGGAAACCGCCGGTCAAAGACGGCAGGAACGGGCGGCCCCCCGACCGCCCGTCTGTTTCAGCTCACCCCGCCAATGCGGCCAGCGGCTTGCTCTCGGTCAGGTTATTGTCGCTCTCCGGCCGCAGCTCGGTCGGACGCCGCACCGGCGAGGATGAGGCGGAGGAAGACGCCGCCAGCGACTGCACGTCGCCGGAAATCTCGCCGCCTTCCTCGATGAAGATCTTGCCGTAGCGGATCTTGCCGCTGACCCGGCCGGTGGCATGGATGATGAGCTGCTTGCGCGCGGTGAGTTCGCCGTCGAAGCGGCCGTGGATCTCCGCCACGTCTATGCCCACCGTGCCGGCGTAGGCGCCCTTCTCGGCGATGCGGATCACGCGGCTGTCCATGGTCGCCTCCACCCGGCCTTCCACCACCAGGGTGTCGCAATCCAGGATCTCCGCCCCCTTCAGCTTCACATCCGGGCCAACGATCAGCCGGCTCCCGCCGCTGGCGTTGTCCTCTTCCGCGACCGGGCTCGCGCCCTGCTCCAGCCGTTCTTCCACCTTCTCCTCGGCCGGCTCCCGCGTCGGCGTCATCGGCGGGCTGCCGGCGGCGGAAGACGAACCGGGCGCCGCCGCGCTCACGCTGGCGCCCATGCCGGGGCGTAGCGGCCGGGCACCGGCGGGTTCGGCGGTTTTGGGGAACATGGCGGGTTTGTTGAACATGGTTTCTCCTCGGAACTGTTGCGGGCCCGCCGACGCGGCCCCTCCGCCGGAGATGGCAAGCACCGTGCCCGAAGAAAAAAACAAACATCATCAGTCACTTGCAATTCAGAAGCTCGATTTCGCTTGAATCGAAGCATGGAAACCGTCGCCTGCTGGCGACACCCTTTCCCGTCAAAGCGGCCAAACCCTTGCCCCGCCAGCCTTCAGGGCTGTCACATCCAGGCGACACCCGGCCGGGAAACATGAATTTGCACTTGCTTACCCCGGCCGCCGCGGGCCGCTGCCTAAACTCGCGGATCGTCCGCAGCCGAGCCGGTGCTCCTTCCCTCCTGCGACCTCCATCCGCCTGCCCATGCCCCGTCTCTCCTTCCGCGCCACACTGCTGGCGAGCTTCCTGCTGATCGCCGGCATCCTCGGCGCCGCGGCGGTAAGCGGCTGGCTGGCGCTGGAGGACTTCGCCCGGCGCAGCCGCGACAGCAGCGCCACCGCCCTCGGCCTTACCACCGCCGTGCAGCAACTGGGCGAACGCACGGTGGACATGGAACGCAGCGCCCGCCAGTTCGTGGTGCTGGAAGACCCGGCGCTGCGCCAGCGCTTCGCCGTCGCCCACACCGAAGCGGTGGCCGCGCTGGACCGGCTGGAGAGTGCCGCCACCTCCGGTTTCCTCTCCCTGCCGGAGGCCGGTTTCAAGGCGGAACTGGCGAGCTGGCGCCAGGCGGCGGACGCCGCCCATGGCGCCCTCGAAGACAAGCCGGACACTGGACGCCTGCAGCCGGCGCTGGCGCGGCTGGCCGAACTCAACGGCCACCTGGCCGGCGCGGTGCGCAGCCGCATCGAGGAAGACAACCGCCGCCAGCTCGACGCCCTGGACCATCGCCGCGAACGCCTCGCCCAGCAGGTGCTGGCCGCCATCGCCGCCGCCTTCGTGCTCGCCGGCCTCACCGGCTGGTGGGTGGTACGGCCGCTGCGGCGCATCGGCCGCGGCATTGCCGCGCTGGGCGAAGGCCGCTTCGACCGCCGCATGAACGTCGGCGGCCCGGCCGACCTGCGCGAGATCGGCCACCGGCTGGACTGGCTGCGCCTGCGCCTGGCAGACCTGGAAGCCAACCGCGCCCGGGTGCTGCGCCACGTCTCCCATGAACTCAAGACGCCGCTCGCCTCCTTGCGCGAAGGCGTGGCCCTGCTGCAGGACGAGGTGGCCGGCCCCACCTCGCCGCGCCAGCAAGAAGTCATCCGCATCCTGGATCACAACGCCCGCACCCTGCAGGAGCGCATCGAACACCTGCTGGACTACAACGCCACCCTGTTCGACGCCCGCCGCCTGTCGCGCCGCCGCGTCGCCCTGGCGCCGCTGGTGGCCGCGGTGGTGGAGGAACAGCGCCTGCAGGCCGAGGCGCGGCGGGTCACGATCAAGGTGGAAACCCTGCCCGGCCAGGACAACGCGGCGGTGCTCGCCGACGAGGGCAAGCTCAAGCTGGTGCTGGGCAACCTGCTCGCCAACGCGCTGGCCTATGCGCCGCCCGGCAGCACCGTCCGCTTCCGCCTCGGCGCAGGCCCGCAGGGCGTGGCCATAGACTGCCTGGACGAAGGCCCCGGCGTGGCCGCCGAGGAAGTCGAACGCATCTTCGACCCCTTCTTCCAGGGCAGCCGGCGCCCCGCCGAGCCGCTGCGCGGCAAGGCCGGCGGCAGCGGCCTCGGCCTTGCCATCGTGCGCGAATTCATCGTCGCCCACGGCGGCCGCGTCGCCGTGCTGCCCACGCCCCAGGGCGCCCATTTCCGGATCGATCTGCCCCATGCACGCTGAAACCCCTAGCTCCGCCCGCCGCCGGCTGCTGCCAGCGCTGGCCGCCGTCCTCCTGCTGGCCCCGCTCGCCGGCTGCATCGGCCGGCCGCCCCCGGCCGAGCGCGACCCCGCCATCCTCGCCCACCAGTTGCAGGAGCAGACCGCCGAGCGCCAGCGCCTGGAAACCGTGGTCCAGCGCCTCACCCAGCAGCTGGAACGCAGCAACCAGCAGTTGAAGGACAGCCAGCGCCAGGCGGAGCTGCTGCAACAGAAACTGGAGGCCCTGGCCGAAATCGAACGCAGCCTGCCCGCCGGCCGATGCAGCCGGCGAGCGGGGCCAGCAGGAGGACGGCGGCCAGCGCTGGCAGCAGCCGGCGGCGGGCGGAGCTAGGGGTTTCAGCGTGCATGGGGCAGATCG
>NZ_WUEI01000069.1 GCF_012911025.1 Azoarcus sp. TTM-91 | reverse complement strand
AGCCCGATCTGCGCATGGCCCAGCACGACGATGATCCAGGCCACGCCCAGCATGATGACCACAGCGGGCATGGCAGCCCCGGCGCAATGCACGACCACGGCGCCGCACAACCCGCCACGGCAACAGACGCCAGCGCGGCCCTCAGCGAAGGCACGGTGCGCCGCATCGACAGGAGCGCCGGCAAGATCACCATCGCCCACGGCCCGCTCGCCAACCTCGGCATGCCGGCGATGACCATGGTGTTCACCGCCGCCGACCCCGCCCTGCTGGAGCGCGCTGGCGTCGGTAGCCGGGTGAGGTTCCGTGCCGACCGGGTGGACGGCGCTTTCATCGTCACCGAGATACAGCCGGCCGAGTAAATTCAGGTAAACCTTGCACGGGCGGCCGCGAGCGCCACTCCCGCGCACGCCGCGCCCCTCCTGGCGCCTGGGCTTGCGCCGTGCATGGCGATTTGTATCGGCCCGGATACAAGGCGCAAAGCCGCCAACACAGCCCGCCGCCGCCGCACCACAATCCGCTCCCTGAGCAGCAGCGCACCGCGCGCAGGAGCCCGCTTGAACGCCCCCCATCGCATCCTCATCGTCGACGACGACCCGCAGATCCGCCGCCTCCTGAGCGACTACCTCAGTGGCTTCGGCTTCGACACCGCGGAGGCGGCCGACGGCGCCGCCATGCAGGCCAGCATGGCGGCACGCACGCCCGACCTCGTCATCCTCGACCTCATGCTGCCGGGTGAAGACGGCCTCGCCCTGTGCCGCAAGCTGCGCGCCAACAGCGACATCGCCATCGTGATGCTGACCGCCCGCGGCGAGATCACCGACCGCATCGTCGGCCTGGAACTGGGTGCCGACGACTACGTGGTGAAGCCCTTCGACCCGCGCGAGCTGGTTGCCCGCATCCACACCATCCTGCGCCGGGCCGGCGGCAAATCGCCGCGCAACGCCGGGCAGGATCCCCAGAGCGGCGACATCCGCTTCGACGGCTGGCGCCTCAACCCGCTGACCCGGCTGCTCACCTCGCCCGACAAGCTGGCGGTGCCGCTGTCGAACGCCGAATTCCGCCTGCTGTGGGCCTTCATCCAACGCCCGCGCTGCGTGCTCAACCGCGATCAGCTGATGGACGCCGCCCGTGGCAAGGCCGCCGAGGCCTTCGACCGCAGCATCGATCTGCTGGTCTCCCGCCTGCGCCAGAAGCTGCGCGAAGACCCGCGCCTGCCGCGCCTGCTCAAGACCATACGCGGCGAAGGCTACCTGTTCGACGCCGAGGTGACGCGCTGATGCGGCGGCTGCTACCGGATTCGGTGTTCGGCCGCCTGTTCGGCCTGGTGGCCCTGGCGCTGGTGGTCAGCCACCTGATCGCCGCCGCGCTGCTGGTCTTCATCGCCCCACCCGCCTTCCGCGGCCCGCCGCCGCGTTTCGAAGGCGGCGACATGGTGCGCCCGCCGGAGGCCCGCCAGGACACCCCGCCCGGCCCGCACGGCGGCGAAGGCGCGGAGCGCCGCCACTTCGACCCGGACGAGCCGCCGCGCCCCCTCCCCGGCGCGCCGCTGGGCCTGTGGGTCGGGCTCACCATCCAGTTCATCGCCGTCACCCTGGCCGCCGGCGTCGGCGCGCGCATGATCGCCCGCCCCATCCAGCAGCTGGCCAACGCCGCCGCCCGCCTGGGCGACAACCTCAACAGCCCGCCGGTGGCCGAACAGGGGCCGGAGGAAGCGCGGCAGGCCGCCCGTGTGTTCAACCACATGCAGAACCGCATCCGCGCCCAGCTGGAGGAACGCGAGCGCTTCCTCGCCGCCGTCTCCCACGACCTGCGCACCCCGCTCACCCGCATGAAGCTGCGCATCGAAGCGCCGGTGGACGAAGAAAACCGCAGCCGCCTGCGCGAGGACATCGCCGAGATGGCCGCCATGCTGGACGCCACCCTGGGTTATCTGCGCGGCGAAGCCCACAGCGAGCCCTGGCAGCTGCTGGACGTGCAGGCGCTGGCCGACTCGGTGGCGGAAGACGCCCGCGAGCATGGCGCCGAAGTGGAGGTGCGCGGCACCGCCCGGCCGATACAAGGCCAGCCGACCGCACTGCGCCGCTGCCTGGACAATCTGGTGGACAACGCGGTGCGCTACGGCCAACGCGCCACCATCGTGCTGGACGACCAGCCCACGCAGCTCGTCGTCGAGGTGCGCGACCAGGGGCCCGGCATCCCGGAGAACCGCATCGCCCAGGTCATGGAGCCCTTCGTGCGGCTGGAAGGCTCACGCAACCGCAACTCCGGCGGCGTCGGCCTGGGCCTGTCCATCGCCCGCGACGCGGCGCGGCGCAACGGCGGCGAGCTGGTGCTGCGCAACGCCGCGGAAGGCGGCCTCATCGCCCGCCTGGTACTGCCCCGCCAAAGCTGAAACCTGTGTATCCAACGCGATACCAAGCGGACAAACCCTGACATGGTGGTGCGCATAGAGTGCGCGCGTATCGTCCGCCGCTGTCTCCGACGGGCGCCCACCACCGTTCAGGAGCACCATCATGACCTCGATCAGCAGCACCAGTAGCTACGGCTACACCACCTGGGGCAGCTCATCCTCGAGCAGCCGGGCTTCCAAGATGGCCGAGGACCTCTTCTCGGCACTGGACACCGACGGCCAGGGCTACATCGAACAGAGCGACCTGGAATCCGCCATCTCCAGCCTGGGCACCGAAGGCGCCAGCGCCGAGGACCTGTTCAACGCCCTGGACAGCGACGCCGACGGCAAGGTGACGCAGGACGAGATGAGCGCCACGCTGGAGAAGCTGAGCCAGCAGCTGGACGGCGAATTCAACCGCATGCGCATGGAACAGGGCGGCATGCCGCCTCCGCCGCCACCCCAAGGCGCCAGCGGCGAAGATACCGGCTTCACCCAGGACGAACTGAGCGCGATGGCGAGCGAAGCCAGCGACAACACCGCCAGCAGCCTCTTCAGCACGCTGGCGACCAACTTCGAAGCCGCCGACGCCAATGATGACGGCCGTGTCACCGCCTCGGAAGCAGCCGCTTACCGGGAATCCACCGGCAGCAGCACCAGCCAGAGCGCCAGCGCGGCCGCCACCGGCACCAACGACACCAGCACCAGCTCCGGCAGCAGCGACGGCCAGCTGTTCGCCCGCCTGATGCAGCTCGCCTCCTCCTACGGGACCATAGGCGCCAATGCGGTGGACAATCTGATCGGCTCCAGCATCACCGTCAGCGCCTGATGCCGCACCGCGCTGCCTTGCCCTGCCGGCGGCGGGGCGGGCAGCCTCTCCGCATCAGCCTCTCGCCACTCCCAGCCAGTTGCGATAGAAATCGATGAAGGCCCGCACTCGCGCCGGTACGTGACGACCGGGCGGCAGCACAGCATGAATACCGCCGCGCTTCAGTTGCCAGCCTTCCAGCACCCGCTGCAGCCTGCCGGCCGCCAGCTCCGGCATCACCGAACGCTCGTCCAGCACCGAAATTCCGGCGCCCTCCACCAGCAAGGCCCGCAGCGCCGCCGGGGAATCCACCTTCAGCCGGGCGCTCACCTGCACCGTCGCCGGCTCCACGCCCTCCTGCTCCAGCGTCCAGGTCAGCGGCGTCGGCAGCAAGGTCAGCGCGATCCACTCGTGCTCCGCCAGATCCGTCGGTCGCATCGGCATGCCCTTACGCCGCAGGTAGGTCGGCGCGGCGACGATGTACTGGTCGAAGGCGCGCAGGTAGAGCGCGCGCTGGGACGAATCCCGCAGCCAACCGAGGCGGATGGAGAGGTCTATGCCCTCCTTCACCATGTCCACCACCTTGTCGCTGCTGCGGATCTCCACCTGCACGCCCGGATGCTGGGCGCTGAAATGGGCCACCGCCGGCGCCAGCGACTGGGCGGCGTGGTCCACCGAGGTGGAGATGCGCAGCAGCCCGGCCAGCTCCGCCTCGCCGGCGGAAGCCCGCTCCACCGCCTCCCGCAGTTGATCCAGCAAGGGCCCGCATTCCTCGAACAGGGACTGGCCGGCGGCGGTGAGCGCCACCTGCCGGGTGGTGCGGGTGAACAAGGCGGTGCCCAGCCGCGCCTCCAGCCTCCGCACCTGCAGGCTCAACTGGCCCTTGGCCATGCCCAGGCGCAGCGCGGCCGCGGTGAAGCCGCCGGCCTCGGCCACGGCCGCGAAGATCTGCAAGGCGTTCAGGTCCAGCGTGGTGGGCTTGTTCATGAAAAGGCTCCGGCCGGATTTGTTCTTGAATGAATAACAATCCATTATCCATTCACCCGTTTATCACCTCAATTCCGAAGCGCATGATCTCTTCACCGACGCCGAGCGGCGTCCCAACCTCAGTGGAGAGAATCAAATGAAAGTCGCACTCATCGGCGCTTCCGGCTACATCGGCTCCGGCCTGCGCGAGGAACTGCTCGCCCGCGGCCACCAGGTCACCGCGCTGGTCGGCCACCCGGAAAAACTGCCAGCCCAGCCCGGCCTCACCGGGGTGGCGGTAGACGTGCAGGACGCCAGCGCCCTTGCCGGCCTGCTCAGCGGCCACGATGCAGTCCTCAGCGCCTTCAGCGGCCATGCGCAAGCGGACGTCTATGGCTACTACATCGCCGGCATCCGCAACATCATCGACGCCACCCGCAAGGCCGGCGTGCCCCGCCTACTGGTAGTCGGCGGCGCCGGCAGCCTGGAAGTGGCGCCGGGCGTGCAACTGGTGGATACGCCGGAATTCCCGGCGCAGTGGAAAGGCACGGCGGAAGGCGCGCGGGCGGCGCTGAAGCTGCTGCAGGAAGAGCAGACGCTGGACTGGAGCATGCTGTCGCCGGCGGCGGAGATCTTCCCCGGCGAACGCACCGGCCATTTCCGCCTGGGCGGCGACAGCCTGCTGACCGACGCCGAGGGCAAGAGCCGCGTGTCGGTGGCCGACTATGCCATCGCCTTCGTCGACGAACTGGAGCGCCCCGCCCACGGCCGCCGCCGCTTCAGCGTGGCCTACTGAGGCGGAACGAGACCGCGCGGCGACTCTGCCCGGCTAGAAGCCGGCGCCTTCCATCGCGATGGCGTCGGCATGCACCTCGTTCAGCAACCACTCGCGGAACACTTTCACCGCCGGCAGTTCGGCGGCGGAGTGCTGCATCACCAGGTGGTAGCCGGCGGAGCTCGCCAGCGCCACGTTGAAAGGGGTCACCAGGCGGCCGTCGGCCAGCTCGGCCGACACCATGGGCTTGGGTACCAGCGCCACGCCCAGGCCATCCATCGCCGCAGCGATCGCCAGCGCCGGGTCGGTGAAATGCAGACCGCCACGGGTGCCGATGTCCTCCAGCCCGGCGGCTTTCAGCCACTCCCCCCAGGACGGCCGCTCGCGCAGGTCCAGGATGGTGTCGTCATGGATGAGGTTGTGGAAGCGCAGGTCGCCCGCTTCCTTCAGCGGCGTGCGGGCGCGCAGCAGACGCGGGCTGCACACCGGCGTGTAGCCGGGGCGGAACAGCAACTCGGTGCGGAAGCCGGGATAGCGGCCGGCGCCGAAACGTATCCACAGCTGCGGCCGCTCGCCACGCAGGTCTTCTCCCGGCCCGTCACGGCCGGCGGAGCCGTCGATGGCGCGCAGCGCGCTCGCCAGATGCAACTCGATCGCCGGGTGATCGGCATAGAAGCGGTGCAGCCGCGGCACCAGCCAGCGCGAGGCGAAAGACGGCGGCGCGATCACGTCCAGCCTGCCGCCCGGCGTCCCCGCCATCTCCCTCACCCTTTCCACGCCGGCGGCGAAGCAGTCCAGCCCGGCGGTGATCTTGGGCAGCATCGCCTCGCCTTCCGGCGTCAGCTCCAGCGCGCGCGTCAAACGGCGGAACAGGGACACACCCAGCGCTTCTTCAAGGCCACGGATCTGGTGGCTGATCGCGGTGGGCGTCACCGAAAGCTCCTCCGCCGCATGCTTGAAGCTCAGGTGTCGGGCGGCAGCCTCGAAAGCGCGTAGCGCGTTCAGTGGGGGGAGGCGGTAGGCCATAGCTGAGTTTTTCTCTTTCGTCGCGTGATAAAACGTCGTTTGTTGCGACGCAACAATACCCCTACATTAGCACCGTACCCCCACGACGGGCCAGCCGATTCAAGGAGCATCAAAAATGCGCAAAGACGACGACTTCAACGCCAACGACCTCACCGCCCTCATCATGGAAGCCCGCGGCCTGCGTGCCGAAGCGACCGGCGACATGATCAACGCCGGCTGGAACGCGCTCAAGCGCGTGGTTCGCAACGCGCTGCACAAGGACACCAACACCGCGCTGGCTCAGCAGAAGCTGGTAGTGCGCTGAGCAGCAACCGTTTCAAGGCGGCCCCGTCCGCCGGCTTCGCCCACAAGGCGTAGAAAAAAGGCCCGCGTATCCCGCGGGCCTTTTGCTTTCCTGGCGTTCGCCTGCGGTGGGCCTTCCCTCCCGCCTGCAAAGCTCAGTTTTTCTCTTCCGTCACCGCCATGAAGCGGCCGGCCAGGCGGTCGACCTCGTCGTAGAGGTCCAGCATGCCGCCGGCAACCCGCCAGCTGCGGGCGGCAGTCAGCGCGGCCATCATGCTTTTTTCCACTTCCATGCCCTGGGCGCAGGCCATGCGGGTGGTGAAGCCGGACTCGATCCGCAGCGAGCGCCCCTCGGCGACGTAGCGCGCCACCAGGCGGTTGCAGCCGGTGGCGCCGATAACACGGCCGGTGGGGTCGAATACCACATGCGGCTCCTGCACCAGCCCTTCCTGCACCGGCGTGTCACCCAGGCGGATCAGCTTCCAGTGGGTGCCGGCCAGCGGCGCGTTCGCCAGCGGCGGCAGACAGCTGACGCCGGGGCGGAAGCTGTCGACGGCTTCGACCACCAGGGTGGGCACCGCCGCGCCGCCGTTGCCCGCCGGCCGCGGCTCGATGCGGCCGCGCAGCTGGGTCATCAGCGCCAGGTCCTCGGCGCCTTTCGCCTTGGCGTAAGCCTGCTCCAGCGCCGCGTAACCTTCCGCGCTGGCCACCGGCAGCGGCCGACCGAGCCCGCACTCCTCGAAGGTGGCCGGGCCATTGCCGCGGTGGAACAGGCCGGTGAGCATCAACCGCGGCACCAGCGGCGGCAAGGCGTCATCGCGGCGCAGGTGGTAGTCCAGGCTGGAGACGATGGGCTGAGCCTCGCGGTCCAGCTGCATCAGGCTGCGCTCGTCCTCCACCGAGAAGTAGAGCGGCTGCTCATGGCCGCCGCGCAGCACCAGCGTGCGTTCGTCCGAAGCCATGATCCAGCGGCCAACATGATCGCGCGCACCTTCTTCCCGGTCGCGGTAACGCTCGCGCAGGGCGTAGCTGCCATCGGCGGCGATATCGAGCTGCACCTCGATGCCCGGGCAGTCGGCGCAGGGCAATACCCCGGCGTAGTGGCCAGGCACGGGAGCGGCGGCGAGCGCCTGGCCGGCGAGCAGCGCGAGAGTGGAGGCGATGGCCTTGGGCAGGAAGCGACGGGCTCGGCTCATGCGAGTTCTCCTTGTCTGGCGTGGCACGGGGGACCACGGGAAACGATGCCCAGCCGCGGCGGCTTTTCCCCGTGGCGGTGGCATGAAGCGGAATCAAACGTCGTTGATGACCTGGAAAGTCAGCGTGGGGGCGGTGAAGTCGTCCGGCGTCGCGCCCAGGCCGATTTCGCCCTGGCCATGCAGCACGCAGCTGTCGCGCTTGAGCATGACCGCGGTAGGCGAGGCCGGGAAGCGCACCCAGGTGCCGTTGCTGCTGAAGTCGGTCAGCACGCACTGGCCGCCGCTCCACTCGATGCGGGCGTGCCGGCGCGACACCCGTGGATCGTTGACGATGAAGCCAGCGCCCTCGCCGCGCCCGAGCACCAGCGGACCATCCGGCGGAGCGAGTTCCAGGTGCTGATCGAGGCGGTCCAGGTCCAGCCGCTGCATGGAACGCAGCTGGCTCTGGGCTTCCAGCAGCTCGATCGGGATGGTGAGCGTGCTCTCGGCGGTACGCGCCCAGTCGATGCGCCAGACGCGGATGGGCGCCGCCTTGCCCTTGACCTTGATGCGGTCCAGGCTGTGGCAGGCGATACGGCGGAACTCGGGCAGGCGGTTGAAAGCGGATTCGCCGATCAGTATCTCGTTGGCCTCGGCCCGGTCGGACAGGCGAGCGGCCACGTTCACCGCGTCGCCATAGCTGTCGCCGTCGTGCTCGACGATGGAGCCGTACTCGATGCCGACCTTGAAGCCCAGCGGTGCGGAGCGGAGTTCGCCGAAATTGAGGTCGCGCAGCACGTCCTGCACCCGGGCACAGGCGTCCACCGCAGCGACCGTGTCGTCGAAAAGGACCAGCACGCCGTCGCCGAGGTACTTGACCACGCGCCCGCCTGAACGCGCCAGGTGGGAACCCACGGCCTGCGTACAGCGGGTGACCACGTGGGTGGCAGCGACGTTGCCAGCCGACTCGAACAGACCGGTGCTGCCGGTCAGGTCGGCGAACACGACGGTCCTACCCGATTGCTCCACGCATCTCCTCGTCCGCTAGGTTGCTCGAATGGGCCGGAGGGCCCGGCGGCCGGCCTGAACGGCACAGCGCGCACTACTGGGGCCCGATGCTAACACCGTCCCCGGCGCGCGTCATCGCAGGCCACGAGCGGGCACCGCCGCTGCAGCCGGCGCCAGCCGGCGCCAGCCGGCCGCGGCCGGGCTCACCTACCCAGCATGGCGACTTCGCGGCAGCGGAAACATGAGGCGAAATGATCGTTGACCATGCCGCTGGCCTGCATGAAGGCGTAGCAGATGGTGCTGCCGACGAACTTGAAGCCGCGCGCCTTCAGCGCCTTGCTCATGGCGTCGGAGACGGGGGTGGATGCCGGCAGGCCGGCCATGCCGCCCACCTCGCGCTGCAGCGGCTTGCCGTCGACGAAGCGCCACAGCCACTGCGCCGGATCCACGCCGGCTTCCTCCATCTCCAGCCAGGCCCGGGCGTTCAGCGTGGCCGCCTCGACCTTGGCGCGATTGCGGATGATGCCGGGATCGGCCAGCAGCGCCTGGCGCTTGGCGTCGTCCCAGCGGGCGATGCGCTGGATGTCGAAGCCGTCGTACACCTTGCGATAGTGCTCGCGCTTGCGCAGCACGGTGATCCAGGAGAGTCCGGCCTGGGCGCCTTCCAGCAGCAGCAGTTCGAAGAGCTTGCCGGGATCGCGCTCAGGCACGCCCCATTCCTTGTCGTGGTAGTCGATGTAGAGCGGGTCGCTGCCTGCCCAGCTGCAACGTGTGATCGTCATCGGCAATGGTCTCCCGGAATCAGGGCCGCGGCAGGCGACCGACGTCGGTCATCAGGCGGATGCCCGGCAGCACGTCCGCCACCCGCTCCGGCCGCTCCAGCGCCTCGTCCACGTTCATGCGCGCGATCTGCACATGCTCCTGCGCCAGCGCCTGCACCCGAGCGCCCTGACTACGCTTGATGCCATCGACGATGCCGTGGTGCTGGCGGTGGGCGTAGCGCATCCATTGGTGGCCTTCCTCGTTGTAGGCCGACTGCATCGGCAGCGTGGCGCTGGCGGCGGCGAAGGGCAGGCCGTTCAGCGTGTCCATGGTGCGGATCAGCGCCGAATTGCCGCAGCCCTGCACCAGCAATTCATGGAAGCGGTTGTTCATCTCCTGGTAGATGGCGTAGTCGTCCAGGTCCATGGTCGGCTTGTTCACCGCCTCGTCGCCCTGTTCCAGGCATTCCTCGAACTCGCGCATGAGCTGGCGGGAAGCGCCGCGCTCGGCCAGCAGGCGGGCCGCCATGCCCTCCAGCATGCCGCGCACCTCGATGGCGTCGGCCACCTCCTGGGCGGTGAAGCGGCGCATCTGGTAACCGCCGCCGGCCAGCGGCTCGATCAGCCCTTCGTGCTCCAGCGTGGCCAGCGCGAGGCGCACCGGCGTGCGCGAGGATTCCAGCCGCTCCGCCAGCGGGATCTCCGCCAGGCGTTCGCCGGGCGAGAACGCGCCCTTGAGGATGAGATCGCGCAACTGCACCAGAACGCGGGACTGCTGAGACTGCATCATGGGATTTCTTCCCTGGGATTCATCGTTACCGGGCCGGACCGGCGGCCCGCGCCCCCGGCGGCTGGAAGCGGAGCGGAAGGCCACTCCGGCGCCTCGCGGGCGCTGGCCACTGCAACAGCCAGCGGCGGATTCTACCCGCCCCCCGCCCTTCCGCCTGCGGCTCGCCGCACCGGCATCCAGCCGCACCGGCCGGGTGCCGGCGTGCCCCACGACAGTGCAAGCGACGGCAGCGGCTCCAGCATGCCTGCCGGCCATTGCATACAAGCACGCGAAGCCGCGCAAAACCCGCCTTTTCAGCCACCTGCAAGCCCTGCACATCGCGGCTGCATGCAAGAATACAATACCAAAACACACTGGCTTGGATTTTGCATGCAACAACATGCAAGCGGGCAGAGCACCGGAATGGAGCCGCACTGGAGAATGGCGGGAAAATCGAGCATTCTCGCCGCACGCAAGCCCACTCCCGACTGTGCCGCAGGATATCCGGTCATGTGTACACCTGATAGCCAACAGTCACGAAAATGCAATTTTTGTTGACCTGGATCAAGTGCTGTCTATCATTGCATGCAATTGCATGCAGTACATGACCAACGCTGGAGAACACCATGATCAGTGCCGAACAGAACGATTTGATCACCCGCGTCGGGCCTGAAGCGCCCGCCGGCAAGCTGCTGCGCCGCTACTGGCAGCCGGTGGCGCTCACCGACGAGCTGGCGGGCGAGCGCCCGGTGCGCGCGGTGCGCCTGATGGGCCAGGACTTCGTCCTGTTCCGCGATGAGAAGGGTGAGCTGGGCATGCTGGACCGCGACTGTCCGCACCGCGGCGCCGACCTGGCCTACGGTCGCCTGGAGGGCGGCGGCCTGCGCTGCCCCTTCCACGGCTGGCTGTTCGACACCAAGGGCACCTGTCTGGAAACGCCGGCCGAGCCGGTGGGCAGCAAGCTGTGCACCCGCATCAAGCAGTCCGCCTACCCGGTGGTGGAGAAGAGCGGAATCATCTTCGCCTACCTGGGCGAGGGCGAGCCGCCGGCCTTCCCGGAGTTCGACTGTTTCGTCGCCCCGGACAGCCATGTGTTCGCCTTCAAGGGCCTGTTCGAATGCAACTGGCTGCAGGCACTGGAAGTCGGCATCGACCCCGCCCACGCCTCCTACCTGCACCGCTTCTTCGAGGACGAAAGCACCGACGAGAGCTACGGCAAGCAGTTCCGCGGCGCCTCCGCTGACTCCCAGATCCCGATCACCAAGGTACTGCGCGAGTACGACCGCCCGGAGATCAAGGTGGACAGCACCGACTACGGCCTGCGCCTGACCACGCTGCGCGAGCTGAACGAGAACACCACCCACGTGCGGGTGACCAACGTCGTTTTCCCGCAGGCTTTCGTGATCCCGATGAGTTCGGAGATGACCATCTCCCAGTGGCACGTGCCGGTCGATGACCACAACTGCTACTGGTACGCCATCTTCACCAGCTTCACCGGCCCGGTGAACAAGGAGCAGATGCGCGAGCAGCGCCTGAAGCTGTACGAGCTGCCCGACTACACCTCGCGCCAGAACAAGCGCAACAACTACGGCTACAGCGTCTCCGAGCAGAACACCCAGACCTACACCGGCATGGGCATGGACATCAATGTGCACGACCAGTGGGCGATCGAGTCCCAGGGCACCATCCAGGACCGCACCCGCGAGCACCTGGGCACCACCGACAAGGGCATCATCGCCTACCGCCGCATCCTGGTGGACGCCATCGAGCGCACCCAGGCCGGCGACAGCGTGCCCATGCTGATCGACCAGGCGCAGGCCGCCACCTTCAGCGGCCCGCCCTCCATCGACGGCGTCAACACCAGCGGCAGCGAGCCGGAAACCTACTGGCGCGAGGCCGACCTCAAGCGCCGCCGGGAATCCACCTGGGCCGCTGCGCGGCTGGCGAAGTAAGGAGCCGGCATGGCCAGCTTTGTCGATCGATTCGACGTGTGGACGGCGGAGCAGGCGGCCGCGGCGGATGAAGTCATCCGCCGCATCGACGCCGACGGGCTGGAGCTCGTGCGCTTCGCCTTCCCCGACCAGCACGGCGTGCTGCGCGGCAAGACCCTGGTTGCGGCGGAGGCCAAGTCGGCCCTGCGCAGCGGGGTGAACATGACCACCACGCTGCTCGCCAAGGACACCTCGCACAAGACTGTCTTCCCGGTGTTCGCCACCGGCGGCGGCTTCGACTTCGAGGGCATGCAGGGCGGCGCCGACTTCACCATGGTGGCCGACCCGGCCACCTTCAAGGTGCTGCCCTGGGCCAACCGCACGGGCTGGCTGCTGTGCGACATGTTCATGAGCGACGGCCGGCCCTCGCCGCTGTCCACCCGCAACATCCTGCGCCGCGCGGTGCAGCGGCTGGACGCCCACGGGCTGGAGTTCGTCGCCGGGCTGGAGGTGGAGTTCCACGTCTTCCGCCTCGACGACAAGCGCATGAACCTGGCCGACTCCGGCCAGCCCGGCACGCCGCCGGCGGTGTCGCTGCTGTCGCACGGCCACCAGTACCTCACCGAACAGCGCTACGACGATGTGGACGCGGTGATGGAGCTGCTGCGCGCCAACCTGCAGGGCCTCGGCCTGCCGCTGCGCTCGCTGGAGATCGAATTCGGCCCCAGCCAGTTCGAGCTCACCTTCGGCCCCACCGTCGGCCTCGCGCCGGCGGACGCCATGGTGCTGCTGCGCAGCGCGGTGAAGCAGGTGTGCCGCCGCCACGGCTACCACGCCACCTTCATGTGCCGGCCCAAGATCCCCAACGTGATGTCCAGCGGCTGGCACCTGCACCAGTCCCTGCGCCACAAGGGCAGCGGCACCAACGCCTTCATCCCGGAAGCCGCCGGCCAGGACCTGAGCGACGCCGGCCGCCACTACCTCGGCGGCCTGCTGAGCCACGCTTGCGCCTCGGCCGCGCTCGCCAGCCCCACCATCAACGGCTACCGCCGCTACCGCCCCTTCTCCCTGGCGCCCGACCGCGCGGTGTGGGGCCGGGACAACCGCGGCGCCATGCTGCGGGTGCTGGGCGGCGTCGGCGATGCCGGCACCCGGATCGAGAACCGGATCGGCGAACCCACCGCCAATCCCTATCTCTACCTCGCCTCCCAGCTCTTCTCCGGGCTGGACGGCCTGGAGCGCAGGCTGGACCCCGGCCCCTCGGCGGACGCACCCTACGAAACCCCGGCGGAGCAGCTGCCCCGCACCCTGGGCGACGCGCTGGAGTGCCTGCGCGCGGATGCCTACCTCTGCGAACAACTCGGCCAGCGCTTCGTGGACTACCTGTGCCACATCAAGCACGCCGAAATCGCCCGATTCAACCTCGAGGTCTCCGAATGGGAGCACCGCGAGTATTTCGAGATGTTCTGATGCCCACGATCAACTACATCCTCAAGGACGGCAGCACCCGCGCGGTGGATGCGCCCGCCGGCCTCAGCGTCATGGAAGCCGCCATCCGCGCCAACATCCGCGGCATCGACGCCGAATGCGGCGGCTGCTGCTCCTGTGCCACCTGCCATGTGTACGTGGACGAGGCCTTCCTCGACCGCCTGCCGCCGGCCGACGACATGGAGCAGGAGCTGCTGGAAGGCGTGGCCGCCGAGCGCCGCCCCACCAGCCGCCTGAGCTGCCAGCTGCCGATGAGCGCCGAGCTGGACGGCATCATCATCACCGTGCCGGCCACCCAGGCCTGAACGGCGACGCCCCGTGGAGACCGCCATGAACGCACGCGCCGCCCTGCTCATCGCCGGCGCCTCCTATGCCGGCCTGCAGCTGGCCGCCAGCGCCCGCAACCTCGGCTTCGAGGGCCGCATCGTCATGGTCGGCGACGAAGCCCTGCCGCCCTACCAGCGCCCGCCGCTGTCCAAGGGCCTGCTCACCGGCAAGAGCACGGTGGAATCGCTGCCGGTGAAGAGCGAGGCGTTCTACAGCGAGAGCGGCATCGAACTGCTGCTCGGCCGCCGCGTCGCCGCGCTGGCGCCGGAGCGGCAGCAGGTGACGCTGGACGACGGCAGCAGCCTGGAATACGACTGGCTGGCGCTCACCACCGGCGCCCGCTGCCGGCCACTGCCGGTGCCCGGCGCCGGCCTGGCCGGCGTGCTGGAAGTGCGCACGGTGGATGACGCGCTGCGGCTGGATGCCGCGGCGGGCGGCGCCCACCGCGCCTGTATCATCGGCGGCGGCTTCATCGGACTCGAAGTCGCCGCCGCCCTCGCCGGCCGCGGGCTGGACGTCACCGTGGTCGAGGCGCTGCCGCGCCTGCTCGCCCGCGCGGTCACGCCGCAGATGAGCGCCTTCGTCGAAGACCTGCACCGCCGCAACGGCGTCGGCTTCGCCTTCGGCCAGGCCGTTTCCGCACTGCATGGCGACAACGGCAAGGTGTGCGCGGTGGAGCTGGCCAGCGGCGAGCGCATCGACTGCGACCTGGTGGTGGTCGGCATCGGCGTGATTCCCAACACCGGGCTGGCCGAGGCCGCCGGCATCGCCTGCGCCAACGGCATCCTCACCGACGGCCTGGGGCAGACCTCCGCGCCCCGCGTGCTGGCCGCCGGCGACTGCGCCGCCTTCCCCAACCCCTACGCGCCCGATCCGGCGCGGCCGATACGGCTGGAATCCATCCAGGCAGCCAACGACCTCGCCCGCGCCGCCGCCAGCCTGCTGGTGGGCGCGCCGCAGCCCTACGCCTCGGTGCCCTGGTTCTGGAGCGACCAGTACGACGCCAAGCTGCAGATGGCCGGCCTGATGGCGGCGGACGACGAAGTGGTGGTCCGCGGCGATCCCGCCAGCGGCCGCTTCACCGTGTTCTGCCTGCGCAATGGACGCATGGCGGCGGTGCATACTGCCAGCCGCCCAGCCGAGCACATGCTGGGGCGCAAGCTGGTTGCCGCCGGCGCCAGCGCCACCGCAGCGCAGCTGGCAGACGAATCCTTCGATCTCAAGTCCCTGCTCGCCTGAGGCGCGCCGGTACGAGGGAACAAGTGATCCTGCCGCCACGCTAGCGCGCAGGACGATGTACCGGCGGACGACCTCCGCCGGGCCGCCAACCCCCCGCCCCACAGAGATAGGGGCATCATGAAGTGGAGATTCCCATGATGAAGAAAGCAGGCCTGCTGGCCGCCCTCGCACTAGCGGGAGCGAGCCTGGCGAACGTTGCCGTTGCCGCCGACGATCCTCTCCGCATCGGCGTCATCGCAACCTTCTCCGGCCCCTACGCCGACTATGGCCGTCAGTTCGACGCCGGCATCCAGCTCTACCTCAAGGAACATGACGGCAAGATCGCCGGCAAGAAGGTGGAGATCGTGAAGAAGGACACCGCCGGCCCCGGCCCGGACGCGGCCAAGCGCTTCGCCCAGGAGCTGATCGTGCGCGACAAGGTGAACTTCATCACTGGCCTGGACTTCAGCCCCAACGCCTACGCCATCGCCCCCATCGTCACCCAGGCCAAGATCCCGACGGTGGTGATGAACGCCTCCTCCTCGGCGATCACCACCAGCTCGCCCTACATCGCCCGCGTGTCCTTCACCGTGCAGCAGGATTCCGCGCCGATGGCGCAGTGGATGCTGAAGAACGGCATCAAGGAAACCTATGTGGTGGTGGCCGACTACGCCTCCGGCACCGACGCCCACAACGCCTTCGAGAAGGCCTTCGCCGCCGGCGGCGGCAAGGTGGTCGGCAGCGTGCGCACGCCGATGAACAACCCGGACTTCTCCGCCTACGTGCAGCGCATCAAGGACGAGAAGCCGCAGTCGGTGTTCTTCTTCTTCCCCTCCGGCGTGATGCCCCCGGCCTTCCTCAAGGCCTGGAAGGAACGTGGCCTGGACGAAGCCGGCATCAAGCTCTTCGCCACCGGCGAAGCCACCGACGACAGCTACCTGCAGGCCACCGGCGACGTGGCGCTGGGCCTCATCACCAGCCACCACTACTCCTACGCCCACCCGTCCGAGCTGAACAAGAAGTTCGTGAAGAACTTCTACGCCGCCTTCGGCAAGGAGATGCGCCCCAGCTACTTCGCCGTCAGCGCCTATGACGGCATGGCCGCCATCGCCGGCGCGCTGGAGAAGACCAAGGGCGACATCAGCGGCGACAAGGTCATGGAAGCGCTCAAGGGCCTGAAGCTGGAGAGCCCGCGCGGCCCGATCGAGATCGACGCCGCCACCCGCGACATCGTGCAGACGGTCTACATCCGCAAGGTGGAGAAGGTCGACGGCGAGCTGGTGAACGTCGAGTTCGACAAGTTCGAGCGGGTCAAGGACCCAGCCAAGGAAGCCCAGTAACCCGCCATACGGAGGCACGCACCAGATGCTTGCGATACTGCTCACCGTCCTGTTCGACGGTCTGGCCTACGGGATGCTGCTGTTCCTGATCAGCATCGGCCTCTCCGTGACGATGGGGATGATGGGGTTCGTCAACCTCGCCCATGGCGCCTTCGCCATGTTCGGTGGGTATGTCGCGACCACCTTGATGCAGCGGGCCGGGGTGCCCTTCCTGGTCACCCTGCCCGTCGCCTTCGCCGTGGTGGCGCTCGCTAGCATCGTCGTCGAGCGCCTGCTGTACCAGCGCCTGTACCGGCGCGGCCCGCTGGACCAGGTGCTGTTCACCGTCGGCCTCACCTTTATGTCGGTGGCCGGCATCACCTGGTTCTACGGCCCCAGCCAGCAGCCGGTGGTACTGCCCGCCTTCCTGCAGGGCCAGGTCAACCTCCTCGGCCTGGAAGTGGGCATCTTCCGCCTGTTCCTGGTCGCCGTCGGCCTGCTGGTCGCCGCCGCGGTGGTGCTGGGCGTGGAGCGCACCCGCTTCGGCGCCAAGATCCGCGCCGCGGTGGATAACCCGGTGATGGCCACCGGCCTGGGCATCAACGTCGGCGGCGTGTTCGCCCTCACCTTCGCCATCGGCAGCGGCCTCGCCGGCCTGGGCGGGGCGCTGGGCATCCAGATCCTCGGCCTCACCCCGGCCTTCCCGCTGAAGTACCTGGTGCTCTTCCTCATCGTCGTCTCGGTCGGCGGCCTGGGCTCGGTCGGCGGCGCGCTGCTGGCGGCCTGCGTGGTCGGCGTCATCGACATGATGACCAAGTACTTCCTGCCCGAAATCGGCTCCTTCATCATTTACGCAGTCATGGTCGCCCTGCTGATGTGGCGTCCGCACGGCCTGCTGGGAAAGAAATCGTGACCCCATCCTGTCCCCCCTCCACCGCCGAGGCCGGCTGGCTGCGGCGGCGCGGCGGCGAGATCGCCCTGTGGCTCGCGGTGCCGCTCGCGGTCGCCCTGTTCCTCCCCGAGTACTACCTGCTCGCCACCCACGTCGCCGCGCTCGGCCTGTTCGCGCTGTCGCTCGACCTGCTGGTGGGCTACGCCGGCCTGCTTTCGCTGGGCCACGCCATGTTCTTCGGCATCGGCGCCTACACCGCCGGCCTGCTGGCTGTGCATGGCTGGGGCGAACCCATTTCCGGCCTGCTGATCGCCGCGCTGGTGGCCGGCCTGCTCGGCCTCATCACCAGCTTCGCGGTGCTGCGGGTGCAGCACCTGGCGCAGTTGATGGTGACGCTGGGCTTCGGCCTGCTGGTGTTCGAGGCCGCCAACCGCGCGCGCTGGCTCACCGGCGGCGACGATGGCCTGCAGGGCATGGTGGTATCGCCGGTGCTGGGCATGTTCGAGTTCGACCTGTTCGGCCAGACCGCCTTCTTCTACACCTTCGTGGTGCTGGCGCTGTGCTTCATCGTCGCCACCCGGATCATAGATTCGCCCTTCGGCCTCACACTGGAAGGCCTGCGCGAGAACCCGAAGCGGATGGCGGCCATCGGCACGCCGACCGCCGCCCGCCTGCGCCAGGCCTATGTGTTCGCCGCCATCTTCGCCGGCATCGCCGGCGCGCTGATGGCGCAGACCAGCCAGTTCGTGGCGCTGGAAACGCTGTCCTTCGGCCTCTCCGCCGAGGTGCTGATCATGCTGCTGCTGGGCGGCGCCGGCCACCGCTACGGCGGCCTGGTGGGCGCGGCGGTGTTCGTGATCGCCCGCGACCTGCTGTCCGACCTCAACCCGCAATACTGGCAGTTCGGCGTCGGCGGCGTGATGGTGCTGGTGGTGCTGTTCGCCCCCGGCGGCGTGCTCGGCATCCTGCGCTCGCTGCGCCAGCGCCTGATGCCGGTGGCCAGGACCAGCACCACCAAGGCGGTGCCCGCCACCCCCGCAACCAAGGGAGGTACGGCATGAGCATCGCCCTCACCACCACCGGCCTGAGCAAGAACTACGGCGCGCTGCAGGTCACCCGCGCGGTGAACTTCAGCCTGCCGATGGGCGCCCGCCATGCGCTGATCGGCCCCAACGGCGCCGGCAAGACCACCTTCATCAACCTGCTCACCGGCACCGTGCCCGCCACCAGCGGCAGCATCACCCTGCTGGGCGAGGACATCACCGGCCAGCGGCCGGACCAGCGCGTCAAGCGCGGGCTGGCGCGCACCTTCCAGGTCACCTCGCTGTTCCCGGAGCTGACGCCGATGCAGTCGGTGACGCTGGCGGTGTGCGAGCGCCTGGGCCTGACCGCGCGCTGGTACAAGCGCACCGGCGAGCACCGCGCGGCGCTGGACGAGGCGGCGGAAATCCTGGCGCAGCTGCGCCTGGGCCACGTCGGCCACCTGCTCACCCGCACCCTGCCCTACGGCCAGCAGCGCATCGTCGAAGTGGCGGTGGCGCTGGCGCTGCGGCCGCGGGTGCTGCTGCTGGACGAGCCGGCCGCCGGCATTCCCTCCGGCGAGAGCGCCGAGCTGTTCGAGGTGATCGCCGAGCTGCCGGAAGACATCTCGCTGCTCTTCATCGAGCACGACATGCACCTGGTGTCGCGCTTCGCCAGCCGCGTCACCGTGCTGGTGGCCGGCGGCATCCTGGCCGAAGGCACGCCGGCCGAGATCATGGCCAATCCCGAGGTGCGCACGGTGTATCTCGGCAATTCGGAGGGCCACGCCTGATGAGCACCGCTGTTTCCGCCGCGCCGGCGGCAAGCGCCACCGGCGACACGCCGCTGCTGCGCCTGGAAGGCGTGAGCGCCGGCTACGACCGCGCCATCATCCTGGAAGACATCAACCTCACCCTGGCCGAGGGCGAAACGCTGGCCCTGCTGGGCCGCAACGGTGTCGGCAAGAGTACGCTGATCGCCACTCTGATGGGCGCCACCGTGCTGCGCGGCGGCCGCATGCAATGGCGCGGCGGCGACCTGGTCGCCGTGCCGGCGCACCGCCGCTCCGCCGCCGGCCTCGGCTGGGTGCCGCAGGAACGCTGGATTTTCCCTTCGCTGACGGTGCGCGAGAACCTCGCCGTCACCGCCCGGCCGGGCAAGTGGACGCTGGAGAAGGTGTATGACCTGTTCCCGCGCCTGCAGGAGCGCGAGGACAACATGGGCACCCAGCTCTCCGGCGGCGAACAGCAGATGCTGGCCATTGCCCGCGCGCTGCTGCTCAACCCGCGCCTGCTGCTGCTGGACGAACCGCTGGAAGGCCTGGCCCCGGTGGTGGTGGAGGAGCTGGTGCGCGCCATCGGCCAGATGACGCTGGACCGCGACCTCTCCTTCATCCTGGTGGAGCAGCACGCCCGCCAGGCGCTGGAGCTGACCAGCAAGGCGGTGGTGATGGACCGCGGCCGCATCATCTACGACGGCGCCAGCGACACCCTGTTGCACAATCCGGACCATCTGAATCAACTGATGGGGTTCGCCTGATGTCGCAGCAATCCGTTCGCCGGGGAAGCCGGCCATGAAGCCGGTCGCCATCTTCCAGCACACCGAGGTGGGCGCCCCCGGCGCGCTGCCGGCGGTGCTGGAGCAGCTCGGTGTTCCCTCGGTGGTGATCCCGCTGGTGGACGGCGCGCCGGTGCCGGCCTCCCCTTCCGCATACTCCGGCCTGGTGTTCATGGGCGGCTACATGGGCGTGAACGACGGCCTGCCGTGGATGGAGCAGGAGTTCCAGCTCATCCGCGAGGCCGACCGCCAGGGCATCCCGGTGGCCGGCCACTGCCTCGGCAGCCAGATCCTCGCCCATGCGCTGGGCGCACAGGTGCGGCGCAACCCGCGCCGGGAAATCGGCTGGCAGCGCATCAAGGTTGCCGCCGTGCCCTACGCGGCGGAGTGGTTCGGCGGCGACGCCGGCGCCGAGATCCCGGTGTTCCAGTGGCACGGCGACACTTTCGAGCTGCCGCCGGGCGCGGTGCTGCTGGCGAGCAGCGCCGACTGCCCGCACCAGGTCTTCGTCGCCCGCGACCGCCACCTCGGCATGCAATGCCACCTCGAGATGACGCCGGCCCTCATCGAACTGTCGGTGGAGCGCAACGGCCACGAGATCGACCGCGAACTCGCCGCCGGCAACCCGGCGGTCAGCAGCCGCGCCGAAACCCTGCGCGACGCCGACAACCGCAGCGCCGCCATGCATGCGGTGATGAAACGGCTGTACCAGCGCTGGAGCCGCAAGCTGGCGCGGTGAACGCCGGCCTGGCGGCGGACGCCACCGCCCCGCCGCCACGCGGCCGGCCTGCACTGCGGCGCCGCTTGGGGCTATCCTGATGTCACACCAGCGGCCGGGCACAAGGCCGCCTACATCAGGAGACCCCATCATGAGCGACACCCGCCAGCCTTCGTCCGCCCTGCCTTTCCTGCTCGTTCATGGCGCCTGGCACGGCGCCTGGACCTATGAGCGCATCATCCCGCTGCTGGCCGCGCGCGGCCATGCCGCCGTCGCCTGCGACCTGCCGGCCCACGGCCTCAACGCCCGCTTCCCCGCCACCTACCTGGAGCAGCCGCAGCGGCCGGCCAAGCTCGCCACCGAAACCTCGCCGCTGGCCGGCGTCACCCTCAACGACTATGTGGACGCCACCCTCGCCACGCTGCAGCGTCTGCGCGGCCTGGGCCACGAGAAGGTGGTGCTGGTCGCGCACAGCATGGGCGGCATCGTCGCCAGCGCGGTGACGGAACGGGCGCCGGAGGCCATCGCCCATCTCGTCTATCTCACCGCCTTCATGCCGGAATCCGGCGTGCCGGCGGTGAGCTACATCGATGCGCCGGAGAACGAGGGCCAGCGGGTGGGCGGCCTGTTCGTCGCCGACCCCAGCGCGGTCGGCGCGCTGCGCATCAACCACCGCAGCGCCGACGAGGCCTACCGCGCCGCCAACAAGGCCGCCTTCTACGGCGATGTGGACGACATCGCCTACGCCGCCGTCGCCAACCTGCTGACGCCGGACGTGCCGGTCGCGCCCTTCGCCACCCCGGTCGCCACCACCGCCGCGCGCTGGGGCGCGGTGCCGCGGCACTACATCCGCTGCCTGCAGGACCAGGCGATACGCCCGGCGCTGCAGCAACGCTTCATCGCCGCCGCCGACGCCTTCGTGCCGGCCAACCCCACCCGGGTACATACGCTGGACGCCAGCCATTCGCCCTTCATGTCGCAGCCGCAGGCGCTGGCGGCGCTGCTGGCGGACATCGCGGAAAGCTGAGGTTCAGGCCGGGCAGCGGCGGCTGCGACGGCCGTGGAACACCAGCGCGCTGCTCACCAGCATCAGCATCAACACCAGCTCGGAGCCCAGCGCCGCCAGCACCGCCTGGCGGTAGTCGCCACCGCCGTGCAGCACCTGGGCGAACACCGCGCCTATAAGCGCCGCGCCCAGGCCGAAGGCCGCCTGCTGCACGGTGGACAGCATGGCCGCACCGGCGCCGGCCTGCTGCTGCGGCACGTCCGACAGGCCGATGCGGAAGAAGCTGCCGACGATGAAGGCCTGGCCGAAACCGATCAGGCAGGTCGCCGGCATCAGGTTGAGCACGCCCGGCTGCGGCCACACCCGTTCGAAGGTCAGCATCAGTGCCAGCAGGCCGCTCATCTGGATCAGGCAGCCGACGATCAGCGTACGCGCCTGCCCCAGCCGCGCCGACACCCGCGCGCTCAGCAGCGAGGAGACGAAGTAGGACGCGCCCAGCGCGATGAAGGCATTGCCGGACTCGAAGGGCGACAGGCCGGCGCCGCTCTGCAAGGTCAGCGCCACCGCGAACATGAAGCCGCTCCAGCCGGAGAAGAACAGGACGGCCACCAGCAGGCCGAAGCCGACGCTGGGCAGGCGCAGCAACTCCGGCGGCAGCAGCGGATGACCGCCGCGGCGCGCCTGCTCCTGCTCCACCCGCCACAGCGCGGCCAGCAGCGGCAGCACCGCCGCCAGCAAGGCCAGGCAGGGCCAGGACCAGCGCAGGCCGGGGCCCAGCGTCAGCGCCAGCAGCAGGCAGACGATCAAGGTCGCCAGCAGCAGCGTGCCCGGCCAGTCGATGGCGGCGCAGCCCTCGCGCCGCGTCTCCGGCACCCAGCGCCGGCTGCAGGCGAGCACGCCTAGGCACAGCGGCAGGTTGATCAGGAACACGCTGCGCCAGCCCAGGCCGGCGACGTCGGCCGAAATCAGGAAGCCGCCCAGCACCTGGCCGACGATGAAAGAAAGGCCGCCGATGGCGCCGTAGTAGCCCAGCGCCCGCGAGTGCGCATGGCCCTGCAGCGTCACATGAATGGTGGCGAGGATCTGCGGCACGATCAGCGCCGCCGCCACGCCCTGCAGCGCCCGCGCCGCCAGCAGCTGCCACACCGCCTGCGCCAGCCCGCACAACAGCGAAGACACGAAGAACAGCGCCACGCCCCACTCGAACACCCGCCGCCGGCCCAGCTTGTCGCCCAGCCGGCCACCCATCGCCAGGCACACGGCGAAGGCCACGCCATAGGCGGCGATGATGAGTTCCAGCCCGGTGGCGTCGGCGTTCAGCGAACGGGCAATGGCGTCCAGCGCCACGTTGACGATGGTGAAGTCGATCTGCGGCAGCAGCTGGCCGGCCAGCAGCACGGTCAGGCCGGCCATGCTCAGCCGGGGTGTCGCGGCGCGCGGTGCAGCCTGGGGAGTGGAGGCGATTCGGGACATGGCAGCAAACTCGGAATGCCGTTTCCGGCAAGATGGCCGGAGTATGCGCGGCGCGGTAAACTGGTACCAGACTCTGTCTATCCTAGGACTGGCACCACCAGTCAGCGCAGCGACGGAGCCGGTGCAGACCGCGCCCCCAGCCCTGCGCAACCCTTTCTCGCCAGCGAGCTGCGCGGACACCTCCCCGCCCACGCTCTTCCATACGGACCGCCGCCATGAGCCTCGTCGCCTCCCCGCCCGCCGCCAGCGCCACAGCTCCATCGTCCACCCCGTCGGCCGCCGCGGAAATCACCCCGCGCAACCGCGAGCTGGGCGCCTTCCTGCGTGCCCGCCGCGAGAACCTGGAGCCGGCGCGCGTCGGCCTGCCGCGCATCGGCCGCCGCCGCACGCCCGGCCTGCGGCGGGAAGAGGTGGCCCAGCTCGCCAACGTCAGCGCCTCCTGGTACACCTGGCTCGAACAAGGCCGGCCGGTGCATCCCTCCATGCAGGTGCTGTACGCCATCGCCGAAGCCCTGCAATGCAGCGAGGCCGAGACGCGTCACCTGCTGTCGCTGGCCGGCTTCCCCCAGGCCGGCCTGCCCAAGAGCCGCGTATGCACCCGGCTCTCCGCCGCCGCCCGGGCCATCCTCGACCGCCTGGAGCCCTTCCCGGCGGTGATCCAGAACCCGCGCTACGACATCCTCGGCTTCAACGCCGCCTACTGCGAACTGGTGGGCGTGGACCTCGCCAGCGTGCCGGCGGACGAGCGCAACTGCATCTACCTGGCCTTCACCAACCCCGCCTGGCGCGCCCACCTCGCCGACTGGGAGCAGGTGATGCCGCAGCTGGTCGCCTCCTTCCGCGCCGCCATGGCCGACCACCTGGACGACCCCGTCTGGAACGCCGATCTGCAGCGCTACCTCGCCATCTCCGAGGAATTCCGCGAAACCTGGCAGCGCTACGAAGTTCGCAGCGTGGAAAACCACCGCAAGCGCTTCCGCCGCGCCGACGGCAGCTTCGTCGAGCTGCAGCAGATGAACTGGTGGTCTGCCCCACGCAACGGCGAGCGCCTGCTGGTGTATGTGCCGGTGGAGACGGAGAGCCTGGCCTGCGGCGGCGAGGGCACGGCCTGAGCGGCAGCGCCCCTGCTGCGGCCCGGCCGCCACATGCCGCATAATCGCCCGAGCACCACGCCTGCGAGGCCGACCATGGGATACGCACAGCAAGGCTCGCCGCTGACCGCGGCCGAATACCTGGCCTGGGAAGAGACCCAGGAGCAGCGCCACGAATACCTGCACGGCGAGGTCTTCGCCATGGCCGGCGCGGAGGATCGCCATGTCACCGTGGCCGGCAACATCTTCGTTGCCCTGCGCCAGCACCTGCGCGGCAGCGCCTGCCAGACCTACATCAGCGACATGCGGCTGCACGTCGAAGCCGCCAATGCCTATTTCTATCCCGACGTGATGGTCACCTGCGACGCCGCCGACCACGCCAGCCGGCTGTCCAAGGCCCATCCGCTGCTGGTCGTCGAGGTGCTCTCGCCCGCCACCGGCAACTACGACCGCGGCGACAAGTTCGCCCACTACCGCCGCCTGGCCAGCCTGCGCGAATACGTGCTGGTGGACATCGACCGCCGCGCCACCGACGTCTACCGCAAGGGCGCCGACGGCCTGTGGGTGCTGCACCCCTACGCTGGCGAGGAAGCGGTGGAGTTCGCCAGCGTGGAGCTGCGCCTGGCTGCGGGCGAGCTGTTCGCCGATGTCGGCGAGGTGGTGGAAGCGGCCGCCGACTCTCGTCCTGTCCAGGGAAACTGATTACGCGCGGAGAGGCGCGCCTTGCTCCCACTCCCCGCCCTCTTTCACGCCCCCCG
>NZ_WUEI01000068.1 GCF_012911025.1 Azoarcus sp. TTM-91 | reverse complement strand
GGATGGGGGCTGCACTCCTGTTCTATGATGTGGCGACGCGTGTTCGAGCAGGAGTTCCATCATGCAGGCAGTCGAGTTCGATTCGGTCATCCGCGATGCAGCCATACCGCTGCCCGCGTCTGTTCCCCTGGCGCCCGGCATGGCGGTGCGGGTGGTGGTGATGTACGAAGGCGACCAGCCGGCGGCGGCCGCCAAGGACGACGCGATCGCCCTGCTGTGCCGGGAGCCCCTGGTCGTGCCCGGCTTCGAGCCGCTGAGCCGGGACGAGAGCCATGAGCGATGAGTGCTTCATCGACTCCAATGTCTGGCTCTATGCCCTGGTGCTGAGGCCGGGGGAAGAAGAACGGCACGCCACGGCGTGCCGTTTGGTCGTCCACCCCGCGAGATACGTGATCAGCGAGCAGGTGATCGCGGAGGTTTCGTCGAACCTGCTGCGCAAGGCGGGCATGGCGGAGGCGCCGCTGCAGGCGCTGGTGGAGAGCTTCTACCAGCGCTGCCGGGTGATCGCGCCGGGCCCGGCGCTCCACCGCCGCGGCTCAGGCCTGCGGCAGCGCTACCGTTTCAACTACTGGGACAGCCTGATCGTCGCCGCCGCGCTCGAGGCTGGCTGTTCCACCCTCTATTCGGAAGACATGCAGCACGGCCTGGTCGTCGATGAGGTGCTGACCGTGCTCAATCCCTTCGCCGCCTCAGGTTCCTAGCCCGCGCTCAGGCCCGGTGCAGCCACCGCCTGTGCAGCCAGCGCGCCGCGTGGTCCAGCAGGTAGCCGAGGAAGCCGATCAGCAGGATGGCGGCCATCAGGTCGGGGTAGGCGAGGCGGTCGCGGGCGTCGAGGATGAAGTAGCCCAGGCCGGCCGACACGCCCAGCATTTCCGCGGGCACCAGGATGATCCAGATGATGCCGATGGCCAGCCGCACGCCGGTGAGGATGTGGGCGGTGATGCCGGGCAGCACCACCCGCAGGATGGTTTCGCCGCGGGTGGCGGAGAGGCTGCGCGCCAGCAGCAGCCAGTTGCGGTCCAGCTGGGCGACGCCGGCGGCGGTGTTGAGCAGGATGGGCCAGACGGCGGCGAAGGCGAGCAGGAAGTAGACCGGCGCGTCGCCCACGCCCAGCGCCATCACCGCGATCGGCATCCACGACAGCGGCGAGATCATGCGCAGGAACTGGAACAGCGGCCCGCTGGCCTGGGCGAAGTGCGCCGAGATGCCGGTGAGGATGCCCGCCGGCACGCCGATGGCGAGCGCGCAGGCCAGCCCCACCGCCACCCGCTGCAGGCTGAGGCCGACGTGCTCCCACAGGTAGGGATCGACCAGCAGGCCGGCGAGGGCGGGGAAAGCCCGCTGCGGCGAGAACTGGGCGGCGATGGGGGTATTGCGCGCCATCAGCGCGGTGGCCAGTGCCCACAGCAGCGCCGCCAGCAGCAGGCCGGCCAGCGGCAGCAGCGGGCCGGCCGCCCGGCGGCGTGCCGGGCGGCCCTGGGCGGCACCCAGGGCAGGGGAGGCGGAAGACAAAGGCGCCGCCATCAGACCTCCACGGTTTCGCGCCGGCGCAGGTCGGCGGGCAGGCTGAAGGCTTGCGGGCCGCCGAGCTGGTCGAGGGCGACGCGGACGAAGCGGTCGTCCACCAGGTCGCGGGCGGCGAAGGCCGGGTCCAGGGTCTTGAGGAAACCGTTGTCGCCTTCCAGCCGGGTGCTCGCCAGTGAGCGCACCAGCTCCTCGGTGTAGGAGGGGAAGGGGTAGGGCTGGAAGTCGATGCGGCGCTGCTGCCAGCCCTTGTGGCGGACCACGCCGCTGGCTTCGTAGCCGGCGTAGTCGGTGGTGGAGAAGACCTTGGCCAGGGTATCCACCGGGTGCGGCGTGTAGCGGCCTTCGCCGCTGCTGGAGAGCAGCTTGGCGGCTTCGAGCTGGTTGCTGCGCGTCCAGTGCTGGGCTTTGACGATGGCGCTGGTGACGCGCTGTGCCCATTCCGGCCGCTCGGCGATGTCGCGCTCGGCGAGGAAGGTGACGCAGCAGGCGTGGTCCTTCCACACGTCGCCGGAGAAGCGCAGCACCTTGCCCACCTGGTTCACCTCGGCGGCGGCGTTGAAGGGCTCGGCGACGATGTAGCCGGCGATGGACTTGCCCGCCAGCGCGGACACCATTTCCGCCGGCGGCAGCACCACCAGCTTCACTTCCTTGGGGCCGGGATCGCCGCGGCCGGTGGTGACCGGCGTCAGCCCGTTCGCGTTCAGCAGCTTCTGCAGCAGGATGTTGTGGATGGAGTACCAGAAGGGCACCGCCACCGTCTTGCCGCCGAGGTCGGCCACCGTGCGGATGTCCGGCGCCACGGTGAGGCCGGAGCCGTTCATGTGGTTCCAGGCCACCACCTTGGCCGGGAAGCGGGTGCCGTAGCGTACCCACAGCGTGGCCGGCGACAGCAGGTGGATGACGTTCACCTGGCCGGCGACGAAGGCTTCGACGATCTGCGCCCAGCTGCGGAACAGGCGCGGCTTCTCGGTGCGCAGGCCCTCGGCTTCGAACAGCTTGCGCGCATGGGCGATCAGCAGCGGGCTGGCGTCGGTGATGGGCAGGTAGCCGATGTTCACCGGTACGTCGTCGCCGCGGCGGTTCTGGGCGAAGGCATCGCCGGCGCGCAGCAGCGGCGCGGCTACGCCGGCGGTGGCCAGCGCAGAGAAGCGCAGGAAGTCGCGCCGGGTGAGGCCGCAGCCGCAGTCGGGCGAGGCGCAGACGTGGGGGCGGGTGGCTTGGGAGTCGCGGTCCATGGGGGGCTCCGGGAGGTTCAGGCGTTCGGTTGGATGGAAGGATCGCGTGCGTGGAATGCCGGCGTTCAGGCGCCGGTCGTGCTTTCGCGCAGGGCGCCGAGGATGGACAGGCGCAGCGCGGTGACCGCGGCGGCGTCGGCCTCGCGCGGGTGGGGAATGTCCACCGTCCATTCACGGTGGATGCGGCTTGGCCGGCTGCCCATGAGCAGGATGCGGTCGGCCACCAGGATGGCTTCGTCGATGTCGTGGGTCACCAGCAGCACCGCCGCATGCCAGCGGTGCACCAGCTCCACCAGCAGCGCCTGCATTTCGGCGCGGGTGATGGCGTCCAGTGCGGAGAAGGGTTCGTCGGCGAACAGCAGTTCCGGCTCGCGGGCGAGGGCGCGGGCCAGCGCAACCCGCTGCGCCTGTCCGCCGGAAAGCTCCGCCGGCCAGGCGCGCTCGCGGCCGGCGAGGCCGACGGCGGTGATGGCCTCGGCCACCCGGCGCTCGCGCGCTTCGGCGGCGATGCGCGGCTGATGGCGGAAATCCAGGCCGAAGCGCACGTTGTCCGCCACGTTCAGCCAGGGCAGCAGGCTGGCCTGCTGGAACACCAGCGCGCTGCGCGGATGCGGCGCGCTGCAGGGCTGGCCGAGGAAGGCCACCTGGCCGGCGGCTGGCCGTTCCAGCCCGGCCAGGGTGCGCAGCAGGGTGGATTTGCCGCAGCCGCTGCCGCCCAGCAGGCAGACGATCTCGCGCCGGCGGATGGCCAGCGACACCTCGCTGAACACCGGGCTGCCGTCGGCATAGGCAAAGGAAAGGCTGTCGCCGGCCAGCACCGTTTCGGCGCTGGCCGATGCCGCCGTTTCGAGCGTGCGGGGCTGGCTTGCAGCTGGCGTCATCGGTTCGCGTGCTTGGCCAGTTCGCCCTGCAGCTGGCTGAGGCTGGGCGTGACCACCGGGATGAAGGCGGCCTCGCGCCAGCGGCGGGGGAAGCCTTTGTCCTGGTCGGCCAGGTAGGCGCGGCCGCCGCTGGCGGAAAGCTCCAGGCCCACCGCCGCCTGCGCCAGTTCGGCAAGGCGGATGCGCAGGCGGAACAGCGCCGCCGGTTCGGCCTGGAAGCGTTTGGCGGCGAGGCCTTCGCGCAGGCTGGTGGCGATGCCTTCCAGTTCGGCCGAGGTCTGTTCGATCTGCGGCAGCAGCACCGCGTGGGCGCCCTGGCCCTCCTGCCTGGCCTGTGCCAGCGCGCGGCGGGCGACGCCCAGCGACATGCCGAGCTGCAGGCCGAGGAAGGCGGGGCGCACGCCGGGGCAGAAGCTGCGGGCGTCGGCATGCAGCAGGCGGCTGCTGTCGATGGCGACGTCGGCGACGCTGATGGCGGCGGTGTTGCTGCCGCGCAGGGCGATCAGGTCCAGGTCGGCGCTACGGGCGAGGCCGGGCTGGTCGTGGTCCAGCGCGACCACCGCGGCGCCGCCGTCCGGCGTCTGTACCGCGGCGGCGACGGTGAAGCCGGCGCGGCGCAGGTTGGTCACCCACGGCAGCCTGCCGTTCAGGCGCCAGCCCTCGCCGTCGGGCGTGGCTGCGATCTGCAGCGATTCGATGCCGGAGAGGAACTTCATCGCGTTCGACAGGCCGGTGGCGCCGGCATGCTCGCCGGCCAGCAGCGGCGGCAGGCGCTCGCGCAGCGCTTCGTTGGGTGTCTGCAGCAGGAACTCGATGAAGGTGCGCTGGCCCCAGAAGACGAAGGCGGCGGTGAGCGACTGGCCGGCGACGGCGGCGATGGCTTCCACCGCGTCGTAGGTGTCGCCGCCGCTGCCGCCCAGCGCCTGCGGCACGCCGATGCGGAACAGGCCGCGGCTGGCCAGTTCCGGCACCAGGGCTTCGGCGTGGCTGTCGTCGCGGTCCAGCGCCTCGGCTTGCTCGGCGAACCAGTTCAGCGCGGCGCTCATGCTTGCAGCGCGCCGGGGCGGAAGGCGGCGAGTTCCGGGTTGATGTCGTTGGCGGCCAGGTTGTTGGCGAAGTTGCACAGGGTGGCGAGGCTGACGCCCAGCACCACTTCCAGCGACTGCTGCTGGCTGTAGCCGGCGGCGATGAAGTCCGCCAGCTCGCCGTCGCCCACCGCGCCGCGGGCGACGATGACGGCGCGGGTGAAGGCTACCAGCGCGTCGTAGCGGGCGTTGCCGGTGAGGCCGCGGCGCTGCAGCGCGGCCACGGTGGCGCGCTCCAGGCCGGCCTTCTTCAGCGCCAGCGCGGTGTGGCCGGCGACGCAGAATTCGCAGCCGTGGATGGCGGCGGCGGTGATCTGGATGATCTCGCGCTCGATCAGGCCGAGGCTGCTGCGGCCGTTGATCTCGGCCACCGTCAGATAGGTTTCCAGCGCGGTCGGCGCATTCGCCAGCACCGCCACCAGGTTGGGCAGGAAGCCGTTGTTGGCGACGCTGCGCGCCACCAGCGGGCGGGCGGCTTCGGGCGCGGTCTCGGCGGTTTGCAGGGGCAGGCGGGGCATGGCGGCGATTCCGGGGAAATGGGTGATGCGGGGAATTGTCCGCGCCGGGGCGGCGGCGCGGCTATGCGCGGGCGTCGCTGTTTCTTGCTCAGGCGTCCACTTCATGCAGCGCCGGCAGGGCGCTGCGGCGGGCGCGCTGATAGGCGCCGGGCTGTTCGCCCATGATCTTCTTGAAGGCGCGGGTGAAGGCGGCCGGCGAGTGGTAGCCGACATGCTCGGCGGCGCGGGTGACGCTGTCGCCGCGGCGCAGCCGGCGGGCGGCGATGTTCATGCGCAGCGACAGCAGGAACTGCGCTGGCGGCTGGCCGCAGGTGTCGGCGAAGTGCTTGAAGAAGCTGGCGCGCGACATGTTGGCGACCTGCGCCATGTCTTCCACCGACCAGTCGCGGCCAGGCTCGTGCAGCAGGTGCTCGACCAGCGGGGCGAAGCGCGGCTGGGCCGCCACCGCCCACAGGCCGGTCTCGACCTCGGCGCGGCTGGCGACTTCACGCACCAAGTAGAAGAACAGCAGCTCGGTGAGGCGGGAGACCAGCGGCGAGGGCCGGGCGGTGCCGTCGTCGGCGGCGATGTCCGCGCGTTCGGCTTCGGCGAGGATGAGGTCGAACAGCGGCGCCACCGCGCGCAGCGCCGGGCTGTCGGCGCGCAGCAGCAGGCAGTCGGGGAAGGAGGCGGTGAGCAGCTCGGCCGGCGCGCCGTGGAAGTCGAAGAAGCCGCAGGCGAGGCCGGTGCCGTCGGCGCGGGCGGGTAGCAGCGCGCTCATCGCCGCCGGGCGGGCGGCGTCGCGGTCCGGCGTGGGAGTGAGCAGGTGCGGCAGGTCGCGCAGCAGGAATACCGCGTCGCGCTCGGCCAGCGCCAGCGGCGCGCGGCCGTCCAGGTGCAGGTAGCACTGGCCGCGCAGCACCAGGTGGAAACTGGCGCGGGCGCGGCCGGCGGTGGAGGCGCGCCAGTTGCCGCAGTACTGGCCGACATGGAACAGGCTGGCTTCCAGCTGCAGGCCGCTGATCAGCCAGTGGACGAGGCGTTCGGTTTGGTTGTGCATCGGTGGTCGCGCGTAGGGTTCGCGGACCGCGCATTGTGTGGGCGGGGGGCGCCAGGGACTAACGAAAAAAATCGGTTTAGCTTAGCGATGGAAGTGATGATGCGAAGGGCATGGCGGGCGGCTGGCTGCGGCCTGCGAGGCGGGCTTCATGCATACGGCTTGAGGCCGCCGGCATCTGTCGCCGCCGCGGCGCCCGGCACCTGGCCGGGGCGGCAGCCAGCGGCGGGCGCCGCCACCCGCCGCCGCAGCCGGGCGCTCAGTCCGCCAGCGCTTCCTTCAGGTCGTCTATCAGGTCCTCCGCCGCCTCGATGCCCACCGACAGCCGGATCAGGTCGGGCGGGCAGGGGCTGCCGGGGCCTTCCACGCTGGCGCGGTGTTCGGCCAGGCTTTCGACCGAGCCCAGCGAAGTGGCGCGCTTGAACACCTGCAGGCGGGCGGTGACTGCGCGCGAACGCGCTTCGCCCCCGGTGCTGCGGATGGAGAGCATGCCACCGAAGCCTCCCTGCATCTGGCGTGCGGCGATGGCGTGTTGCGGGTGGCTGGGCAGGCCGGGGTAGAGCACTTCCACCAGGCCGGGATGGCCCTCCAGCGCCTGGGCGATGGCGAGCGCGTTGGCGGCGGATTGCTGCACCCGCAGCTGCAGGGTGCGCATGCCGCGCAGCAGCAGCCAGGCCTCGAAGGGGCCGAGCACCGCGCCGCCGAGGTTGCGGTTGCGGCGGATGCGCTGCCACAGCGGGCCATCCTCGCGGCACACCAGGGCGCCGGCGATGACGTCGGAGTGGCCGTTGAGGTATTTGGTGGCCGAGTGCATGACGATGTCCGCGCCCAGCTTCAGCGGCTGGCTGAACACTGGGGTGGCGACGGTGGAATCCACCAGCACCGTGGTGCCGCCGGCGCGGGCGGCGCTGACGGCGGCGGCGATGTCTATCACCTCCCAGGTCGGGTTGGCCGGCGTCTCCAGCCACAGCAGCGTGGTCGGCGCCTCGCGCAGCAGGGCGACCATGCCGTCCAGGTCGGCGTTGTCGTAGAAGGCGAGGTCCAGCTTCCATTGCTGGGCGAAGGCCACTAGCCAGTTGCGCAGCGCCCAGTACATGGAGCGGCAGGCAACGATGCGCTGGCCGGGCTCCAGCGCCTGCAGCACGGCCGTGGCGGCGGCCATGCCGGAAGCGAACAGCAGGGCCTGGTGGCCGCCTTCCAGCGTGGTCAGCAGTTCCTCCGCCTGGTCGTAGGCGGGGCTGAAGTCGCGGGAATACAGGCGGCCGCCGGGGTAGCTGCCGTCGCCGGCGCGTTCGAAGGTGGTGGAGGCGTGCAGCGGCGGCACCAGGTCGCGGTAGGGCTCGGCGACGCGGCCCAGGGCCTGGGCGGTGAGGGTGCGCGGCGACAGGGCGCGGGTGGCAGGCGGAGCGGGGGCGCGGTCGCGGGACTGGCTCATGTTGTTTTCCTTCGCGATAGAGGGCAGGGCAAGCCCGGGATTATCCCCCGGCCGGCTGGCAGGGGATATGCGGCCGGACGGCGGCGCTTGTTGCCGCCCGCCGGCGGCCGAAGCCGGCAGCTTTTGCCGGCGGGCGGCGGAGGCTGCCGCTTCCTGCCCGGCGCCGGGCCGGTGGGGGTGGCGGAATTCCCCGTGTTTACACGCGTGTATCCGGATTGGTACGCAGCTTGCGTAGCGCCCGGGGCCAATGCGAGTGGAGACGTTCGCCATGAAGATCGATACCAGCTACGACAGCACGACGTTCAAGACCTATTCCTCCGCCGCCGCTGGCGGCGACAGCCAGGCCAGCTTCCAGGCCGCTCTGAGCAAGGCGCGCCAGGTGGGCGGCGGCAGCGACAGCGCCAGCACCGAAACCCCGGCCAAGACGGTGATGACCGCGCAGGACAAGGCTGAGATCCAGCGCGCGCGCGAAGAGAAGGTTCTGGCGGATTTCCGCGACTACATGGAAAAGACGCCGGCCGAGCGCATGCGCGACGCCATCCTCAGGGACATGGGCCTGACCGAAGAGGATCTGGCCGCCATGCCGGCCGAAGAGCGCGCCGCCGTGGAGGACGAGATCGCCGAGCGCATCAAGGACAAGCTGCTGGCGCAAGGCGTGGAGGCTGATGGCAGCGCCGCGCCGCCGACGGCGGAGCTGCGCTACGTGCTGCCGACGCAATCGGCATCGGCCGCCGGCGACAACAGCCGCAGCCTCCCGGGTAACTGAGCTTCGCCCTCTCCGGCGCGGGACTGGCCGGCGCTTGAGCGCTGGGCTTGAGCCGGCCGCCGAGGCTGGAGGGCGCTGTCCGCGGGGCTATCCCAGGCGGCGGCGCTTCCTTCCTGTTTTCCTTCTCGCCGCCACGACTTCCCCTTGTCCCTCCTCCAGGGAATGGCGCTTGCACGCCTGCCAGCTTCCGGGCGGGCGTGATCCGCATCCTTGATCCGCTCGGGCGGCGCGAGGCGGCTTTTCTCCGCCGCATCCATCCACACCGGCGATGCGAGGAGGAAACACCATGAACATTGATCTCTCCGGCAAGCGTGCAATCGTTACCGGTTCCACCGACGGCATCGGCTTCGCGGTGGCCGAGGGCCTGGGCAAGGCCGGCGCCCATGTGATCGTCACCGGCCGCGAGGAGGCCAAGACCGCCGCCGCTTGCGAGGACCTGCGCAGGCGCAGCCCGCAGGGCAGCTACAGCATGGTGGTGGCGGACCTGGGCCGCGTGGAGGGCTGCGCCGCGCTGATGGTCGCCGAGCCGGAGGCGGACATCCTGGTGAATGTGCTCGGCATCTACGAGACGCGGGAGTTCTTTGCCCTGGACGACGCCGACTGGGAGCACCTCTTCCAGGTCAACGTCATGAGCGGCGTGCGCCTGTCGCGCCACTACGCCCAGGGCATGCGGGCGCGGCACTGGGGGCGCATCCAGTTCATCTCCAGTGAGTCGGCAATCAACATTCCGCCGGACATGCTGCATTACGGCGTTACCAAGGCCGCCCTGCTGGGCTTGTCGCGCGGGCTGGCGAAGGCGCTGGCTGGCAGCGGCGTCACCGTGAATGCCATCCTGCCGGGCCCGACCTACACCGCTGGCACCCGCGCCATGGTGGAGGAAATGGCCGCGGAGAGAGGCCTGAGCCATGAGGAGATGAAGGCCCGCTTCGTCCCCGAGAATCGCCCCACCTCGCTGATCGGCCGCTTCGCCGAGCCGGACGAGGTCGCCCACCTCTGTGTCTACGCCGCCTCGCCCCAGGCCAGCTGCACCACCGGCGCTGCGCTGCGGGTGGAGGGCGGAATCGTCGACAGCATCATCTGACGGCAGCGCAATCTCCCCGCCCCGCATAACAGGCTGCGCCACCGACGCGCTTCCATTTTGTTGCAGAGTGCATACAATCCCGCCCCGTCGCGCCCCGGGGCGGTATCACCGCTTCGCCCGTGCGGGCGCCAGCAGGGAGGGCCGCGCTCTACCCCCCGGAACAGGAAGGGGAGCGCGTGCCGGCGGGCTTGCGGGCAACGGCCGTGAGGGCTGGTCCGTGGGGCCTGGTGTATGCCGGCGCTCATGCGCCTGCTTTCTCAGCGTTTCATTTCAAATCAAAGGGTGAGTTCAAAGATGGGATTCAAGGGTTGGGTTGCCATGCTTTGCGCGGCGGCGGTGCTGTCGGGCTGCGCGTCTTTCAGGAACAACGAGATTGCCGACGCCGGCGCGCTGCCGGATGTTTCCGGCTATCAGAACAAGCCTTCGGTGTTCGTCGAAACGCATTTCTTCCGCGGTGAGCCGGGCGCGCCGGTGACGGAGATCCTGGTGAACCGGGACAAGATCCACGAACTGGTGGGCAAGAGCCTGGGCGACTCCGGCATGTTCTCCCGCCACAGCTTCGATGAAGCCGACAAGGCGGGCGCCGACTACACCCTGCGGCTGGACATCTATAACCACGGCAACACCGGTCTGGCGATGGCGGCCGGTTTCATCTCCGGCTTCACCTTTGGCGTGATTCCGGCGGCGGCCACCGACAATTACACGCTGGAAGCGAAGCTGGCCGATACCAGCGGCACCGTGGTGAGCAAGGCCACCAACAAGGATTCGATCACCACCTGGATAGGCCTGGTGTTCATTCCGGCGATGGCGGCGACGCCGGAGAAGGCGCTGACCGGCACGCTGGACAACCAGTTGAAGACGGTGCTGAAGGAGCTGGTGGAAGGTGGCAAGCTGAAGTATTCCGACGTGATGCGCCGCCGCGCCGCGCCGGTGTTCGCCGGCGCCTGATTCCAGCGGCCAGCCCTGCGGCCCGCAGCAGGGGCCGGGCGCGGCGGGCGGCGCTCTCCCGCCCGCCCTTCTCCTCAATGTTTGCCAGGCCGGCGGCGCGCCTTTTGCAGCCCGCCACCCCGGCGGACTTCCCGCCCCTGGCGCTGGCCGGGGTAGAGCGGCTCACTCTCGCTGGCGGCTCCGGCGGCTCATTTTGCGCTCGCCAGATTGCCCACCACCCGCTCCAGCGCATTCATCAACTGCGCGACCTCCCGTTTGCTGAATCCCTGCAGTGCCCGGGCTTCGTGGCGGGCGATCAGGGCGGTGGCCTGGCGGTGGGCGGCGACGCCATCCGCGGTGAGCAGCAACTGGCCGCGGCGGCCGGTGGGGCCTGCACGCTGCAGCAGGCCCAGCGCCAGCAATCTGTCCACCACCGGCGCCAGGGCCGCCGGCTCGACCTGGATAAGCATGGCCAGTCGGGCGGCGGACAGGCCGGGGTTGCAACTGAGCAGCTCCAGCATGCTGAAGGCGCTGGGGGTGAGGTTGAGCGCACCTATCTCGTGCTCGAAATCCTTGAACAGGGCGAGCTGGGTCTCGCGGATGCGGTAGCCGACCAGGCTGGGCAGAGTGCCGAGCGAGATCGGCCGCGGGCGCTGCCGGCTCGCGGTGGCGCCCAGGGTAGGGAAGGCGATGCCCGGCGGCTCGGCAGCGGGGCGAATGCTGCCTCCGGCGGCGGGCGGGTTCATCGCCAGGGCCGACGCGGGTTGGGCTGCCGAGCTCGCAGCGACGACGTCCAGCGGCGAGCGCCCGCCCAGCAGGCGCGGACGGAAGCCCTGGTTGTAGCGCTCCAGCAGCCGCAGCAGCGCCGGCGGCAGGCTGGGAGAGGGCGCGTCGCCTATCAAGCGCGGCAGCAGCGGTGCCAGCACCCCGCGGGCCTCGTCGGAGAACAGGGCTGCCAGCCGCTTGGCGGAGGCGCGTATGGTGCTGCGGAACAGCGTGTAGCGCTCTTCTTCCGCCAGCCAGCGCAGGGCGGGGTCGAAACTCTCTTCGGCGACCAGCCAGTTGCGCACCGGGAAAGGCGCGGCGGCGGCGAGGGCGAGGAGGGCGGCACGGCAATTGGCCGGGCGGGTCGTGTGCAGCGGCGCGCAGCCCGCCCAGCGGCTGTGGCGATCCACGCCGAGCAGCAGGCCGGTGGGCAAGGTGCGCAGCCGCAGCCAGTGCAGTTCCACCACCCCGGGCGAAGCTTCGCGCCCGGCCTTGCCGGCGGGCAGGCGGGCGACATGGTGGCGCCGCAGGCAGCGGTCCAGCCCGGAGCGGGAGGCGGTGCAGCCGGTGCTTTCGCGCAGCAGCGCCAGGAGGTCGTCCAGCGGCAGTGCGAGCACCTGGCGCAGCAGCAGGGCCAGGGTTTCCTCGCCCGGGCGCAGTGCGGTGCGCAGCTGCAGCGGCGTGTGCGGCCTGTCTTCCACCGAGGCCCGCTCCCTCCATTTGCGCACGGTGTTGCGGCTGATGCCCAGCTCCGCGGCCAGTGCGCTCACGGTCTTGTCCGAGTCGCGGATGTAGCCGCGGATCTCCGGCGTGGTACTGGCTCGGCGGTGCAGGCGGGGGGATTTCATGAGCGGCTTGGCGGGGCAGGTGAGGCGATGAAGGTGGAAATGATCATTCGAGACTGATTATCGTCCGGCGACGCTTCGCCGGTCACCTCGTTTTCACTGCGCTGTAGCGGGGCGCTACCCGCCGTCGGCAGCAAAGCTGCGCCTGCCCTGATTGCCGCTGTCGAAGCCACGCATCTGGCTTCGTCTGCCGTCAGGCGCTCGAGGCGGGCCGGCAAGGCTGAAAGCGGAGATTGCGGCTTATGGCTGTTTCCGCCCTGCGGCGGACGGCGGTGAACGACCATGATCATACGGGACCGGGACGGCTGAGTTTGTCCTTCGCCGCCCGCGAAAAATAGACTCCGCCCCAGATGCTGTCGCGCCCGCCGGGCAGAGGCAGCCGGACAAGGGAATGGAGGACGACATGGGCATTGCGCAGGGACAGGTGCTGTGGACGCCGGACGCCGAGATGCTGGCGCAGGCGCCGTTGAGCGATTTCGGCCGCCGCATCGCCAGCCGCCACCGTGTGGATGGCGCAGACTACGCGGCGTTGTGGCAGTGGTCGGTGGATGAGCTGGACAGCTTCTGGCGCGAGGTGTGGGACTACTTCGACATCCAGGCCGACGGCAGCCCGGAGCCGGCCCTGGCCTCGCAGCAGATGCCGGGGGCGCAGTGGTTTCCCAACGCCCGCCTGAACTACGCGGAGCACATCTTCCGCCGCGCTTCCGCCGAACGGCCGGCGCTCATCGTGCGCAACGAGGCCGGCGAGCAGTACGAGGTGAGCTGGGCCGAGCTGGCCGCCACCACCGGCGCCCTCGCCGCCACGCTGCGGGAACTGGGCGTCGGCCCGGGCGACCGCGTCGTCTCCTACATGCCCAACCTGCCGCAGACGGTAGCCGCCTTCCTCGCCACCGCCAGCCTAGGCGCCATCTGGTCCAGCTGCGCGCAGGACATGGGCGCCAGCGTGGTGCTGGACCGCTTCCGCCAGATCGAACCCAAGGTCATCTTCGCCATCGACAGCTACCGCTACAACGGCAAGCTGTTCGACCGCAGCGGCCTGGTCGCCGAGCTGCTGGAGCAATTGCCCACGGTGCGCCACGTCATCCATGTGCGCGGCCCGGGCGCCGGCAACACGCCCCCGCCCTGGCGCAATCGCCTCACCTGGGCGGACGCGGTGGAGAAGCCGGCGCCGCTCGGCTTCAACCGCGTCCCCTTCGACCACCCGCTGTGGATCGTCTATTCCTCCGGCACCACCGGCCTGCCCAAGGCCATGGTGCATGGCCACGGCGGCATCGTGCTCACCCACCTCAAGACCATGGTGCTGCAGCACGACCTGCGCGAGGGCGACCGCATGCTCTTCCTCGCCGGCACCGGCTGGGTGGTATGGAACCTGATGGTGGGCGGCCTGCTCACCGGCGCCACCATGGTGCTGTACGACGGCAACCCGGCCGCGCCGGACGGCGACGCGCTGTGGCGCTTCATCGACGAAGCGCGGCTCACCCACTTTGGCTGCGGCGCCGCCTACCTCATCAACTGCATGAAGGACGGCCTGGTGCCGCGCGAATACGCCGGCTTCGCCGCGCTGCGGGCGATCAACGCCACCGGCTCGCCGCTGCCGCTGGAAGCCTACGAATGGGTGCATGGCCAGGTGAAGGAGAAGGTGTGGCTGGCCTCCATCAGCGGCGGCACCGACATCGCCTCCGGTTTCGTCGCCTGCGCGCCCACGCTGCCGGTGCATGCCGGCGAAATCCAGTGCCCCGAACTGGGCGTGGCTGCCTATGCCTTCAACGAAGCGGGCGAGGCGGTGGTGGATGAGGTGGGCGAACTGGTCATCACCAAGCCCATGCCCTCCATGCCGCTGTTCTTCTGGAACGACGAGGGCAACCGCCGCTACCTGGACAGCTACTTCGACGTCTATCCCGGCCTGTGGCGCCACGGCGACTGGATACGCTTCACCCCCTACGGCAGCTCGGTGATCTATGGCCGTTCGGATTCCACCATCAACCGCCACGGCATCCGCATGGGCACCGCCGAAATCTACCGGGTGGTGGAAGAGCTGCCGGAGATACGCGACTGCATGGTGGTGGACCTGGAATACCTGGGCCGCGAATCCTTCATGCCGCTGTTCGTGGTGCTGCGCCCCGGCTTCGTGCTGGACGAGGCGCTGAAGGATCGCATCCGCGGGCAGATCCGCAGCAAGGCCTCGCCGCGCCATGTGCCCAACGAGATCTACGCGGTGGCGGAGATTCCGCACACCCTCACCGGCAAGAAGATGGAAGTGCCGGTGCGCAAGCTGCTGCTGGGCGGCGACCCGGCCAAGGTGGCCAACCCGGACACCATGGCCAACCCCGCCAGCCTCGGCTTCTACCTCGAGCTGGCGCAGCAGCTCAACGCCCCCGCCGGCGCCTGACCGGCCGCAAGGAGAACCGCATCATGAAGCTGGAAGAACTGGTCGCCATCGACATCCATACCCACGCAGAAGTCTCCTGCTGCCAGCCGCCTGACCCCTACGGCGAGGAATACGACCGCGCGGCCGACCGCTACTTCGGCTCCGACCGCCGGCCCACCATCGCCGAGACCATCGCTTACTACCGCGAGCGCAAGCTCGGGCTGGTGATGTTCACCGTGGATTGCGAAGCCCACGTCGGCCGCCGCCGCATCCCCAACGAGGAGATCGCCGAAGCGGCGATGGCCAACAGCGACATGATGATCGCCTTCGCCAGCATCGATCCGCACAAGGGCAAGATGGGCGCGCGCGAAGCCCGCCGGCTGATCGAGGACCACGGCGTGCGCGGCTTCAAGTTCCACCCCACCATGATGGGCTTCCATCCCTACGACCGCATGGCCTGGCCGCTGTACGAGGTGATCGCCGAATACAAGCTGCCGGCCATCTTCCACAGCGGCCATTCCGGCATGGGCACCGGCATGCGCGGCGGCGGCGGGCTGAAGCTGGAGTATTCCAACCCGATGCACCTGGAAGACGCCGCCATCGACTTCCCCGACATGCAGTTCGTCATCGCCCACCCCTCCTGGCCGTGGCAGGACGAGGCGCTGTCGCTGTGCCTGCACAAGCCCAATGTGTGGATAGACCTCTCCGGCTGGTCGCCCAAGTACTTTCCCAAACCGCTGGTGCAGTACGCCAACACCCTGCTGAAGGACAGGGTGCTGTTCGGCACCGACTTCCCGCTGATCACTCCCGAACGCTGGCTGGCGGATTTCAAGGAGGCCGGCTTCAAGCCGGAACTGCATCAACGCATCCTCAAGGACAACGCCGCCCGGCTGCTCGGGCTGAAGGCCTGAAGGCCTGAAGGCTCTCGGGCTGCCGTGCCCGGACTGATGCCAGCCGCGGTTCTCCACCGCGGCCGGTGGCGTCATCCATCCGCTGTCCGGCGCCTCCGGCCGGGCAGGGGCGAGGCCGCGCCGATCCCGCCGCATGCAGGCGCTCCCGGCCAGCGTAGCCCGGATCGTGCCCACTTCCCTACGCAAGGCCCGCGGTGACGGGCCCCTTTCCCATCCCAGCAGAAGGAGACTCCGCATGAAGCTCAAGCTCATCCTCACCGCCGTCCTGGCCGCCACCGCCTTTGGGGCCCAGGCGCAGACCGCGCCGGTGAAGATCAAGGTCGCCCACTTCCTGCCCTCGATTTCCAACCTGCAGCGCGATGTGCTGGAGCCTTGGTGCGAAACCCTGCGCACGGAATCCGGCGGCCGCCTGCAATGCGAGCTGTATCCGGCGATGGCCATAGGCGGCACGCCGCCCAACCTCGTCAGCCATGTGCGCGACGGCATCGCCGACGTGGTGTGGACCTCGCCCAGCTACACCCCCAACCTGTTCCCGGCGATGGAGGCCATCGAGCTGCCCTTCGTGGTGCCGGCTGACGGCCTGGGCGGCAGCCGGGCAATGTGGGCCTATTACGAGCAGCACGCACGCAAGGATTTCGAACGCTACAAGGTGCTGGCCCTGCACAGCGGCAGCGGCCAGAACCTGAACACGGTGAAGGCACCGGTGCGGACGCTGGCGGACATGAAGGGGGTGAAGCTGCGCTCGCCCTCGCGCGTGTCCTCCAGGCTGCTCTCCGCCCTCGGCGCCGCGCCGGTGAACATGCCAGCCAGCGCCATCACCGAGAGCGTCTCCCGCGGGGTGGCCGACGGCGCGCTGGCGCCGTGGGAGCTGGTTACCGCGATCAAGCTCGACGAGATCGCCCGTTTCCATACCGAACCGCCCGCCGGCAAGCCGGCCTATTTCGCCGTCTCGATGGCGCTGCTGATGAACAAGAAGAAGTACGAGGGGCTGCCGGTCGAGCTGAAGGCGGTCATAGACCGCAACAGCGGCCTGCCGCTGGTCGAGAAGTTCGGTGCATCCTGGGATCGCGCCACCGAAGTCTCGCGCAAGCGCGCCGCCGCCTTGGGTAACACGCTGGTGATACAGAAGGCGGAAGACTACGAGGCGATGCGCAAGGCGGCGGAGAGCGTGGAAGCCGAGTGGATCAAGGAGGTGAAGGCCAAGGGGCTGGACGGCGCCGCGTTGATTGCGGCTGCGCGGGAGATCAGCAACAAACATCTTGCCCGGGCGGATTGAGGTGCTGGCCTGACATGCCCGTGCGGGCCGGCAGCGCGGGCCGGCCTGCAGGTGTTGCCCGTACATGCCGGGGGCGCAGCTAACGGCACATCCGGTAGCCGCCCCAGTCCAGGTGGAAGTGGTCCTGATGGGCCTGGTTGTAGTCCGGGCTCAGGGTGCCGTTGAAGAAGCGGCAGGCGCCATCGCGGGCGTCGCGCAGGAAGGCCGCTTCGGCGCCGCTGCCGTGCCAGTGGCCGAGGATGCGGATGCGGCGGCCGTTTTCGAGGCGGAAGGCGGCGGCATCGAAGGCATTGGCACTGGCATGCTGGCTGCGGCGGCCGCCTTCGCCGGCGCCGCCGCGCACATTGCGGCAGGCGTAGCTGCCCAGGTGCTCTACCCGGGCGAGCGGCTGGCCGAAGTGAGCCTGGGCGGCCGGCTGCAGCGTGTGGCGTTCCCACATCGCCAGCGACACCGCCGCGGTGCAGCTAAGTGTGAAAGCGGGCGCGAAGCGTTCGTCGCTGACGCGCACCGCGTTCTTCCAGCCACAGCCCTTGCCCAGGTCCCGGTCCGGTAGCGCCGCCTGCCGCAGCCCGGTCTGCTCAAGTACCGTCCGGCAGAGCGCCGGGTCGCCGTTCAGGCGCTGCAACTTGTAGCGGGTGAGCCAGTTGGGCGCGGCGGCCACTTCCAGCGGCGCCCAGGGGTTCCACTGCGGCGGAATGGCGATGCGGCCGCTGTGCAGCTGCCAGGCGAGGACGAGCAGGGCGAGGAGGAAGGCGAGGGCGAAGTAGCGCATCGACGGCCGGGTCCAGGAGACGGTGCGCTGATGCAGCAAACGGCGTTCCCCGCGCCCCGGGTGTTGGAAGCCCTTGTTCGATCCGTTTGTGAAGGGCGCGCCCGGGGGCAGCCGCTGCGCCCCGAGCCGCGGGGCTAGCGCTGCGGCCTGGCGCGCCTCATCGGAGCGGGTGCGCCAGGCCGCTGATGCCGGCGTGCGCTCAGGCCGGCTTGCCGCGGCCGGCCGGCGTCCTCCGCAGGCCGAACAGCCCCATCAGGCCACCCAGGGTCAGGGCGAGGGCGGAGGGTTCGGGCACGCCGAGGACTTCCAGCGTCCAGTAGCCGGGGTTGTCGTGGCCGGCGCCTACCGGGCTCCAGCCGGAGGGCCAGGCGCCGGCAACATGCAGATCCTGCGGCTCGACCTCGCCCGCGGGGCCCCAGTTCTCGGTGAGCATGTATCGCCCGCCGAAGATGCCGGGGTCGTCGTCCGGGCTGTACTCATAGTCCAGCAACACGCTCCACAGCGTCGGTGTGCCCAGGGCATCCATCTCGTAGAAGAAGATGCTGGCGTTGTAGCTGTAGCCCGCCGTCACCAGCCGGTAGGGAAAGTAAGGGTAGAAGGTGCTGCACCAGTCGGGGTCGATCTCGCAGCTGTCCAGGGTGGACTGCGGCAGGGGTTCCAGGTAGGGCTCGAACACCTTCTCGTAGGTCAGTGAGCCGGCGTCGTCCCAGGCGGTGAAGCTGACGCCCGGGTTCATCAAGTTAGTGAGGCCGGCGGCGAGGCGGGTGGGGGAGGTGATTTCCATCCGCAGGAAACTCTCGGCGGTGTTGCCTTCCTGATAGACCGCTCCCAGGCCCTCGCTATAGGGATTGCCGTAGTAGCTGTAGCGGTAAAGCGCTGCCGAGGCGCTGCCGGGCAGCAGCACCGCCAGCGCGAGCGCGGCGGGCAGGATGGATTTCGGCAGGGTTCCCGCGCCGGCGGGCTTGAGGGGTAGTGCATCCGTCATGACATCTTCCTCCTGGGGCAGAGCGGTTTGAAGATCCGGGGCGGGTACGGCGATGTCCGCGGGCTGGCCGCCGGCGGAGCGGGAAAAGGTGTGAAGCGTGACCGGTTGGGGGGAGGGAAAAACGCGGATTGATTAGAATCCGGCGCCGCCCGCGGGCGCGGGCGGCGGTGTTTGCCTTCAATCTCGCCTTCATCCTTTATGGAGATTTCATGGGCCGAAAACTGCGGATTCGCTCGAAAGCGGTGCTGCGCCTGCAACGCCGGCTGGAACAGAATGGCTGGCCCCGGCTGCAGATGGCCTTGATCGTGCTGCTCACTGGCCTGGCCGGCCTGTTGTGCTCCTTCCTGATGCTGCTGGCCGGCTTGGATTCCATGGCGGTGCGTTATCCGCTGGCGCTGGGCCTGGCCTACGGTTTTTTCCTCTTCATGCTGTGGCTGTGGCTGCGCAACCGCGGCGACGACCCCGGCTTCGCCGAGCTGGTGAGCGGTGATTTCAACTGGAACCCGAAGGGCGGCGGCCGACTGGCGGCGCCGCGCAGCGGTGGCGGCGGCGATTTCGCTGGCGGCGGCGCCAGCGCTTCGTTCGAGGCGCCGGCGGCGGCAGCCGTGCCCTTGCCGGTGGAGGCGGAGGGCGGCTGGTCCCTGGGCAAGGGCGCGGCTTCGGTGGCGGAGGCGGACGAGCTGGCGATTCCGCTGGCGGTGGTGGCCTTCTTCCTCGGCCTGATGCTGGCGTCCTTCTACCTGATCTACCTGGCGCCGGCCTTGTTCGCCGAGCTGCTGTTCGACGGCGTGCTCTCCTACTCGCTGTACCGCCGCCTGCGGCGCACCGGGGGCGATGTGAATCACTGGCTGGTGACCGCCTTGCGCCGCACCGCGCTGCCTTTCCTGCTGACCGCCGTTTTCCTGGTGGCAATCGGCCTGGTGATGGAGGCCTGGGCGCCGGGTGCGCGCTCCATCGGCGAGCTCATCGCCCATCAGGGCTGACCGGGCCGGCGGCGCTTGCGCATCACGGCGAGGGCCGCCAGGCCGCCGAGCAGCAGAGTGGAAGAGGCCGGCTCCGGCAGCGCCTGCACATCCAGGACGGTGAGCTGCCAGCTGCCGGGGTTGTTGAAAGAGGCTCCGAAGGTATCGGCACCGGCCCTGCCGCCGGCCGTGTTGGTATCCGCCTGCGGTTCAAGCCAGGCGCCGGCCCAGTTGCTGCTGTAAAGCCCGTGGGTATAGGGATCGAGGCGATCCGGATCGTAGGTGATCAGCTGCAGGCTCAGTTCCCATGCGACCGGTACGCCCGAAGCGTCCAGTTCGGCAAAGATGATGCTGGCCTCGAAGTGGTAGGGCGGTACCACCAGGGTGTAGGGGAAGTCGGGATAGATGAGGTAGATGTCCTCGCTGGGATTGGCCTCGTATTCATCCAGCACCGACTGCGGCAGCAGCGTCAGGTACGGCGCCACCGTCTTCTCGTAGGTGAAGTCGCTGTTGTCGTCCCACATGCGGAAGCTCAGGCCCGGCGTGCCGATCAGGTTGCCCAGGCCGGCGGTGAGCGGTGTGCGCGAGGTGATTTCGGCGGAGAGGAAGCTCCCGGCGGTGTTGCCGCCGCCGTAGGTGCTGCCATCGCCCTGGCTGTAGGGCAGCCCGGTATACGTGTAGCGGTAGAGCGGCGCCGCCTGCGCGAGGGAAGCGAGGCCGGGCAGCAGGGCGAGCAGTGCGACGGCCAGGGCGCGCCGCAAGCGTGCGCCGGAGTTGGAGGGCGGCGGGGGGAGGTTGGCGGAACGCGGCATGACATCTCCTGGTCATTGAAGCCGACGCACTCGGCGCCCGGCAGGAATACAGCAGGAATATCCGCATTCAATGTAGCCCAGCTGGCGAGCCCAGGCGGGGGGCGGATGTGCCCGTAGTGGGTTCCGGGCGAAGGTGTTTCCGGGCGTTTCCATTCCGGGCGCTGGGAACCTGCGCGCCGGCCTGCGCTGTCGAAGAGGCACGGCCGCATCCGGTGCGCGCGGCCGCCCGTCCGGAAACCGCTGCAGTCTTGGCATTCCGGGCCTCTGCGCGGTCATTCCGCGCCATCGTCGAGGGAGACACGACATGGATAGAAAGACAATACTGATGCTGCCGGGCCTGCTCAACGACGCCACCCTGTACGAAAACCAGGTGAGCGCACTCGCGGATGTCGCCAAATGCACCGTGGGCGATCTCACCCGCTCCAGCACCATCGCCGACATGGCGGACGACGTGCTGGCGGCGGCGCCGGAGACGCCCTTCGTGCTGGTCGGCATGTCCATGGGCGGATATGTGGCGCTGGAGATCATGCGCCGCGCGCCGAAACGGGTGAGCGCCCTGGCGCTGCTGGATACCAGCGCCCGGCCGGACACCGAGGAGGCCACCGCCGGGCGGGAGGCGCTGATAGCGCGTGGCAAGACGGAGTTCCCGAAGGTGGTCGAGGCTTTGCTGGCCAAGCTGGCGCTGCCCGACCATGCGGACACGCCGGAGGTGGGCAGCGCCTTCCAGTCGATGGCGATCAGCGTGGGCTACGAGGTCTTCGTGCAGCAGCAGCGCGCCATCATCGGCCGGCCGGACAGCCGCCCCTCGCTCGCCGCCATCCGCTGCCCGACGCTGATCGTCTGCGGTGCAGACGACAGCCTGACGCCGCCCGAGGTGCACAAGGAGATGGCCGAGGCCATTCCCGGCGCGCGGCTGGAGATCATTCCGGAGTGCGGCCACCTCTCGCCGCTGGAGCAGCCGGACAAGGTCACCGCCATCCTGCGCGACTGGCTGCAATCGCTGCCGCCGGAGAAGGGCGGGGAGCCCATCCCGGGCGCGGGTGACGGCGTAGACAGCGGCGAACCGCGCTAGAGAGGCCACGGCCGGCGGCCTGCCTCCAGGGCGCCGCGCAGCGGGCCGTTTCCCCGCCGGCAAGCCGGACCGCAGGGCGAGGCCGCGGAATGGCTGGGCAGAGGCCGCAAAAGCAAGGGGCCGGGAGGGTATCCCGGCCCCTTGCTTTCAAGCGCTGCCCGCGTGCTTCAGGGCAGGCGGCGCCTTAGAACTCCGGGCCGCCGAAGCCGCCGGGGCCGCCCGCGGGCAGGCCGCCGGCGGGCTTGTCGTCCGCCTGCTCAGCGACCAGCGCGTCGGTGGTCAGGATCAGCGCGGCCACCGAGGCGGCGTTCTGCAGCGCGGAGCGGGTGACCTTGGCCGGGTCCAGCACGCCTTGCTCCACCAGGTCGCCGTACTCGCCGTTGGCGGCGTTGTAGCCGAAGTTGCCGCTGCCCTCGAGCACCTTGGCCACCACCACCGAGGCTTCGTCGCCCGCATTGGCGACGATCTGGCGCAGTGGCTCTTCCACCGCGCGCAGCACGATCTTGATGCCGGCGTCCTGCTCGTGGTTGTCGCCCTTCAAGTCCTTGATCGCGGCGCGGGCGCGCAGCAGGGCGACGCCACCGCCGGGCACCACGCCTTCCTCGACCGCGGCGCGGGTGGCATGCAGCGCATCTTCCACGCGCGCCTTCTTCTCCTTCAGCTCGACCTCGGTTGCCGCACCCACCTTGATGACGGCCACGCCGCCGGCCAGCTTGGCCTTGCGCTCCTGCAGCTTCTCGCGGTCGTAGTCGGAGCTGGCCGCGCCGATCAGGGCGTCGATGGAGGCGACGCGGGCCTTGATCGCATCCACGCTGCCAGCGCCATCGATCAGCGTGGTGTTCTCCTTCTGCACCTCGACGCGCTTGGCCTGGCCGAGGTCGGCCAGCGTGGCCTTCTCCAGGCTGAGGCCCACTTCCTCGGCGATCACCTGGCCGCCGGTGAGGATGGCGATGTCCTCCAGGATGGCCTTGCGGCGGTCGCCGAAGCCGGGCGCCTTTACCGCCACCACCTTGAGGATGCCGCGGATGGTGTTCACCACCAGGGTGGCGAGCGCTTCGCCTTCCACGTCCTCGGCGATGATGAGCAGCGGGCGGCCGGCCTTGGCCACCTGCTCCAGCACCGGCAGCAGATCGCGGATGTTGGAGATCTTCTTGTCGAACAGCAGGATGAAGGGGTTGTCCAGTTCGGCAACCTGCTTGTCCGGGTTGTTGATGAAGTAGGGCGACAGGTAGCCGCGGTCGAACTGCAGGCCCTCGACCACTTCCAGCTCGTTGGCCAGGCTCTTGCCGTCTTCCACGGTGATCACGCCTTCCTTGCCCACCTTGTCGATGGCCTTGGCGATGATGTCGCCGATGTCGGCGTCCGAGTTGGCGGAAATGGCGCCCACCTGGGCGATTTCCTTGCTGGTGGTGGTCGGCTTGGCGATCTGCTGCAGCTCGGCGACGACGGCGGTCACCGCCTTGTCGATGCCGCGCTTGAGGTCGGCCGGGTTGAAGCCGGCGGCCACGAACTTGAAGCCTTCGCGCACGATGGCCTGGGCCAGCACGGTGGCGGTGGTGGTGCCGTCGCCGGCGTTGTCGGAAGTCTTGGAGGCGACCTCCTTCACCAGCTGGGCGCCGATGTTCTCGAACTTGTCCTTCAGTTCGATTTCCTTGGCGACGGACACACCGTCCTTGGTCACCGTGGGGGCGCCGAAGGCGCGTTCGAGCACCACGTTGCGGCCCTTGGGGCCGAGAGTGACCTTGACGGCATTGGCGAGCACATTGACGCCTTGCACGACCTTGGCGCGGGCGTCGTCACCGAACAGCACTTGCTTTGCAGGCATGGAGAACTCCGTTTCTTTGTCAGATTGAGCAGGGGAGGGAAGAGGCGAGGCGGGCGCTTACTCGATCACTGCGAAGATGTCCTCTTCGCGCACGACCAGCACTTCCTCGCCCTCCAGCTTCACCGCCTGGCCGGCGTACTTGCCGAACAGCACGCGGTCGCCGACCTTCAGTTGCAGCGGGCGGATCTCGCCGTTGTCCAGCGCCTTGCCGCGGCCCACGGCGATCACCTCGCCCTGGTCCGGCTTTTCGCCGGCGGAATCGGGAATGACGATGCCGCTGGCGGTGGTGCGTTCGGGCTCGGTGCGCTTGACGATGACGCGGTCGTGGAGAGGGCGAATGGCCATGTGGGGGCTCCTGTTAGCGATGCGGCGCCCATGCGCCGCCGGCCGCGCGCAGCCACCGGGGCTGCGCGCCATCTGTTGGCACTCGGCACCGGTGAGTGCCAAGCGGGCCTCATCATGCATCGCAGGCCGCCGCTCCGTTCCGATTTATTCCGATTTGGATTGGCGCTTCCGCAGATATGCGAATGGCGTTGAGGTGCCGATGGGGAGATCTCGCGGCGAACGCCGCCTGTCCGATGGCCATCGCATCTGGTAGTATATGAACCATATACAAACCATACACCGAGTGAGCCATAGGCATGGGCATCGTCAAGATTTCGGAGCAGATGCATGAAGCGCTGCGCCACACCAGCGGCGCGTTCAGCCGCTCCATCAACGCGCAGGCGGAGCACTGGCTGCGCGTCGGCATGCTGGCCGAGCTGAACCCCGGCCTGAACTACGGCGAGATCTGCCGCCTGCTGTTGACGCCGGACGGCGAGGCCGCCTCCGCGCTGGCCGGCACCGGGCTCGTGGCCGACACCCTGGGCAGGGCCGCATGATGGCCGCCAAGGAAGACATCCCGCTGCGCACCCCGGAAGAACTCGCCAAGCTGCGCCAGGCCGGCGCGCTGGCGGCCGATGTGCTGCGCATGATAGGCGAGCATGTGAAGCCCGGCGTCACCACCGACGAGCTGGACCGCCTGTGCCACGACTACATCGTCAACGTCCAGGGCGCCATCCCCGCCAACATCGGCTACCACGGCTACCCGAAGACCGTCTGCGCTTCGGTGAACCATGTGGTCTGCCACGGCATCCCCTCGGCCAAGCGGCTGGCGGCGGGCGATATCGTCAATATTGATGTTGCCGTCATCAAGGACGGCTGGTACGGCGACAGCAGCCGCATGTACTTCGTCGGCAAGCCCGGCATCCTCGCCCGCCGCCTGGTGCATACCACCTACGAGGCGATGCGCGCCGGCATCCGCGCGGTTCGCCCCGGCGCCACGCTGGGTGACGTCGGCCACGCCATCCAGACGGTGGCGCACCGCGAAGGCTTCACCGTGGTGCGGGAGTACTGCGGCCACGGCATCGGGCAGGTCTACCACGGCGAGCCGCAAGTGCTGCACTTCGGCCGCGCCGGTACCGGCCTGAAGCTGGAGCCGGGCATGGTGTTTACCATCGAACCGATGATCAACGCCGGCCGCGCCGATACCAAGCAACTGCCCGACGGCTGGACGGTCGTCACCAAGGACCGCTCCCTGTCCGCCCAGTGGGAGCACATGGTGGCGGTCACCGAAAACGGCTTCGAAATCCTCACCCCCTGGCCGGACGGCTACGGCGAGTACGCACCGATCGAGATGGACGCCAGGCCGGCGGTCGCGGTGGTCTGAGCGCTGCGGGGGCGGGCCGCGCGGGATTGCGGCCATGAGGGTTGCAGCGGTGAAAGCCGGCTGCGGGTCTTGCCCAGCGGTTCAATCCGGAAGGTGCTTGCAGCACGAAACGCCGTTCGCCTGTCGAACGGCGTTTTGCGTTGACCGGCTTCGGCAGGCCCAGGCTACGCC
>NZ_WUEI01000067.1 GCF_012911025.1 Azoarcus sp. TTM-91 | reverse complement strand
CCCCTGCAGGACGCACCCGCGCAGCGCTTCCTCCCCAACAGCGCCCTCCCGATTCCAACCACATCTCACCGATCGTTTTTGCACCGCAATACATATCTAAAAAAAACGATATATACTTCGCCCCGATCCGATATGATCTACGCCCGTGGATGAGCCAGCGCCCCCCGCGCCTGGCCCCCGGCGCGCAAAACCGCAATCAGCAAGCATGGACATCGACGAAATCATCAAGGCGCTCGCCCACCCGGTGCGGCGCGAACTGTTGCAGTGGCTGAAGGAGCCGGAGAAGCACTTCGCCGAGCAGGAGCACCCGCTGGAAGTCGGTGTGTGCGCCGGCATGTTCGAGCGCTGCGGCCTTTCCCAATCCACCGTTTCCGCCCACCTGGCGACGCTGCAGCGGGCCGAGCTGGTCACCACCCGCCGCATCGGCCAGTGGGTGTTCTACAAGCGCAACGAAGACACCATCGCCGAGTTCCTGCGCCGCATCGGCCAGGAACTCTGAGGGGTAGAGACACAAAGCCGCCCCGCGCCGAAAACCCCGCCGCAGGCCACAAGCCGACGGCGGATTCCCTCCCCCGACGACAAGATCGCTCCCCATGCCCTTTCCCCTGCTCGTACTCGCCCTCTCCGCCTTCGCCATCGGCACCACCGAATTCGTCATCATGGGCCTGCTGCCCGAGGTGGCGGCCGACCTCGGCGTCAGCATTCCCGGCGCCGGCTGGCTGGTCACCGGCTACGCCCTGGGCGTCGCCATCGGCGCGCCATTCATGGCGCTGGCCACCGCCCGGCTACCGCGCCGGCGCGCCCTCATCCTGCTGATGGGCATCTTCATCATCGGCAACCTGATGTGCGCGCTGTCGCCCAACTACGACCTGCTGATGGTCGCCCGGGTGGTCACCGCGCTGTGCCACGGCGCCTTCTTCGGCATCGGTTCGGTGGTGGCCGCCGGCCTGGTGCCGCCGGCGCGGCGTGCGTCCGCGGTGGCGATGATGTTCACCGGCCTGACGCTGGCCAATGTGCTCGGCGTGCCGCTGGGCACCGCCCTCGGCCAGGCCGCCGGCTGGCGCGCCACCTTCTGGGGCGTGACGCTGATCGGCGTGTTCGCCCTCATCGGCCTGGTCCGCGCCCTGCCGCGCGACCACGGCCAGGAAGCCGTCTCCATGCGGCGCGAGTTCGCCGCGCTGCGCGGCGCCGGGCTGTGGCTGGCGCTGTCCACCACGGTGATGTTCGCCGCCGCCATGTTCGCGCTGTTCACCTACATTGCCCCGTTGCTGGGCGAAGTGACCGGCGTGTCGCCCCAGGGCGTGACCTGGACGCTGCTGCTGATCGGCCTCGGCCTCACCGTCGGCAACGTCGTCGGCGGCAAGCTGGCGGACTGGAAGCTGCCCGCCACGCTGGCCGGCGCCTTCGTCGCCATGGCGCTCACCTCGCTGGCCTTCGGCTGGACCAGCCGCGCGCTGATTCCGGCGGAGATCACCCTGTTCCTGTGGGCGGTGGCCTCCTTCGCCCTGGTGCCGGCGCTGCAGGTGAACGTGGTGGCCTTCGGCCAGGGCGCGCCCAACCTGGTGTCCACGCTGAACATCGGCGCCTTCAACGTCGGCAACGCGCTGGGCGCCTGGGTGGGCGGCAGCGTGCTCACCCACGGCTACGGCCTCACCGAGGTGCCGCTGGCCGCCGCCGCGCTGGCGCTGGCCGGCCTTATCACCACCGGGCTCACTTTCAGCGTCGGCAGCAAGCCCGCCGTCGCTGGTTGCAACTGAAGCAAGCGAACAAGCACGTTTTCTCCCAACCATGAAACAGGAGACCGCAAACATGGCCAATCTCTACGAAGCCGTCACCGTGGGCGACATGCAACTCGCCAACCGCATCGTCATGGCACCGCTGACGCGCAACCGCTCGCCCAACGCCGTGCCCAAACCCATCACCGCCACCTACTACGCCCAGCGCGCCAGCGCCGGCCTGCTCATCACCGAAGCCACCGCCATCAGCCACCAGGGCCAGGGCTATGCCGACGTGCCCGGCCTGTACGCGCCCGAGCAGCTGGAAGGCTGGCGCAGGGTGACCGACGCGGTGCATGCCGCCGGCGGCAAGATCGTGGTGCAGATGTGGCACGTCGGCCGCATCTCCCACACCAGCCTGCAACCCGCTGGCGGCGCACCGGTGGCGCCCTCGGCCATCCGTGCGAAATCCAAGACCTACCTGGTGAAGGAAGACGGCAGCGGCGAGTTCGTGCCCACCTCCGAACCGCGCGCACTGGCGCTGGAGGAGCTGCCCGGCATCGTCGCCGACTACCGCCGCGCCGCCCGCGCCGCCATCGAGGCCGGCTTCGACGGCGTCGAGATCCACGCCGCCAACGGCTACCTCATCGACCAGTTCCTGCGCTCCGGCTCCAACCAGCGCACCGACGCCTACGGCGGCAGCATCGAGAACCGCGCCCGCCTGCTGGTGGAGGTAATGGAGGCGGTAACCGCCGAGATCGGCGCCGGCCGCGTCGGCATCCGCATCTCGCCGGTGACGCCGGCCAACGATGCTTCCGATCCGGAACCGCAACCGCTGTTCGGCTATGTTGCCAGGCAGCTGGCACGCTGGCCGCTGGCCTATGTGCACGTGATCGAAGGCGCCACCGGCGGCGCCCGCGACCACCAGCAGGGCGACACGCCCTTCGACTACGCTGCGCTGCGCGCCACTTACCAGCAAGCCGGCGGCAAGGGCGCCTGGATGGTGAACAACGGCTACGACCGCGAACTGGCCGAAGCCGCCGTGGCGGAAGGCCGCGCCGACCTGGTCGCCTTCGGCAAGGCCTTCATCTCCAACCCGGACCTGGTGCGCCGCCTGCGCGAGAAAGCGCCGCTGAACCCCTTCGACACCACCACCTTCTACGGCGGCGGCGAGAAGGGCTACATCGACTATCCGGCGCTGGCGTAAACGGCGCAGCCGCTGCGATGGGCTCAGGCTGAGCCCATCGGGAAGAAGCCCGCCCGTGGCGCGAGGTACTCCCTCGTGGCCGCAGGCGGGCTTCCCTGTTTCCGCCGCCGGCAATGCCCGGCGACGGCATCAAGCGCTCAACGCCGCGCGCCTATCGCCAGCCGGTTGAAGGCATTCATCAACGCGATGGCATAGCCGAGGTCGGAAATTTCCACCTCGCTGAAATGCGCCTTCAGCGGCTCGTAGGCCTCGTCCGGCGCATGGGTGGCGGCGACATCGGTCAGCGCCTCCGCCCAGGCCAGCGCGGCGCGCTCGCGCTGGTCGAAACGGGCGCTGACGCGCCAGCCGGCCATCGCGTCCAGCTTGGTCGCCGGCACGCCGGCCGCCCGCAGCGCGGCGGCATGCATCTCCAGGCAGAAGGCGCAGCCGTTGATCTGCGACACCCGCAGATAGACCAGTTCCACCAGGGTCTTGCCCAGCGGGCTCTTGTTCAGTGCCTCATGCACCGCGAGCAGGCCGCGGTAGGCTTCGGGGGACAGCGTGTCGTATTCCAGGCGCTGGGCGTCCATGGTTCATCTCCTTGTTCTGGGCTTGTGCTTGCTATGGCGTTCAGGCCGCCGCCCGCAGCGCGGCGGTCCATTCCTCCGCCACCGCCGCCAATTCCTGCTGCGCCCGCTCCAGCCCTGCCGCGCGTGCGTCCGGGTCGGCGAACTGCATGGGCTGGGCATCGACGAAGCGCGGCTCGGCCACGCCGATGAAGCCGAACGCATGGCGCAGCGCCGGCGTCAGCGCGTCCATGTGGGCGAACGGCGCGCCGGGCCGCAGATCGGCGCCGCGGCTGGTGATGAACAGCGTCTTCTTCCCCGCCAGCTGGCCGACGTAGTTGCCCTGGGCATCGACCACGTAGGTCACGCCGGCGCGCACGATGGCGTCGATGAAGGCCTTGAAGCTGGAGGGCATGCACCAGTTGTACATCGGCATGGCGAACACCAGCAGGTCCGCCGCCAGCAGGCGCTGGCACAGGCCGTCCGACTCCGCCAGCACCGCCTTCATCGCCTCGCTGCGCTCGGCCGCCGGCGTGTAGGTGGCGATGGCGAACTCGCGGCTCACATGCGCCGGCGGCGTCAGGCTCAGGTCCAGGTAATCCACCTCCAGGCCTGGCAGGCGGGCCCGCAGCAGCGCGACGAAATCGCGCGACAGCGCGCGCGAGTTGGACCACTCCAGCTTGGGGCTGGCATCCACATGCATCAGCTTCATCTTCGAATCTCCGGTTCAGGACAAATCAGGGGCTCAAGGCCGATGAGCGCATGATGGCCAAGCCATGCCATAGTCGACAGAGCCAAGAACCGGGAAAAGAACTAGGACATGGACGCCCGCGACTTCCACCTGGAGCCCGACCGCCAGCAGAGCACCCCGGTCTACCTCCAGCTCTACCGCCGCTTCCGCAACGCCATCGCCCAGGGCCGGCTGCGCCCCGGCGACCGCGTGCCGGCGGTGCGCGCGCTGGCGAGCGAACTCAACCTTGCCCGTGGCACGGTGGAATCCGCCTACCAGATGCTGATCGGCGAGGGCTACCTGCAGGCCCGCGGGCCGGCCGGCACGGTGGTGTCGCCGCAGCTCGCCACCCACGCCTATTCGGCGGTCGCCAGCGGGCCGCCCTCGCCAGCACCGGCGGCCGCTCCCTCGCCGCTGCTCACCGCTGCCGAGCCGCTGCCTTTCCAGCTCGGCCTGCCGGCGCTGGATGTCTTCCCGCGCAAGTTATGGACACGGCTCGCCGCCCAGCGCCTGCGCGGCCTCAATCCCGCCGGCATGAACTATCCGGACAACCAGGGCCACCTGGCGTTGCGCCAGGCGCTGGCCGCTTACCTGGGCATCTCCCGCGGCATCGCCTGCTCGCCGGAGCAGATCTTCATCACCGCCGGCTACCGCAGCGCACTCAACCTCATCGCCCGCAGCCTGATGCAGCCCGGCGACCGCTGCTGGTTCGAGGACCCCGGCTACTTCCACGCCCGCGACGCCCTGCGCGCCGCCGGCGCCGAGCTGGTGCCGGTGGCGGTGGACGAGGAAGGGCTGCGGGTGGAGGACGGCCTGCGGCAGGCGGCGGACGCCCGCTTCGCGGTGGTCACCCCCTCGCACCAGAGCCCGCTGGGCGTCTCGCTGTCGCTGGCGCGGCGGCTTGCCCTGCTCGACTGGGCCAAGGCCAGCGGCGCCTGGATCATCGAGGACGATTACGACAGCGAATACCGCTACCACGGCCGCCCGCTGCCAGCGCTAAAGGGGCTGGACCGCCACGGCCGCGTGCTCTACACCGGCACCTTCAGCAAGGTGCTTTTCCCTGGCCTCCGCCTGGCCTACCTGGTGGTACCGGCCAGCGAAATCGAACGCTTCCGCCGCACCGCCGACGCCTTCGCCCAGGGCAGCCCGGAGCTGCTGCAGGCCACCGTCAGCGACTTCCTCGCCCAGGGCCACTTCGCCCGCCACCTGAAGAAGATGCGCAAGCTCTACGCCGAACGCCGCAGCGCGCTGCAGCAAGCGCTGCAAGGCCGTTTCGGCCCCCGCCTGCATATCGACCTGCAGGCCGGCGGCATCCACATCCTGGCCCGGCTGAGGAACGAATCCGGCGTGGATGAGGACGACGTCGCCCTCGCCGCCCGCGCCAATGCCCAGGGCCTGGCGGTGTTGCCGCTGAGCCCCTGGTACCTGGGCGCGAGCCCGACCGGCCGTGGCCTGCTGATGGGCTTCACCAACATTGCCGGTGCCGCGCAGGCGCAGATGCTGGCCGAGCGCCTGCATGCCGCCATCGCCTGATGGCTGCCCGGCTGTTCCGCCGGCTTGCAAGCCCCACGCGGGCGCGCCGCTTGCAAGCCGCAAAAAAGGAAACGAGGCCGCCACCGCAGGCGCATTGCTTTGATCTCCACAGGAGCCCCACATGGAAACCCAGGCCACCTCCCCCGAACCCAGCCGCGAAGAACTCGACGCCCTGCCCGGCCCCACGCTGCTCGAGTTCGGCACGGCCTGGTGCGGCTTCTGCCGCGCCGCCCAGCCCCTGATCGCCAGCACCCTCTCCCATCATCCCGAGGTCCGCCACATCAAGGTCGAAGACGGCCCTGGCCGCCGCCTGGGCCGCAGCTACCGGGTCAAGCTGTGGCCCACGCTGGTCTTGCTGGTGGACGGGCAGGAGGCGGGGCGGGTGCTGCGGCCTGCCACTCCGGACGAGTTGGAGGCCCTACTCGCCCTGCAGCGGTGAGCTGCCTGAAACCCAGCAAATACGGGCCATTCCAGCCTCCGGGCTCTTTACTTCTGGAGCAACCCAAGAGATATTCCGTATCAGAATGTTTTCTCGGATATCTGCAGGGATCGCCTCGTGCCCGCCTTCCACTTCATCTCCGGCCTGCCCCGCTCCGGCTCCACCCTGCTCTCGGCGCTGCTGCGCCAGAATCCCCGCTTCCACGCCAGCATGAGCGGCCCGGTGGCCGACCTCGTCTCCTGCCTGCTGCAGGAGATGAGCGCGCGTAACGAATACTCCATGTTCATCGACGACACCCAGCGCCAACGCGTGCTGCGTGGCGTGTTCGAGCAGTTCTACGGGCCGGACCATCCGGCGGAGGTGATCTTCGACACCAACCGCAGCTGGTGCGCCCGCCTGTCGCTGCTGCAGACCCTGCTGCCGCGGGCCAAGGTCATTGCCTGCGTGCGCGACATGCCCTGGGTCATCGACAGCGTGGAACGCCTGATCCAGCGCAACGCGCTATCGCCTTCCTCGATCTTCAACTACCAGGCCGGCAACACGGTGTACTCCCGGGCCGATGCCATCGCCAACGGCGACGGCCTGGTCGGCTATGCCTACAACGCGTTGAAAGAAGCCTTCTTCGGCCCGCACGCCGCGCAGCTCATGCTGCTGCAGTACGAAACCCTGGTCAGCGACCCCCAGCGCGCGCTGGCTGCTGTATATGACTTCATCGCCGAGCCCGCCTACGCCCATGATTTCGACAACGTCGAGTTCGAGGCGGACGAATTCGACCACCGCGCCGGCACCCCCGGCCTGCACACCGTGCGCCGCAAAGTGAGCCACCAGCCCCGCGACACCGTGCTGCCGCCAGACGTGTTCCAGCGCTTCACCCAGGACGCTTTCTGGCGCAACCCGGAGATCAACAAGCATGGGGTGCGGGTGATATGAGCAAGGCAGCAGACCAGGCCCTCACCCCGACAGAAGCAGCCCCTCCACCCCAAGACCTACAGCCTCCCTTCGACACCCTGCCCCGCATCGGTGAGTTCCGCGGCCACACCCTGGTGTGGCTCCTGGACCAGCACAAGTCGCCCGCCGTGCGCGAGGCCCTCATGGCTTTCTGGTCCAGCCACGGTGCCATCGCCGATGCGGCCAGCGCCTGGCGGCGGACCTTCGAAGTCGGCGTTGTCGCCCTCGACCCCCGCGGCCAGATCGCGGGCGTCACCTCGGTGTACATCGATCACCTGGCCTTCGATGGCCAGCCGTACTGGTTCTTCCGCACCTTCGTACGCCCCCGCAGCCGTCTCATCGGCATGATGCCCGCCATGTTCCAGGGCACCTTCGCCCGGCTCGCCCTGGACTACGCCGGCGAACCAGGCGCGCCCGTAGGCATCGCAGCCGTGACGGAAAACCCCAAGCTCGACACCCCCGCCGGCAACCGGATCTACCACCGCATCGGCCTGCGCCTGCTCGGAACCAACCCCCGAGGTCTCCGGGTGTGGCGCCGACTCTTCGCAGACGCTTCACCATGAGATCAACCCACCCGCTTACGCGCACACAAACAGCAACTCCGCAATAACAGACAAAACCACCGGGATGCCCTTATGAACAAACTCGCCTTCGCCCTCATCCGCAACCGCCATGGCCAGCTCCAGGCCGTGCCCGAAACCGCCCGCCTGCGCGGAATGCCGGGCGCTGCTTCGCCCACGCCAAGCGCCCTTCCGGCCCGCCTGCGCACCGCCCTCAAACCCCTGGCGACGGCCTTGTCCGCCGGCCTGCTCGCCCTCGGCGCCCACAGCGCCCTGGCCGGTACCTACGTCGTCACCAGCAACAACGACAGCGGCGCCGGCACCCTGCGTGAGGCCATCGACAACGCCAATGCGGACGACGGCAGCACGATTGCGTTCATCGCGCCGACCGACCTGGACCTGCTCTCCGGCCTGCCCACCTTCACCGCGACGACCACCCTGGGTGTGGGTGCCGCCGTCAGCATTTCCGGCGGCAGTCTGGACCTGGGCAGCAGCAGCCTCACCACCACCGGCGCCGGCAGCCTCAGCATCGGCAACGGCACCGCCGGCAACAACGGCGCCGATAACTCGAATGGCCATGGCGGGCACGGTACTTCGGGCGGCAACGCCAGCTCCGGCGTGAGCGGAACAGGTTTTTCCCTCACCAACGGCATCACGCTAAGCGGTGGCAGCGGTGGCAGCGGCGGCAACGGCGGTACTGCTTCCGTGTGGGGCTTGGGTGGGCGCGGTGGTGCCGGCGGCGCGGGTGGCACGGGCGTTAGCGGCACAGGCTTCGTGCTGAGCAATGGCGGCTCCTTGAGCGGCGGCGCTGGCGGCAACGGCGGCAACAGCGGCACAGGCTACAGCGGCGGTTACACGGGTGGCGCAGGGGGCTCGGGTGGCGCAGGCGTCAGCGGCACAGGGTTTACGCTGACCAATAGCGGCTCCGTGACGGGCGGCAGCGGCGGCAACGGTGGCAACGGTAGCAGCGCTACTTCTTCTAGCGGCAAGTACATCGGCGGGAATGGTGGCGCGGGTGGCGCTGGCGGTGCAGGCGTCACCGGTTCGAACTTCATCCTGAACAATACCGGCACCATCACCGGAGGAACTGGCGGTTCCGGAGGCGCAGGCGGCACCAACCTGTACAACCCAGGCTCGCCCGGCGCCAGCGGCGTCGGCGCCGCCGGCGTCGTCTCCACCGGCTCCAGCACCATCACCAACGCCGGCACCATCTCCGGCGGGCTCGACGGCAGCGGCACGATCCGCGCCAATGCGGTTTCCCTGTCCGGCGGCGCAAACGAGCTGATCATCCATGACGGCGCCGTCTTCATCGGCAATGTGGTCAGCACCAGCGGCAATGCCAATGGCGGCGACACCCTGACCCTGGGCGGCAGCACCGATGGCAACTTCGCCCTCTCCAACATCGGCAGCGGCGCCCAGTTCCAGGGCTTTGCCAACTACAGCAAGGCCGGCGACAGCACCTGGACGCTCACCGGCACCACCACCGAAGTCACCAACTGGACCATCAAGCAGGGCACGCTGAGCATTGCCTCGGATGCCGCCCTGGGCTCCGCCAGCAGCGTGCTGACGCTCAATGGCGGCACGCTGCTGAGCACCAGCAGCTTCACCAACGCCCATGCCATTGCGCTGGGCAGCAGCGGTGGCACGCTGAGCAGCGATGCCGCCACCAGCACGTTCTCCGGGGTCATCAGCGGCAGTGGCAACCTGACGGTCAGCGGCAGTGCCGCCACCGTGTTTACCGCCGCCAACACCTACACCGGCACCACCACCATCGCTAGCGGCAGCAGCCTGCAGATCGGCAACGGCGGCACCACCGGCCGCCTGGGCACCGGCGCAGTCATCAATAACGGCAGCCTGAGCTTCAACCGCTCCGATAACCAGACCGTCGCCAACCAGATCTCCGGCAGCGGCAGTCTCACGATCAGCGGCAGCGGTGCCACCATCCTCACCGCTGACAACAGCTACACCGGCACCACCACCATCGCCAGCGGCAGCAGCCTGCAGGTCGGCGATGGCGGCACCAGCGGCAGCCTGGGCAGCGGTGCCGTCATCAACGGTGGCGACTTGCTCTTCTACCGCTCAGACAACCATACCGTTGCCAACCAGATATCCGGCCTGGGCGCTGTTGTGCTGAGCAGCGGCACCACGGTATTCACCGCCGACAACAGTTACCAGGGCGGCACCCACATCCAGTCCGGCAGCACCCTGCAGATCGGCGATGGCGGCACCACCGGCAGCCTGGGGACGGGCAACGTAAGCAACAGCGGCAGCCTGGTGTTCAACCGCAGCAATGCCTACACCGTCGCCAACCAGATCTCCGGCAACGGCAACCTGACGGTGGCCGCCGGCACGCTGACCCTCACCGCCGCCAACCTCTACACCGGTGCCACCACCGTCGATAGCGGCGCCGCGCTGAAGCTGACCGACGGCGCCAGCCTGGCCAGCACCACGGTCACCGTGTCCAACGGCGCCACCTTCAGCGCCCAGAACAGCAGCGTGGCGGGCAACCTCACCAATAGCGGCAGCGTTGCCGTGGCCGCCGGCAAGACGCTGGCCGTGGGTGGCAACTTCAGCTCGACCGGCAACCTCACGCTGGAAGTCGCCAGCATGAGCAGCTATGCCCAGATCGACGTGACCGGCTCCGCCAGCCTGAGCGGAACGCTCCACATCGACGCCGCTTCCGCCGTCGGCCTCACCAGCGGCTCGCTCGCCTCGGTGATCCATGCCGACGCGGGCATCAACCCCGGCAGCTTCACCAGCGTCACCGACAACAGCCTGCTGTTCGACTTTGCCGCCACCTATGGCGCAAACGATGTCGGCCTGACGATCAGTGCAACCTCCACGCCCCCCTCCAACAACAGTTCGACCGTGTTGGGCAGCGCTCAGGCCTTCGACAACCGCGCTGGCTATGGCGCTGCAAGAGTGCTCGACCAGCTTTTCACCGCCTCGCCCACCAGCGAGCTGGCGCTGCTCTTCGTACCGCTGACCAACCAGCAGGAAGTCTCCAACGCGCTCAGCCAGGCTCTGCCGCTGCTCACCGGTGGCAACACCGCGGCGAGCCGCAATACCCTGGACAGCATCAACCGCCAGGTGCAGATCCGCATGGATGAGATGCGCGGCCAGGCGTCCGGCGATGCCGTGCTGGGCGACAAGCATTTCTGGGTGAAGCCCTTCGGCACCTGGACCGACCAGGATTCCCGCCAGGGCGTGAGCGGCTATGACGCCGAAACCTACGGCCTGGCCCTGGGCGTGGATGGCGAACTGAACGGCGCGCTGCGGCTGGGCCTGGCCTTCGCCTACGCGAAGACCGACATCGACGCCAAGGGCGGCGCCAGCCAGCGCGCCGACATCGACCTCTACCAGTTGAGCGCCTACGGCAGCTACAGCCTGAGCGAGGCGACCGCCATCGATTTCCATGCCGGCATCGGCCGTAACCGCAATGAGGGCCGCCGCCACATCGCCTTCGCTTCCAGCGTGGCCAAGGCGGACTTCGACAGCGATACCGCCTATGTGGGCATCGGCATCGGCCACCGCTTCGACCTCGGAGCGAAGACCCACTTCACGCCCTCGATCCGGGCCGACTACAGCTGGATACGCGATGAGTCCTACACCGAGAAGGGCGCTGGCGCGCTCAACCTGGATGTGGATAGCCGCAGCAGCGAGGCGCTGGTGATCGGGCTGGACGGCAAGCTGGCGCATCAACTGAACGCGCAATCCTCACTGCTCGCCAACCTGGGCGTGGGTTACGACACGCTGAACGAGCGCTCGTCCGTCACCGCCGCCTTCGCCGGCGCGCCGGGGGCGGCCTTCCGCACCGAAGGCCTCAAGCAGGAACCCTGGCTGGTGCGCGGCGGTATCGGGGCGGTGTTCAAGACCGCCGGCGGCCTGGAGATCACCGGCCGCTACGACGCCGAGTACCGCGAGGATTTCCTCAGCCAGACGGCCTCGGTGAAGCTGGATTGGGCGTTCTGAGCGCCTGCGGCAAGCTCCGCCTGCCCGGCCTGCGCCGGGCGGGCGAGGCCGGGCAGCCTCCATGCCTGGCTACTCGAAGTCCCGGCAGCACGCCGGGCGCCGGGCAGCCACATTTCAGCGCTTGGCCTGCTCCTTCGGCGGCTCCACCGCGGCGGCATCGCAGGCGCGCTTGGCCTCCGGGTAGGTCAAGCCGCACTTGATCAGCAGCGGCCCGACCTCGTCCGTTTTCTTCATCAGCCGGTTGAGGCGGATGCGCGCCACCAGCCATTCCGGGTTGTCCTCGAAGCGCTGCTCTGCCTTGTCCACCCAGGCCAGCGCATCCTTGTACCGGCGCCCCTCCTCGTTGAAGGCGATCATCTCGCTATACAGCACCGGCACCGGGTCGGGTGACTTGAGGGCCGTCTCCAGGTAACGCTGGGTGGCCTTGCGGTCGTTAAGCGCCGCGGCGGCCTTCGCCGTCACCCAGTTCGGATAGGCGTGGGACGCCGCCTCGCCCTTCAGCGCCTTCTGCGCCAAGGCCAGCGCCTCCTTGTTCCTTCCTTGGCGGTGCAGCGCGGCGGCGCTGAAGGCGTCGGTGTAGCTCTTCAGCATTGCCGCCACCTTGGGCTGCTTGCGGAAGCGCTCCCAGTCCTGGACCCGCGGCTGGCCGATCTCGACTTCGTCGTAGTGGCGGCGCTGGTATTCGCCCAGGGCGTCGATGCGCTTGCCGGTCTCCGGGTGCAGGGCGGAAACGTCGCCCACCACCCGCTCGAACAGCTGCCCCAGGGCCTTGGAGAGGTCGGTCTTGGCCATCTCGCCCAGGCGTTGCTGGAAATCCGTTTCCGACTCGTGGTTGTGCTTCTCCCAGGCCTCCAGCTTGGCCAGCATGTCCTGCATGGACAGCGGCACATAGCCGGCGCTGACGAGCAGATCGAAGCCGAGCAGGTCGGCCTCGGTTTCCTGGCGGCGGTTCCAGGCCGGCATCACCACCTTCTGCGTCAGCTCGGTGAGCAGCATGAAACTCGCCAGCTCCTTGGTATCACCGGTGCTGGCCTGCTTCTTCTCCAACGCGTTGCGCACCGCCACCGCCGTCAGCTGCAGGGTTTCCGCGCGCTTCTGGGTGAGGCCGACGATGTCGGAGTTGTGGTGGTGCAGCAGCACATGGGCGGTTTCATGGGCGATCAGCGCCGCCAGTTCGTCCTCGTTCTCCAGCGCGTTCAACCAGTACATGGAGAGATAGACGTTGCCGTCCGGGCTGGAATAGGCCACCGGCCGGTCCGTCGCGATCAGGACCACCCGGCCCGGCACCTCGCTCACCCCGCTGGCGGCGAGGATGCGCCTATGCACCACGGCGAGCTGGCGTTCGATGTCGGCCTGGCGGATGTAGCCCAGGCTCTGCCCCTTCATCCGCGACAGGTCCTTGTCGGCACCGACGGCCAGGCCGGACTGCTCATACGCCCCGGGGGCCAGCTTCGTCTTCAGGGGTGCGCTTTCCCCCGGGCTTTCCACCCAGCCCGCCACGGTATCGGTGCCGCTCTTCACCGTGGCACAGCCGGTGAGCAAGGCGAAGGCGATGGGCAGGACGCAGGCCGGGACTCTCATGGCTTCTTCACCCGGTCAGCATCGCCGATGGCGCGGGTGCCGCCTATCGCCACGCCCTTGTCCTCGGCGATGCCCCCGGCGGTCACCGCCTGGGAGGCCGCACCGCCCAGGCGTACCTCGTTCTTCTTGACCCAGCCGTCGCCCACCGGCGTGCTGACGTTGAAGAAGGCGCTATCGACGAACTTCGGCTGCAGCAGCTTCCACGACAGCGTGGTGGGATAGGCGGACTTCTGCAGTTCGGCGATGACCTTGCCCCGCGGCACGTCATAAAGCCTGACGACGCTGGTGGACAGCCGCTCCACCACCTCTTGGCTCTCCGCCGCGGCGGCATGCGGCGGCTGCAGGGCCAGGGATGCCAGCAGCGCTATAGGGATGAACTTTCCCGGGACAGACATGGCGACCTCCTCCTAGACGTCAATCTGCAAAGCACGGCGTGGGTCACGCCGACGACCAGCCGCTCCAGCACCGGTGCCACCGCCGGCAGCGCGCAGCGCAGGCGGTGGGCGTCGCGGTGCCAGCCGTCCAGCGCGGCCTGCAGCATCACCACCACCTCGAACATCGCAATCCAGGTCAGCACATAGATGGGGCCCAGATCCAGCCAGAGGTAGGCGGCCACGGAAAGCAGCCCGCCCAGCAACAGGAAGCCCAGGTAGGCCGGGCAGAAGGTCGCGCGGATCAACAGGTAGAGGGCGGCGGCGGCCAGCACGCCGGCATAGGAGGAAGGCCAGGCCATGAGCGCGATGGCGAGCAGCGGCAGGCCGGCCGGCAGCAGGCACCAGCGCAGCCTGGCCAGCCGCGCCAGCCGCCAGAGCCCGCTCCTGCGGATGGCCGCCCGCAGCCGCCGCGCCGCCGGCGGCAGCAAGACCGCCGCCACCGCGCTGAGCAACAGCATGGCGTCGTAGAAGCTGACGCCCCAGGAGGCGGGCAGGGCCTTCACCCAGGCGATCATCGCGCCCTGGTGCTTGACGCCGGACGGGCCGTAGGTCATCAGGTTGTCATAGGCCATCGCATGCACGAACACGCCGGGCAGTTGACCGTGCAGGGCCACCGGCCACTGGTCGCCGCTCAGCTCCAGCTTGCCGCCGTAGAAGATCGCCCGGCCCTCGACCAGCGCCCGGCGCGGTGCATCGTCCATGTCGAGCAGCTGCGTCACCGTGAGCACGTCGATCAAGGGACAGCGCAGGCGCGCCGCCTCCAGCCCATCGGTGAACAGGCTGCCCAGGCCGCGCACGCACTGCTTCTGCTTGTTGGCCGCGGCGGCGGGCTCCGCCACCCAGACGATCTCCATGGTGCCCGGCGCCGCCGCGCGCTGCGCCTCGTCCAGCAGCGCGTAGGCGGGCGAGAAAGGTGCCTTGGCGCACGCCGGCGGTTCGCAGTCCGCGCCATGATCGCGATAGAGCACCACACCGTCCTCGCCCGGCCAGTCGAGGCTGATGTTCACCGGCGACAGCCGCCCGCCCTCCCCCGCAGCGCGGGCGAGCCGGCAGCCGCCCCCCGGCGGCTCCAGCAAGCGCTTCGCCAAACCGGGCACGACGCCCCAGCAATCGCTGCTTTCCGACGGCGCGCCGAACACGCCCAGCAACAGCGGCAGGGGCGGCTGGCGGGCAGCCAGCGCATCGATCTGCTCCTCCAGCACCGCCATGGACTCGCGGTCGCCGCGGTCGTCCTTGAAGGAGAAGTCGATGAAGATGGACTGCGCGCCGTCCTCCGCCAAGCGGCGCAGCAGGTCAGCATGCAGATCGTAGGGCGGCGGATAGGCGTAGCCCAGCGCGGCCAGGTCGCCCTCGCTCAGCAGGACCACCAGCGGCTTGCCCGCCTGCTCGCCAGCGGGCCAGCGGGCCATGCGACGGTGCATGTAGTCCGGCGTCACCAGGTGGGCGGCAACGATCTGCGAAGCGTTGCCGAGCAGCTTGTCCAGGTTGGCGACTTCCCGTAGCAGGCAGGCCAGCAGGAACAGCACGCCGATGCGCAGCAGCGACCGGCCCGCAGCGCGGAGGGCGGTCGAAACCCGGCGTGACCCTGGGCTGGCGGCATGCATCGGCATCGGACTCCCGCAGCCGCCCGGCCCCGGGGATCAAGGCTCAAAGAGGCGCGCTGGAAGCTGGAACGCTAATCGACGGGGCATGGCGTTGCAAGATGTATCAAGGCCTTTTGCATACCCGAAGCGGGAAATCTTCACCGGTCTGAAAAACAGGGAGGCAGGCCACTGCTGCGGCCCGCCAGCCCATGCCGGCCAGAGACGCCCGACTCAAGCGGATGCCGTCGCCGGCATGGCCTCCTCGAAGGCCGCCACCGCGTTCGCCGCATACATCAAGGAGGGGCCGCCTCCCATGTACACCGCAACGCCCAGGGTTTCCTGCACCTCCTCCGGCGTCGCGCCCAGACGGGCCAGCGCCTGGGTGTGGAAGCCGATGCAGCCGTCGCAGCGGGCGGCGACACCGATGGCGAGCGCGATCAATTCCTTGGTCTTGGCGTCCAGCGCGCCAGCGGCGAGCGCCGCCTTGCCCAAAGCGCCAAAAGCCTGCATCAGCGCGGGCTGGCCGCTTCTCATCGGGGCCAGGTTTGCGCTGATTTCACGGGTAAGTTCCTTGTAGGGCTGGGCGGACATGCGAAAGACTCCTTGCGATTTTTTAGAGAAAAACGATTAGGAAACAATCAGATATGAAGGGGAAACGATGAAGGCACCCGAAGGGGAGACGGTGCGGAAGCAGCGCCCGGCACCGGCCTTCTTCTATTAGAATAATCTAAATTAGAAAATGCTAAAATAACCCCATTGCAGATTCTTCCGCGTCCCTTTTCTGTTTTTCCTTTTCTACCTCCACAACCCGCCCGCACGCATGCCGAGTGCGGTTTCAGAGCGACCGCCACCATGAGTCTGAAAACCCTTTCCCCCGCCGCCGCCCAGCGTCTGATCGCCGACGGCGCAATGTTGATCGACATCCGCAATGCCGACGAACACGCTCGCGAGCACATCCCCGGCGCCCGCCTCATCCCGCTGGCCCAGCTCGCCACGCAGTCGCCGGCCGTGCCGCCCGGTGCCACCGTCGTCTTCCATTGCCGCTCCGGCCAGCGCACGCAGATGAACGCCGCGGCGCTGGCCGCCTGCGTCAGCTGCGAGGCTTATCTGCTGGAAGGCGGCCTGGACGGCTGGAAACGCGCCGGCCTGCCGGTGGCGGCCGACCGCAGCCAGCCGCTGGAGCTGAACCGCCAGGTCCAGATCGCCGCCGGCAGCCTCGCCCTGGCCGGCGCGGTGCTGGGCGCCACCGTGTCGCCCTGGTTCCATCTGCTGTCCGGCTTCGTCGGCGCCGGTCTGGTCTTCGCCGGCCTGTCAGGTTTCTGCGGCATGGCCCGGCTGCTCGCGCGCATGCCATGGAACCGCCGGGCCCTTGCGGGCCAGCGCTGAGAACTGCCGTTCGTACGCGCTGATCGCAGGCGGGGCGCTCCCCTCTTCCTTCGCGGAAGAGGGGAGCAAGAAAGCGCCCATTACCGTACAAACCGTATTTGCCCGAGGTGATGCCTCTCCAAATGGGGCATCCAGATTCCCGGCAGAACGGGCCGCCCGCCGCGCCCCTTTCCTTACGCCGTCAGGACTACCCGCCGCAGCAAGCCTGACAAGCCAGCATCCTCCCGCCACCGTTGCAAGCACCGTGCGGCGCCTCCTTTCCCCGGCAGGCATTCCGCCTTCAGCCACGCATACCGATAGCGATCCCGCCGTCCATCGCTGCCGCCATACCACGCAGCAACCTGCCCCGCCCCCATCGCCAGGTCCCACTCCGGTTATCCCGATAGCCGCAATTCTTATCGGATAAATTCAATTCCTGGATATTCTTCAAAATCTATCATGCACAAATCGCATTCAATTCCCGGCCGTGCGCCGGGCTTTCCTTTCTTCGCCTGGAGTCAGCCCCCATGACGCTACACCTGGATTCCGCTCCCCCCACCGACGGCAAAGGCTTTCTCCCCGCGCGCCGACGCCTGTTGCGCGCCGCCGGTGCGCTGACCGCCGGCGCGGCTGCTGCGCCCTTCGGTGCCAAGGTGTGGGCCGCCCCGGAGCGGCGCAAGCTGACCTTCGCCTGGAATGCCAACGCCTTCTGCCTGTCGCCCATCGTGGTGGCACAGGAGCGCGGTTACTTCGAGAAGCATGGGCTGGACGTGGAGCTGATCAACTACACCGGCTCCACCGACCAGCTGCTGGAATCCCTGGCCACCGGCAAGGCGGACGCGGCCATCGGCATGATCCACCGCTGGTTGAAGCCGCTGGAGGCCGGGCTGGACGTGAAGCTGATCGGCAGTTCCCACGGCGGCTGCGTGCGCCTGGTGGGGGTGAAGGCCGCCGGCGTGACCTCGCTGGACGCCCTGCGCGGCAAGACCATAGGCGTGAGCGACCTCGCCAGCCCGGGCAAGAACTTCTTCTCCATCCTGCTCAACAAGCACGGCATCGACGCGGAAAAGGATGTCACCTGGCGGCAGTACCCGGCGGACTTGCTGGGCATCGCGGTGGACAAGGGCGAGGTGCAGGCGATTGCCGATGGCGATCCCAACCTCTACCTGCTGGAGAAGCGCAAGCCGAACGATTACATGGAGCTCGCCACCAACCTCTCCGGCGAGTACGCCAACAAGGTGTGCTGCGTGGTCGGTGCCGGCGGCAAGCTGGTGCGCAACGAGCGGCCGGTGGCGGCTGCGGTGGCGCGCGCCATCGTCGAGGCCTCGGATTTCGTCGCCCACAACCCGAACGAATCCGCCGCGCTGTTCGCCAGGTATTCGCCCAAGGTGGAGGTGGAAGACCTGCGCAAGCTGCTCGGCACGCTGACCCACAACCACCATCCGGTGGGCACCGACCTGCGCGACGAGATCGCCTTCTACGCCAGGGATTTCCGCTCGGTCGGCGTGCTGAAGTCCAGCACCGACCCGGAGCGCCTGGCCAACCATGTTTATGTGAACGTGCTCGGCTGAGCACGGCGCGGAGAAAACCACCATGGCATCCGCCCCCTACGCCAGCGCGCCCTACGGCACCCCTTACACCGGCCCGCGCCAGACTGGCGCCAGGTATTCCGACGCCGCCGTCTATCGAGCGCCCAAGGAACCGACACCGACAGACGCACCCGCGCCGGCCTCGATCCAGCCAGCCATCCCGCCATCGGCCTCCGCCCGCCGCCCGCTGTGGTGGAGCGGCGCCACGGCCGGCCTCGCCTGGCTGGTGGTGGGCCTGCTGACCTGGCTGCTGCCGAACGCGCCGGCCGGCTTCACCGAGTGGAACTACACCGTCGAATCCGGCATCGCCACTACCGCCGGCGCCGGCCTGCTGCTGGCCCTGGCGCTAGCCGCGCCCTGGCTGGGCGGTGCGCTGGACCGGCTGCGACCCGCCGGCCTGTGGCTGATCGCGCTGGCGCTGTTCACCGGCGCCTGGCAGCTGCTCACCGCCAAGTACGGCGTGCTGCCCACGCCCTTCTTCGCTCCGCCGCAGAGCCTGGCCGAGGTCTACATCGACGACTGGGCCCGCCTCTCCGACAGTGCCTGGCATTCGCTGCGGCTGCTGGGCCACGGCTTCCTGGTCGGCGCCGGGGTGGGTTTCCTCACCGGTGTGGCCATAGGCTGGTCGCGGGCGGTGGGCTACTGGGTGCATCCGCTGATCCGCTTCATCGGCCCGATTCCGGCCTCGGCACTGCTGCCGCTGGCTTTCTTCGTCTTCCCCTCCAGCTATGCGGCCGCGGTGTTCCTGATCGCGCTGGCGACCGGCTTCCCTGTGGCGGTGCTGACCTGGTCCGGCGTGGCTGGCGTCAACCGCAACTACTACGACGTCGCCCGCACGCTGGGCGCCTCGCAGTGGTTCCTGGTGCTGCGGGTGGCCATACCGGCGGCGCTGCCGCAGGTCTTCGTCGGCCTGTTCATGGGCCTGGGCGGCGCCTTCTCCATCCTGGTCACCGCCGAGATGATGGGCGTGAAGGCCGGCCTGGGCTGGTACCTCACCTGGGCGCAGGGCTGGGCCGCCTACACCAATATGTACGCCGCGCTGATCGTGATGGCGCTGGTCTGCTCCGGCCTCATCACCCTGCTGTTCGCGGTGCGCGACCGCGTGCTGTCGTGGCAGAAGGGGACGGTGAAATGGTAGCCCTCGCCCAGGTCCGCCCGCCGCGGCCGGCGGCCCCCACCACAACGGGCGCCCACATCCGGATCCGTGGCGTCAGCCACCACTTCGACCTCAAGGACGGCCCGCTGCCGGTGCTGGACGGGGTTGAGTTGGACGTGGCGCCCGGCGAATTCGTCGCCCTGCTCGGCCCCTCTGGCTGCGGCAAATCCACGCTGCTGCGGCTGGTCGCCGGGCTGGAGCCGGCGGCCGCAGGCGAATTGCTGCAGGACGGCCGCCCCATCCGCAACCCCGATCCCTCGCGCATCGTCGTCTTCCAGGACCCCACGCTCTACCCCTGGCGCACGGTGCGCGACAACGTCGCCCTCGGCCTGCAGGCGCGCGGCGTGCTGCGGCGCGAGGCCCACCGGGTCGAACAGGCGCTGGCGCTGGTCGGCCTCAGCGAATTCGCCGAGGTCCATCCCCACCAGCTCTCCGGCGGCATGGCGCAGCGGGTGGCGCTGGCGCGGGCGCTGGTGAACGACCCGGCGCTGCTGGTGCTGGACGAACCGCTGGGTAAGCTGGATTCGCTGACCCGGCTGGCGATGCAGAGCGAGCTGGTGTCGCTATGGCAGCGCAGCGGCTTCAGCGTGCTGCTGGTCACCCACGACGTCGAGGAAGCGCTGTTCATGGCGCAGCGGGTCATCGTCTTCAGCGAACGGCCGGCGCGCATCAAGGCCGACCTGACGGTAGACCTGCCCTACCCGCGCCACCGCGGCAGCCCCCGCCTGGCCGAGCTGCGCCACCAGGCCCTGGGCCTGCTCGGGCTGGACGCCACCTGGTAAATCCGGTGGCAAACGCACCGGCCTGGCTGGAAACCCTGCTGTGGCTGGTGCAGGCCTTGCAGGCCGGGCTGCTTGCGCTGGCGGATGCGCTCGGCCTGCTGCCGCGCCTGGACGGCCAGCCGCTATGGCCCTGGCGGTGGCGGCTGGCCACCGAGATGCTGCGGCTGGATCAGGGCCTCGCCCGCCAGCTCGCGCTGGCCCTGGCGGCCGTCGTCCTGATCGCGCCGGCCGCGGTGCTCGCCTGCTGGCGGCGGACGCGCCGTGCCGCCCTAGCGCTCGCCGCGGCAGTGCTGCTGGTCGGCGTACTCCCCGTCTCCACGCTGCTGCAACCCGCCGGCCGCGCCGCCTTGCTGGCAGCCGCCACGCCCACCCAGTTCCATCGTTCGACCACCGGTTTCGACAGCGCCGCCATTGCCGCCGGCGCGCCGCTGTATGCCGCCCACTGCGCCGGCTGCCACGGTGAGGACGGCCGCGGCAACGGCCCGCTGGCCGCCAGTCTGCCGATGTGGCCGCCCGACCTCGCCCGCGGCCTGCTGTGGCAGCGCAGCGAGGGCGCACAGTTCTGGGCGGTGCGGCGGGGGCTGCAGGCGGCCTCCGGCAGCGGCCGAACCCGGCTGCGGCATGAACTCACCAGCGGAACCGGCACCATCTCCACCATGCCCGCCTTCGCCGGCACGCTGTCCGACCGCGAGATCTGGACGGTGCTCGCCTACCTGCAGGCGCTCGCCGCCGGTCAGGGGTTGCAGCGCGAAGGTCGCTGGATCAGCCCGGTGGCGCTGCCGGCGCTGGAGGCCGACTGCGGCGCCGGGCCCAGGCGCTTCACCCCCACGCCGGGGCAGCGCCTGCGCATCGTCGCCGGCGCCGCTGCGCCACTGCCCGACCCGCGCCTGCGCACCCTGCTGCTCCTGCCACCGGATGCAGTCGAAAGCGCCATCGAGGCCGAGAGCGCCGATTGCATCAGCCGCTCCGCCGACGCCTGGCAGGCCTTCGCCCTCATCGCCGGCGTGAGCCCGCAAGCGCTCGCCGGCAGCCAGTTCCTCGCCGACCGCGATGGCTGGCTGCGCGCCCTGGGCAGCGCGCGACAGGACTGGTCGGACGGCGACATGGTCTGCCGCGGCGGCGCCAGTCAGCCCGCCCAAGCCGGCGCAAACCCGGCCGGCGACGGCCTCGGCCGCCTCATCGCCCGCATGGATGCCGAGCCCCTGCGCCCGGTGCGCGGCGCCTACTTCCACTGAATCCCGCCTGCACCGCCCACCGAACGGATAGCCCACGGCAGGCACCGCAGCCCTTTTCCACCCACCGCGAGGAAGCCCCCATGAGCACAGCCCAAGCCCGCCAACTCAAACTCAACGCCTACCTGAGCGGCTCCGGCGTCCAGGGCGACAGCTGGCGCCACCCCGGCGTGGACGTCGACGCCTGGCACAACTTCGAGCGCTACCGCGACATCGCCCTCACGCTGGAGCGCGGCAAGTTCCATTCCCTGTTCTTCTACGACAACGTCTACGCCGACATCGACGCCCTCGCCTACCACACCATCTCGCCGCGCTGGGACCCACTGATGCTGCTGCCGGCGCTCGCCGCCGTCACCCGCCGCATCGGCCTCATCGGCACCGCCAGCACCACCTACAACGAGCCCTACAACATCGCCCGCCGCTTCGCCTCGCTGGACCACCTCTCCGGCGGCCGCGCCGGCTGGAACGTGGTCACCTCCACCGGCGGCGGCGAGAACTTCAACCTCGACGCCCATGCCGAGCACGCCCAGCGCTACCGCCGCGCCCACGAGTTCTACCAGGTGGTCACCGACCTGTGGGACACCTGGGCGGACGACGCGGTAGTGGCGGACAAGGCCAGCGGCCTGTGGGTGGACCCGGCGAAGGTGAAGCCGCTGGCGCACCAGGGCGAATTCTTCCGCGTGCGCGGCCCGCTCAACGCAGCACGCCCGCCTCAGGGTTACCCGGTGATCGCCCAGGCTGGCGCCTCCGCCGCCGGCCAGCAGCTCGCCGCCCGCATCGGCGAACTGCTGTTCACCGCCGAAACCGAGCTGGAGCACGCCCGCGGCTACTATGCCGAGGTCAAGGGCCAGGCCGCCGCGCTGGGGCGCAACCCGGATCACATCGCCATCCTGCCCGGCGTCTCCCCCATCGTCGGCCGCAGCCAGGCGGAAGCGGAGGACAAGTACGCCGAACTGCTGCGCCACCGCGACCGCGACGCCACGCTGAAGGCCCTCGCCGCCTACGCCAGCCTGGGCGTGGACCTCGCCGGCCTGCCGCCGGACGCGCCGGTGCCGCTGCCGGAGCACATCGCCGAAACCAACAGCCACAAGAGCCGCCAGCGCCTCATCCTGGACTACATCCGCCAGCACCGCCCCACCGTCGCCCAGCTCTACGCCCGCTTCACCATAGGCGGCCACCGCATCCTGGTCGGCACGCCGCAGACCATCGCCGACGATTTCGAACACTGGTTCCGCAGCGCCGCCGCCGACGGCTTCACCATCATGTTCTCCTCCTCCCCCGCCGGCGTCGGCGACTTCGTCGACCTGGTGGTGCCGGAACTGCAGCGCCGCGGCCTGTTCCGCAGCGACTACAGCGGCCGCACGCTGCGCGAGAACCTGGGCCTGCCGCGGGTGCCGAACCGGCGTTTCGAATGAGCCTCGCCATCGCCATCTCTCATGCCATCCCGGCGCAGAAGATGACGCCAGCCGCGGCCTTCAGCACCACTCCCCTCTGGCCGCAAACCGCGCCGCCAGGAACTCCACGAAGCTCCTCACCTTGGCCGACAGATGGCGGCGGCTGGGGTACATCGCGTAGATGCCGACCGGCTCCATCGGGTAGTCGCTGAGTATCTCCACCAGCCGGCCGTTGCGGATCTCGTCGCCGACGAGGAAGCGCGGCTGGCACATCACGCCGTGGCCGCTGGCGACGATCTGGTTGAGCAGGTCGCCGTTGTTGGCGCGCACCCGGCCGCTTACGCGCACGGTATGCGGGCCGTCCGGGCCGGACAGGTGCCATTCGTTGCCCTGGGCGGAATAGCTGTAGATGGCGCAGTTGTGGCCGACGAGCTCGCGCGGATGCTGCGGCGTGCCGTGGGCGGCGAGGTAGTCCGGCGAGGCGCAGATCACCACCCGGTCCGAGGCCAGGCGGCGGGCGATCAGGCTGGATTCCGGCGATGGGCCGACCCGCAGCGCGAGGTCGAAGCCCTCTTCGATGAGATGCACCCGGCGGTCGCTGACGTAGGCATCCACCGTCACCTCCGGGTAGCGCGCCATGTACTCGGCGATCAGCGGCCCCATGTGGCGCACGCTGAAGGACACCGGCAGCGTCACCCTCAGCACGCCGCGCGGCGCCACCGTACCGCGCGCCGCGCCGGCTTCCGCTTCCTCGATCTCGCCCAGGATCTGCACGCAGCGCTCGTGGTAGGCGGTGCCGGATTCGGTGAGCGCCAGCTTGCGGGTGGTCCGGTGCAGCAGCCGGGTGCCGAGGTGGTCTTCCAGGTGCTGCACATGCTTGGAGGCCATCGCCCGCGAAACGCCCAGGCGCTCCGCGGCGGCGGTGAAGCCGCCCAGTTCAACCACCGCGGCGAACACTCGCATGCTGCTGAGCGTATCCATGTTCCGTTCCCGTTTTTATCAACTATGAGGAAACAATCTATCCGCGGCGACCGTGTTTATCAACGCCGGGGCGGGCGCTATCGTGGAATCGCGACTCCGGTAATACCGCTGAAGAAAAGGAGCCGGAAAGGCATAACCGCAATCCCCATGACATTCAAGGAGCAAGAAGATGTCTGCCAACAAGAACCGCTTCGACCTTGCCGATCCACTGGTCGTGCTCCGCCTCGCGCTGGGGCTGCTCTATGTGCCCCACGTCTATTACAAGCTGGCCGGTTTCGAGGGGTCGCTGGGCTTTTTCACCCGCGCCGGTTTCCATCCCGCGCTGTTCTTCCTGGTGCTGTCGCTGGCGCTGGAGACGGCCTGTGCCGTGGGCCTCACCTTCGGCATCCTGGTGAAGTGGGTCGGCCTGCTCTCCGGCGGCCTGATGGCGGTGGCGGCCTACGCCACCATCGTGGTCAAGGGGCCGGGCTGGCTGTGGAACCTCGGTGGCGTGGAGTACCTCGTACTGTGGGGCTTGCTCTCGGTCACCCTGGCGCTGCATGCCTGGCGCGAGGAGCGGCGCGAATACGGTCGCTACACGCTCTTCTTCCCCCATGCGGCCTGATGTGCCCGGAGACCCGCCGATGCGGCCATTCCCCAGCCTGACCCTGCTTCCGCTACTGGCGGCCGGCGCCCTGATGACTCCGGCCGCCCACGCGGAAACCGCCCAGGCCCAGCGACCCGGCCACCTGCGCCTGGTCGATCCGCTGGACCGGCCGAACGACGGCTACTGCCTGGACGTGGTCGGTTCCGGCCGCTACATCCGCTTCGACCTGCCGTTGACAGCGCACAACTGCAAGCCCGGGCTGTATGCGGACGAAGCGGTGGTGATGGAAGCCAACGGCTACATCCGCTTCCCCGCCTACCACGCCTGTGCCACTGTCGCAGGCCTGGACGGCCGGGCGCTGCCCGGGGCGGCGCTGGTGCCACGGGAATGCGGCGAGCGGACGCCCTTCATGGAGGCGGACAAGCTGCAGCGCTTCACCCACAGGCCGGATGGCCGCGTCGAACTGACCGGCAGCGGCCTGTGCCTGACGGTGGGCAGGGAATCCGCCACCACCTTCGAGCCCAGCCACCGCTGGCGGCCGCTGTTCGTGGAGCGTTGCGAGGCGACCGATGCCCAGCGTTCGCGCTGGGTGTTTTCGGTGCCGGCCGGGGCTTGATGGACTGGGGAAGCGCTTGGTGCGCCTGCAGGTAAGGGCCGGGGCAGCGCGGGGAAGGATATCCGGTCAGGGGCGGCTGCGTTTCAGGGTGGCGCGTGCCCTCCCCCTCTCCCCCGGCC
>NZ_WUEI01000066.1 GCF_012911025.1 Azoarcus sp. TTM-91 | reverse complement strand
GCGCTACGCCGGCCCCGGCGCCCCCCGCAGCCCCGGCAGCCGGTGCCGATGCCCTGCTCACCGCCTTCAGCCGCGGCCTGGGCCTGCCACAGCTGCAGCCGCCCGGCGGGCTGACGCCGGCCTTCATGGAACACCTCGGCATGGTGGTGAGGGAAGCGGTGCAGGGCACGGTGGAGTTGCTGATCGCCCGCGCCGCCACCAAACGCGAGGTGCGCGCCGACGTCACCATGATCGTCAGCAAGAACAACAATCCGCTGAAGTTCTCGCCGGACGTCGATTTCGCCCTGATGCAGTTGATCAATCCACAGGGCGGCGGCTTCATGGGGCCGGCCGAAGCCATGCGCGATGCCTATGACGATCTGCGCGCCCACCAGATCGGCTTCATCGCTGGCATGCGCGCCGCCTTGGCCAGCGTGCTGGCCCGCTTCACCCCCGCCGAGCTCGAAGCGCGGCTGACTTCGCGCAGCCTGTTCGACAGCGTGCTGCCGGCCAACCGCAAGGCCAAGCTGTGGGACCTCTACGAGCAGCGCTACCAGGACATCTCGCGCGAAGCCGAGGACGACTTCCACTCCTTGTTCGGCCGTGAGTTCCTCAAGGCGTACGAAGCCCAGATCGAACAATTGCAGCGCGACCGCAGCTGAGCCCTTCCCCTTCCGCCATTCCATCCAATTCCATTCATGCTGACGCTACACACCGCCTACATATCCCGCATCGGCAGCCGACGGCGGAACGAGGATGCCTGCGGCTACTGGACTTCTCCCCAAGGCTGCTGCTGGGTGGTGTCGGATGGCGCGGGCGGCCACGGCAGCGGCGACCGCGCCGCGCAGATCGTCGTCAGCACCGTCCTGGAACGCTTCTCCACCCAGCCCCAGGTCGGCGAGGAATACGCCATCTACCTGCTGGAAGCCGCCCAGGCGGCGGTCATGGCCGACAAGCAGGCCGACCCCGGCGGTGACGACATGCACGCCACCGCCGCCGCACTGCTGATAGACGCCGGCCAGGGCAAGGCGGTGTGGTCCCATGTGGGCGACACCCGTATTTACCTCTTCCGCGACGGCGAAGTCCTGCACCGCACTCGCGACCACAGCCTGGTGCAGAGCATGATAGATGCGGGCTACGGCAGCCCCGACATGATCCGCCAGCACCCGCAGCGCAGCCTGCTGACCTCGGCCATAGGCAATGCCGAAGACCTCGCCCTCAGCGTCTCCGGCGCACCGCTGGACCTGCTGCCGCAGGACGCCTTCCTGATCTGCAGCGACGGCTGGTGGGAGCATGTGGACGAGGCGCAGATGTGCGCCATGCTGGCCGGCGCCACCTCCTGCGAGGCGTGGCTGGAAACCATGGCCGCGCTAGTCGAAAAGCATGACAACCCCCAGCATGACAATTACACTGCGGTCGCGGTAATCGTGGCGGCCGGGCAAGGCGAAAGCACCGTGCTCCTCCCCTGACCTCATCCAGCATCCCAGGACATCGAAATGAAAGCCCAATTCGTATTGCTGCCGCTCTGCGCGATGCTGGCGGTTAGTGGCTGTGCAACCATGGACAGCAAGACCGAAAGCGCCGGCATCGGCGCCGCCATCGGCTGCGCGGCCGGCGCGGTCATCGCCACGCTGACGGAGAACGATGCCGGCACCGGGTGCGCGGCTGGCGCGGTGGTCGGCGGCGCCGTCGGCTACATCCGGGCCCGCAATGCCGAGATCGAGGAGGCCAAGCGGGCGACAGAGGCCGCCGCCGCGGTCAAGGGCGCCACGGTGACGCCGGTGGAAACCCAGCAGGTGCGGGTGGTCGATACCAAGGCCAACAAGACCGACACCGTGTCCGCCTTCAAGTCGGTCTCCGTCGATATCCCGCTGAGCCAGGTCGACACGCCCGAGGGGCGCGAAGCCATGCGCAAGCTGCAGGAATACGCGCGTAAGACCGCCAACGACCGCGGCGACACCATAGACATGACGATAGCCACCGCGCCGGGCAAGGGCAGCAGCGCCAAGGCCTCCAAGGTCACCCTCAGCAAGGTGGTGGAGAACGCCGGCAAGGGCAAGGTGCAGCACAGCCAGATCACGGATCCGCAGGTTCCGGCCAACGTCCAGCGCGTCACCATCGAAGCCAGGAACCAGAGCCGGGTCGAAATCTAAGCGCTTCCTCACGCGCTTCCGCCCCAGCCTTCGCCCGCTTTCCTTCCCACTTTTTTCCTGCAGATGAAAAACCCTACTATCGTCATGGCCGTCCTCCTAGGGGCTGGCCTCATCGGCCTGTCCGGCGCCGCCGCAGCCAGTTGCTCGAACAAGAACTACGGCCTTGATCTGTACGTGATGGGCGACATGCCCCAGAGCGAGGAAAGCGGCAGCCGTTGCGCCAATACGGCCGACAAGTTCTTCGACCTGCTCAACGGCGAGAGCTTCAGCAGCATCGTGCCCAGCTACAACGACTTCTCGATCGCCAATGCGACGATGAATTTCAACGGTGTGCCGCTCTACTTCGATTTCGAATCGTCGGACACCACCCTGCGTTTCCGCATCCCCAGCCTCGATGTGGACGTGTCGTTCAGCGGCAGCGACCGCGACGAGTCCGCCGATCTGCTGGTGGACTACCTCAAGAAGAGCGGTATCCTTTCCCGCATCATGCGCGAGCAGGCGGCCAGCTCACCGACCAGTCCCATCGCCGGTCCCGGCGGCATGATTCCCACCGCGGCGGCAGCGGATTTCGATGCGGCCATGAGCGAGACGGTGCAGGCGTTGAATGGCGGCAGCAGCAGCGACAGCCCCAGTTTCTCCGTCGGTGCGTCCTACGGCACCATGGACGCGGATGGCAAGAAGGGGCAGGTGAGCAACATCCCCATGTCTTACGTGTGGCGCTCCGACAGCACGCCGGGGCAGATGTTCACCCTGTCGGGCAGCGTCACCCAGGTGACCATTGCCGGCGGCACCTCCTACCACGGTGGCCTGGGCGTCGCCTTCCGCATGCCGGTCAGCGCACGCTGGGCGCTGACGCCTTCTCTGCGCTACTCGATCACCGGCTCGGCGGACATGGCCTCGGTCGCCGGCATGTACTCCGCCGGCCTGTCCAGCACCTATCACATCCCGCTGGAAAGCCTGGACCTGGTGATCGGCAACATGGCCGGCTACTACCGCACCAACAAGGTTTCCCTCGGCGAATACTCCTTCGACCCCAAGATCCATACCTGGTCGCTGCGCAACGGCGTCATGGTGTCGCAGCCGGTGAACATGTTCGGCATGCCGCTGGCCGTCGAGTACTCCTTCGTCGATACCCGCTACACCGGCGGCACCGAGTTCTTCGTCGACAACACCCAGGAAATCGGGGTGACGATAGGCACCAACCGCGCTGGCAACCTCAGCAAGAAGTTCACCCGCTTCGGCCTGCGTTACCTGCACGGGCGGGAGACAAACACCGTATCGCTCACTGGCAGCTACTGGTTCTGAGCACGGGGCCAGCGGCAGCGGCAAAAAAGGGGCGCTTGAAGCGCCCCTTTTCTTTGCGGCTGGCCGGGCCTTCAGCGCTCCGGCTGCAACAGCTTGTCCAGGTCCTTGTTCAACTGCTGCATGTACTCCCGCTCGGCCTTGAGCGAGTCCTCGCCGCGCGCCGGCTTGCGCGCCGGCGGCTTCTCCGCGGCAGGCGGCACGGCCGGCTGCGACGGCGCGGCCATCGCCGCCTCCGGGCGCGGAGCAGGCGCGCGCGGGGCCTGCACCGGCGACTCGACCCGCGGGGGCGGAAGCGCTTCCTGGATGCTGGCGACCTGGGCGCCGTAGCGCCCACTGCAAGGCGTGGCGGTGACGCAGCGCGGCGTGCCGATCAGCGCGCCGATATCCGCGCCAGCGGCAAAGGCGCTCTCCAGTGCCGTGCGGTGGGCAACGAAGAACTCGCCTTCACGGGTGAACACGCCTTGCGGGAAATCCCGCGCCTGTTCGGACACCACCGCCAGCAGGCGCCACTCTCCCACCGGTGCCTTGGCCGCATAGGCCCAGGGCTTGTCCATCAGCGGCCGCGGAACATGGAAGGCGTCGCCCGGCCCGATGGCGTTGTCTGCATCCAGGGCGTTGGGAAAGAGGCGATAGACCCGGTCGTCCGCGCTATCCCACAGGAAGAGGTAGAGATGGCCGGCGCCCAGGCTGGCGAGCGCAAGCTTGAGCGTGTCCTGCCCGATCACCACGCTGGCCGGTGCCTGCAAGCCCGGCAACAGGCCGGGGTCGGCATGGCCCAAGGTGGTCGCCAGCGCTTCCGCGAGCGTGGGCTGGGCCGGCCGCGGCAGGGCCTTGGGCGGTACCGCAGGCGGCGGAGTCTGCACCACTGGCGCTGCGGCCGGCGCCCCCGCCTCGGCCGTGGGCGGCGCCGGCTCCGCCGCAGGGCGGGTCCACCAATAGCCGCCGGCAGCGAGGGCGGCAACCAGGGCCACCACGCCGCCCGCGATCAGCCCCTTGCTGCCGTTGCTGGCAGCGGGCGAGACCGCTATCCGCTCGCTCTCGCGTGGGCGCCCCCGCGCCGGCTCGGCCGGCGTGCTCGCGGCGAACAAGGGGGAATCCAGGCCCCATCCCAGCAACTCCCGCATCTCGGCCATGGACTGGGGACGCTCTTCCGCCCGCACCCGCAGACAGTGATCCACCCCGCGCAGGAAGCGGTCGCCGTAGCGGCCGGCGGCCAGTTCGGCCAGCGGCTGGTAGCTGTCCTGCATCATGCGGCCGACCGAAGGCGGCGGCGTCTTGCCGACGATCATGAAGTAGATGACCGCCGCCAGCGCATAGACGTCGGTCCATGGGCCCTGCTGCATGCCGGGCATCTCGGCGTACTGCTCGATGGGCGCATAGCCAGGCTTCAGGATCACCGTCAGCGCCTGGGTCATGTCGCCGATGACGCGGCGGGCGGCGCCGAAATCCAGCAGCACCGGGCGGTCGTCCCGCAGCAGCATGATGTTGTCCGGGGCGACGTCGCGATGGAAGCAGCTCTCGCGGTGGATCAGCTCCAGGGCGTCGACGACGGGCGCCAGCACCTTGCGTATCCAGCTTTCGTCCGGCGCGCTGGCGCGCTGCTTGAGCACCTCGCGCAGGGTCTTGCCGTCGTAGTAGGGCATCGCCATGTAGGCGGTGCCGTTGTCTTCCCAGAAGCGATAGACCTTGACCAGCGCCGGGTGGTCGAACTGCGCCAGCAGCCGGGCTTCGTTCACGAAGCTGCGGCGGCCGATCTCGAAGGTGTCGCGATGCCGTTCCGAGCGCACGCTCACCGTGGTGTTGCCGCTGCGCGAGGCCAGCGATGCGGGCATGTATTCCTTGAGCGCGACCTTGCGCTCCAGCGAATGGTCCTGCGCCAGGTAGACGATGCCGAAGCCGCCCTCGCCCACCAGGTCGATGATCTCGAACTCGCCCAGGCGGAAGCCTATCGGCAGGGCGTTGTGCGGGTTCTCCGCTGCGGCCGGCGGCCTTGCCGCGGCTGCGGCGCCCCCCAGCACTACGGTCTTGTCGTCATCGTCGTTGGCGGACACTGCGGGGTGTTTCCTGTGGGTTGATCAAGAGTGGCCGGGCAAGTACTGCAACATGCGGGCAAACACTGCGGCGCCGGGCATGCCCTGGCAGGCAAAGCCGCCGGTGGCGCCGTCCGGGCCACGGCACCACCACAAGGTATAGGCGCCGAACAGCGTGTCGGCCAGCTGCGCGCCCGTGCCCGCCGCCAGGTCGGGAAGGCCGGCGCCGCCTCCGGCTTCCAGCTGCGCGAAGGCGTCGCCGCGCAGCAGGGCCGTACCCAGGCCGGCGCTGGCGCCCGCCGGCAGCGCAGGTACCGGGCTCGCCTGCAGCCCGGCCTCGAGCACGTCCACGCCGGCGTCCGGGTTAAGTCCGGCACGCGCGGCCTCCTCCAGCCGCTCGGCCCATTGCTGCACGCTCGCCAGCACCGCGGGCTCCAGGCTCAGCCCCGGCATGGCCGCCGCCAGCGTCAGCGGAAAGTAGCGTCCCACCCGGTCCACCGAGGGCAGCAATATGCCGGCCCAGGGGCCGCCGTCCAGTACCCGGGCTCCGAGCAGGAAGCCCCATACCGGCGCCGTCAGGAAGCTCTCCAGCCAGCTGGCCCCCAGCGCTTCCTGGCTGGCGGCCATGCCGCGTTGCAGCCAGTCATCCCAGGCGGCAACGAAGCCATCGGGCAGGCGCCGGCCGGCGAAGTCCCCCAGGCCCGGCAGTTTGCCGTACCAGCCCGGCAGTTCCTGCTGCCACTGAACCGTCATAGGCCCGCCGGGCAGCGGAAGTCCACCAGCTCGCGCAGGCGGAAGGGGTTCTGCACGCTGCTGCTGGTGACTTCGAACACCGCCGAACGGCCATCGACGACGAAGGTGGCGCGGAATTTCTCCGGTAGCGCGGTCGCTTCGATATTGGCCTTGTCCAGCATGCGGAACAGCGCCCAGGGGCCGTCGGTGGCGATGCCGGAGGTGCCGCTCTGCCCCGGTGGGGTGATCTGTACCCGCACCTGCAGGCCGCCCTTGGGGCCGGGCCATTGCACCGACTGCGGCACCTGCGGGCCGTGGGCGTAGTTCACCAGCTGGCCGTCCACATCCAGCGTGAAGTGGGTTATCGCCGGGTCCATCTCGATGGGCTTGAAGTCCAGCCGCATGGTGCCGCCGTTGCGGAAGAACACATCGCGTATCACCGCGGCGCGCTGGAACTGGGCGAGGTTGCCCGGTGCGCCCAGGGACTGCTCCTGGACCTTGCGGAAGGTCCAGTTGCGGGCGCTCATGTCCACATACTGAGCGAGGTTCTGGTTGAAGAAGGCGTCGAACTTGCCACCGGGGCCGAACAGGGTGGCGAAGTCGTCCCGGGTGACGTCGCGCGGGCTGCTGCGCACGAAGGGGTAGCGCCCCTCGGTGGCCTGGGTGCAGAACTGGCCGACCTGGGTGGCCACCGCGGTGGATAGGGATTCGCGCAGCGAGGTCAGCGCCTGGCCAGTGCCGGCGGCGGACAGCTGCTGCAGCATGGAGCGCACCGGCTCCGGCATGCGCGCGCTTTCCGCCTTGACCCGCGCGGTGGCATCCGACGGCGGCGGCGCTACCTTGTCGCGCAGCGCGGTTTCGGTGGCGGAGAGATTCACATAGACATCGTTCACCAGCGCCACCACCGCGTTGATGGGCGCGCTGCCGGCATCGCCGGTCACCAGCTGGCGCAAGCCGGCGAAACGGTCGTCCACGATGCGCTCCACGCCGGCGGCGGACGCAGCCGCCTGACCGCCAGCGGCAGCACCACCGAACAGCCGGCCCAGCTCGTTGCGCGCCTCGGCGACCCGCTCCTGCGCCTTGTCGATGGCGGACTTCTCGTCCGCGGCGACGATCAGCGTGGTTTCCCGCGACATCGCCTTCATCAGCTTGGGCAGCGGCGAGTCGGCGGCGGACAGCACGCGGGCAACCTGGATGCTCTGCTGCAGCGTCGGCGCGCGCTGCACCGCGATGTCATCGACAAAGGCCTCCCACACGCGGGCGTAGTCGGTGAGATAGAGGCGGCGCACCTCGTCGGCGATCTGCTTGGCGGTGGCAGCATCCGGCCTGGACTGCGCAGTACCCAGCACCCAGGTTTCCTCCTCCGCCAGATGGGCGGAAACCTTGCCCACCTGCGGGCCGAAACCCTTGTGGTAGCCATCGAAGCTGTACAGGCCGGGCACTCCGCGCGTCAGCGGCTGGCCGCTCTTGCGCACGAACACCAGCGCCGCCGCCGGGCCTACCGCCCTCTCAACGGTGAACTCCGGATACTCGCTGCCCACGCCCTGGCGCTTCAGCCGGCTGTAGATGCGGTCCGGCAGGGAGTAGCGCAGCAGCTGGCCGCGCACCCGTGCGATCAGCTCGGAATCAGCCGGCTGGGGCGATACCACCGGGCCGTCCTTGAACAGCGCGTCCAGGTAGCCGGCCAGCGCGGCGCGCTGCTCGGTGGTGGTCTCGCGCGGCAGGTTGAGTTCCCAGTCCAGGCTGATCCAGGCCTTCAGCGCATCGGCGTCGAAGTGCGAGGCCTCGTGCAGCATGATGTAGCTCTTCAGTGCCTCGTAGGCGAACTCCAGGTTGTTCGGGTCCAGGCTGCGCAGCTGCTTCTCCACCCGCATGGCGATCCGCGGCAGCAGCACGTCGCGCAGCATGCCGCGATAGGCCTGCTGCGCGGCGGCATCCAGCTTGTCGCCCTGATAGAGGCCGAAGCGCATGGACAGCGGGCCTTCCCCCGAGGGCCGCGCATCGGTGTGGGACACGGTGCGCACCGCGTCGATGACCGGCAGGATGCCGACCACGTCGTCCGACGCGGCCACCCGGGCCTCGGCCACCGTGGGCTGCACCGCCTCCACCCGCTGGCCGACGGCCTCGATGTAGGCATCGTTGTTGCGGTAGCTGAGCGCCCAGGCCACCAGCAGGCCGACCGTCAGCACGCCCACGCCGGCGAAAGCGGCCAGACGCACCAGGCTGCGGCGGCGCTCCCACTTCAGGTTGGTACCGCCCAGGCGCTGCTCGGCGAACACCACTTCGCGCAGCAGGCGGGTGATGAAGAAGCTCTTGCCGCTGCCGGTCTGTGGCGGAATGAGGCGGCGCTCCAGGCCGAAGGCCGCGCCCAGCGAGGACATCACCCGGTCGATCGGACTGCCTTCCTGGGTGCCGCTGGTGAAATACACGCCGCGCAGCAGCGGCGGGTGATCCAGGCCGGAGGCGACGAACACCTTGTCGAGGAAGGCCACCAGCAGGCGGTCGGCGGTCGCCAGTTGCTGGTCGAAGGCGGCGATGGCGCCGCGGCGGGCGAGGTCGCGCTCGTCGCGCAGGCGCACCGGCAGCAGGTCCAGCACGCGCTGGCGCAGGCGCGCCAGTTCGTCCGGCAGCGCCTTCACCGCGGAGCCGGTTTCGGCCTGCTGCGGGAAAGTCACGCCCCACACCTGGTCGCGCGCTTCCTTGCCGAAATCGCTGAAGAACTCGTTGAAGCCGGCGATGAGGTCGGCCTTGGTCACCAGCACATACACCGGCAGGCGGACGTTGAGCTGCTCGTATAGCTCCTGCACCCGGGTACGCAGCGCCAGCGCATGGCGCTCGGCCGCCGCCGCATCCTGCGACAGCAGGTCGCCCAGGCTCACGGTGAGCAGCACGCCGTTGAGCGGCTGGCGCGGCCGGTGGCGCTTGAGCAGGCCGAGGAAGCCTTGCCAGGCCTGGCGGTCGGCCGCCTGGTCGGAGTCCTGGGTGGTGTAGCGGCCGGCGGTATCGATCAGCACCGCCTCATCGGTAAACCACCAGTCGCAGTTGCGGGTACCGCCCACGCCCTTCAGCTGATGCACGCCCAGCTTCTCCGCCAGCGGGAAGTGCAGCCCGGAATTGATCAGCGCGGTGGTCTTGCCGGAGCCGGGCGCGCCGATGAAGACGTACCAGGGCAATTCGTAGAGATGGCGCCCACCGCCCAGCGCCAGCAGGCGGGCGAAGCCGCCGCGCTTGGCCTGGGCGGCGGCGCTGGCGTCCTTGAGCACCCGCAGCGCTTCCTCGAAGCGCTGGCGCAGGGTCTCCAGTTCCGCCGGCGGGGTGTTCTGGTCTGCCGGGCCGTCATCCTTGACCAGCCCTTCCACCAACTGGGCATTGCGCTTGCGCGCTTTGAGCTTGCGCCAGAGCAGACGGCCGACGACGAACAGCACCACCAGGCCGATCAGGATCAGCCGCGCCAACGCCGACTCCAGCGGCGCGAAGCCGGCGATCGCGATCAGGGGGCCGACGAACCAGATCACCAGGGCCAGCGCGATCAGGCCCAGCAGGCCCAGCAGCACCGGGTGAAAAACGAACTTGAAGACGGCTTTCATGCCTCGCCCTATCCCAGTCTCAGTTGCCCGCGCTCGGGAACACGATGATTTCGACACGGCGGTTGCGGGCGCGGCCCTCGGGCGTGTCGTTGGAGGCCACCGGCTCGCTCTCGGCCCGGCCCTCGGTTTCGATGCGCGCGCCGCCCAGCTGGGGCGTCAGCACCGCCGCCACAGAATCCGCCCGCGCCTGCGACAGGTGCCAGTTGGACGGGAAACGCGCCGAGCGGATCGGCCTGTCGTCCGAGTGGCCGCGGACCAGCACCGAACCCTTCACCTGCGCCACCGCCTCGCCGATGCGCGCCATCAGCGGCAGCACCCGCGGCGCCAGCGTGGCGCTGGCCGGCTCGAACAGGCCGTCGCCCTGGATCAGCACCACGCTGCGGTCGGGCAGGTCACGCACGACGACCAAGCCCTGCTGGATCTCCGGTGCCAAAAAACCTTGCAGGCGGTCCGGCGTCTTCGCCGGCGCGGCGGCGGCTTGCGCCACCGGTGCCGGTGGCGGCACCTTGAGGCCGAGGATGTGGCTGAACGCCGGATCGGAGTGCCGGTTCAGCGCGTAGGACGCAGCCATGTAGACCAGCACCAGCAGCAGCGCGGCGATGGCCGCCACCGCCCACAACGGCACCGAGTCGCGCAGCGGCCGCGCGGTGGTGGCGGTGGTCTGCCATTGCGGCGACAACTCGCGCACCGGCTCGCCGCGCTCCTTGACGATCATCTGCGCCAGCCGCTCGCGCACCGCGTCCAGTTGGGCGCGGCCGTTCTGCAGCACCCGGTAGCGGCCCTCGAAGCCCAGCGCCAGGATAATGTAGAACAGCTCCAGCAGATTGCGATGCGCCGCCGGCTGCTCGGCCAGCTTACCCAGCAGCTGGAAGAACTTCTCCCCACCCCAGGCCTCGTTGTGGAACTGCACCAGCAGGCTGCGCTGGGCCCAGATCTTCTCGCCCCAGGGCGTGTTCGCCGCGGTTTCGTCGAGGAAGGTGCACAAGGCGTAGCGGGCGCCGATCACATGCTCGTTGAGCACCCCGACCTCGCGCGCCTTGGCCTCGAAAGCCTGCACCGCGCGCGCCAGTGTCTCGCGCAGGCCGGCCGGGTCGGGGTGATGGGCCTGGCGCAGCTGCGGCACCAGGTTGAGCAAGGGGTTGGCGGCGGCCACCAGGGGATTGAGACCGGCACTCCAGTCCAGCGCCGACAGCTCCACCCGCTCGAAGCTGAAACCTTGCGCCGGGGCGGCGGCGGACCGGGCAGCACGCGCGCCCGGATTCGGAATCACCAGCGTGCGGTCGCCGGGCGGCTGGCCGAAGGGATCGTCATTGGTCATTGTCGGGGTCCGCCTCGAAAGCGGGAGCCGGGATCGTCACCGGCAGGTGGGAAAGGTGGTAACGGGCGGCAGCGCGGCTCACGCCCGGATCGCCCACAACGAAACCTCGAGACCGGGGAAGTCGCCGGTCACATACATGCCGAGTCCGCCCGAGCCATCGAGCTGTTTCCACAGGTCGCCGCTGTTGTCGAGCTCGAAGTAGGTGAAGCCGGCATGAAAAGGAATCTGCCGCGGCGCCACTGGCAGGGGCCGCAGCGCGATACCGGGCAGCTGCAGGTTCACCAGTTCGCGGATCTTTTCGACGGGGCCGAGCTTGGCCTGGGTGGGGAAGCGGGATCGCACCGCCTCCGCCGGCACCTGGGCGCGTACCGCGAGCACGAAGCCCGCCTGCCGCAGCAGCCCACGGTCGGCGATGATGCCGACGTAGCGACCCTGCTTGTGGTCCTGCAGGTCGATCTGCACCGCGTTCTGTTCAAGGATGGCGGACAGGCTGCGGCGTATCTCGCGCATCAGCGGGTCGAAACTCTCCTGCAGCGCGTCGTGGCGATAGGCCGGCAGCGCCGGCGGCCGGCGGTCCGCCGCGGTGAGGCTGGAGAGTTCGCCCATCAGCTGCAGCAGCTGGCTGTACAACCGCTCCGGATGCAGCGGGCTGAGCTGCTCCAGGTGGGAGAACACCGGCAGATGGCGATTCACCGTCAGCAGGAAGAGGAAATCCGCGATCTCGGCCACGCCGCCAGTGCCGCCCTGGGACATGCGCCCGGCCAGCGCCTCCGCCCGCTGCCCCAGCAGGCCGAGCACTTCGCGCAGCATGGAGGAAAGCTGCGGCGCGGCCTGGCTGGCAAGCATGGGCGGGATGTAGCCGCGATCCACCAGCAGGCTGCCGTCCGGCCGCTTCTCGGTCACCCGCAGCACGCCCAGGCGGATGAAGGCATCGGAGAACTCGCTGGCCAGGCCCAGCTCCAGCCGCGGCCGGCCGACCTGCACCACTTCCGCGCCGCCCCCACCACCGGCGGCATCCGGCAGGCTGGCATCGGTCACCGCGTAACGCGCCAGCGGATCGTCGTCGCCGACGATGTTGTACTCGGGCATCAGCGCCCGCTGCAAGGGCAGTGCCATCACCACCAGCGCATCCTTGGCGTCGGCCGGGAAATCGAAGGCCAACGGACCTTCGTGCGCCGCCGGGAACTCGAAGGGCGTGCCGTCCGCGAGAAGGCCGCTCGCCGCCCGGATCACGATCTTGCCGACGCCGAGCGCAGCTTCGTCCACCTCCAGGCTGGAGAACCCCCAGCCATTTGCCTGCAGCAGCCGGCGATGGAGCTCGCCGCGCCACTCGGCGTGCCTGTCCTGCTGCTGGAAGTGCTGCGGCCGCAGGAACAAGCCCTCGGACCAGACGACCTTGCTGAACCACGACATGAAGAGTTTCCCCGAACGCGCCGCCGATGCGGCGCCACTAGGATTAGGTTTAGTTGGCTTTTGCCGGCGGCGGCGGAAGCGGTGCCAGCCGCGCGGAGACACTCAGGCGATTGTCCTGCACGCCGATCTCGATTTCATTGCGGCGATTCGCCACCAGCGGCGCGCTCGCCCGCCATACCGCGCTATCCACCTCCCGGAAGGCGGCGAAGACGGCGACGAGGCGACCCTCCTCCAGTTCCCGCGGCTCAAGCACCCGCCGTTCGCCCGGCTTGAGCACGACCTCCTCCCGACTCACCACTGCCTCACCAAGGACCTGCTTGTCGCGGTCGAACAAGGAGAAGAAATCGCTGGCTTCGAAAGCCGAAGCGTTATTCAGTACGTATATCCGCAGCACCACCGGCGACGGCCGGCCGCGGGGATCGACGTTGACCTTTCCGGCCGCCGTCATGCCCACCGCCAGCACGGTGGGATCCGGCTTCGGCGGCACCACCGCCGGCTTGGAGCACGCTCCCAGAAGGGCCGCCACGGCAAATGCAGCCGCGCCCGAACGTAAGGCAAAAGCCAGGCCCTTCACGGTAAAGCTCCTTGCGGTGTTCACGATGGGGTCACGATTGTCGATCAAGCTGGCATGTACGGGCAACCGATTTGCGCAGACAGGAAAACGCCCCCTGCAATGCACCAGCGGAGGGCGGCAATCTGCCCGATTTAGTGCATATGGGGTAGTCAAATAGTTTTTTATGCAGGCCCGGATGCAAGGCCGTTTTATTCATTTACTATAGCGATCCCTTTTCTGGCACCCGGTTTTCGAGATGTCCACAAAAGTCACACATAACTCACAAAACCAGGCATCGGCGGTTTGCTGAAATGGCACTGGACATCGACCTCGAATCCCTGCTCGCGCCGCTGGGCGACGAGCAACCCTGTGGCCCCAATCTCGAATACGACGCCGACTTCCTCCAGCTGGAGGAAGCCTCGCGGCAACAGGCCGGCCAGGAGTTCATGCAAGGTGACAACAACACCGTCACCATCGAAGGGCAGGGCCCGGACTGGCCCGAGGTCCGCCGCTTGGCGGAAATCCTGCTGCAACGCAGCCGCGACCTGCGCGTCGCCGTCTATTACACCCGCGCGCTGCTGCGCACCGAGGGCTTCGGCGGCATCCACGCCGGCCTCGGCCTGATCCTCGGTCTGCTGGAGCGCCACTGGACCGGCGTGCACCCCGAGTTGGACGCCGACGACAACGACGACCCGACGATGCGGGTCAACGCGCTCGCCCCGCTGGTGGCCAGCGACGCCGTCATTGCCGACCTGCGCACCAGCTGGTTGATGCGCTCGCGCCAGTCCGGCGTCCTCACGGTACGCGACATCGAGGTCAGCCAGGGCAAGCTCAGCGCCCGGCAGGGCGAGCAGCTTTTCTCCGAGAGCCAGGTCAGCGGCATGCTGGGCGAGGCGATTGCCCAGGATGGGGCCCTCGCCAGCCGTATTACCGAAAGCCTCGCCCTCGCCCGCCAGCTTTCCAGTTACCTGCAGGACCAGGTCGGCGCCGGTGCCAGCCTGGATTTCAAGCCGCTGCAGGACGTGCTCTATGCCGTACAGCAGGCCCTGGGCAACCAGCCGGTCGCGGTAGGCGCCACGGCCGAAGGCAGCGATGAGGCCGCGGGAGCCGTCGCCATGGGCAGCGCCACCGGCGCTCCCGGCGAAATCCGCTCACGTCAGGATGTCGTGGCCACCATAGACCGTCTGGTGGCCTATCTTGAACGAGCGGAGCCGACCAATCCTGCCCAGTGGCTGCTTCGCCGCGCCCAGCGGGTCATGAACATGAACTTCCTGGAAGCCATCGTCGAACTCGCGCCGGACGGCCTGGAGCAGGCGGAGCGCATGGTCGGCAGCCAACTCAACCCGGAGGGGGAGGAGTAAGCCTCCACCCCCCGTCCGCCTCCGGCAGCGGCGGACAAGCCCACCCCTTTCCTGACGGAGGAACACCATGTCGAGCAGCAGCCAGAAATTCATCGCGCGCAACCGCGCCCCGCGCGTCCAGATCGAATACGACGTCGAGCTCTATGGCGCCGAAAAGAAGGTGCAGCTGCCCTTCGTGATGGGCGTGCTGTCCGACCTCTCCGGCAAGCCGGCGGAACCGCTCGCGCCGGTCGCCGACCGCAAGTTCCTCGAAATCGATGTGGACAACTTCGACAGCCGCATGAAGTCGATGAAGCCGCGCGCCGCCTTCCAGGTGCCGAACACGCTGACCGGCGAGGGCAACCTCAGCGTCGAGCTCACCTTCGAAAACATGGACGACTTCTCGCCGGCGGCGGTGGCGCGCAAGGTGGATGCGCTGAACAAGCTGCTCACCGCGCGCCAGCAACTCTCCAACCTCATCACCTACATGGACGGCAAGACCGGCGCCGAGGAACTGATCGCCAAGGTGCTGCAGGATCCCGCCCTGCTGCAGACCCTGGCCGCCGCGCCCAAGCCCGAAGACAAGCCCGCCGAATAAGCGGCCTCCTCCTCCCCTTACCTCCGATACCGATACAGCCCCTACTCGCACCGAGGAGTCCAGCATGGCTGACGCCCAAGCACAGAACGAAGCCCAGTCCGGCGGACTGGCGCTCGAAGGCAACGAATTCGAGGCGCTGCTGCGCCAGGAATTCAAGCCCAAGACCGATGAAGCCCGCAGCGCGGTGGAAGCCGCGGTACATACCCTGGCCGAACAGGCTCTGGCCCAGACCACGCTGATCGGCAGCGATGTGGTCAAGTCCATCGAATCCATCATCGCGGCGCTCGACCAGAAGCTCACCGAGCAGGTCAACCTGATCATGCACCACGAGGATTTCCAGAAGCTGGAAGGCGCGTGGCGCGGCCTGCACTACCTGGTGAACAACACTGAAACCGACGAGATGCTGAAGATCCGCGTCTTCAACATCACCAAGACCGAGCTCGGCAAGACGCTGAAGCGCTACAAGGGCACCGCCTGGGACCAGTCGCCGCTGTTCAAGCGTGTGTACGAAGAGGAATACGGCCAGTTCGGCGGCGAGCCCTACGGCTGCCTGGTGGGCGACTACCACTTCGACCAGAGCCCGCCGGACGTCGAGCTGCTGGGCGAAATGGCCAAGGTCAGCGCCGCCGCCCACACCCCCTTCATCACCGGCGCCTCGCCCACCATCATGCAGATGGACTCGTGGCAGGAGCTGGCCAACCCGCGCGACCTGACCAAGATCTTCACCACGCCGGAATACGCCGCCTGGCGCTCGCTGCGCGAGTCGGACGACTCCAAGTACATCGGCCTGGCGATGCCGCGCTTCCTCAGCCGCGTGCCTTACGGCGCCAAGACCAACCCGGTGGAGGAATTCGACTTCGAGGAAGATACCGGCGCCGCCGACCACAGCAAGTACACCTGGGCCAACGCCGCTTACGCGATGGCGGTGAACATCAACCGCTCGTTCAAGGAATACGGCTGGTGCTCGCGCATCCGCGGCATCGAGTCCGGCGGTGCGGTCGAAGGCCTGCCGGTGCATAGCTTCCCGACCGATGATGGCGGCGTGGACATGAAGTGTCCGACCGAGATCGCCATCTCCGACCGCCGCGAAGCCGAGCTGGCCAAGAACGGCTTCATGCCGCTGGTGCACAAGAAGAACTCCGACTTCGCCGCCTTCATCGGCGCCCAGTCGCTGCACAAGCCGGCCGAGTACGACGACCCGGACGCCACCGCCAACGCCAACCTCGGCGCCCGCCTGCCCTATCTGTTCGCCACCTGCCGCTTCGCCCACTACCTGAAGTGCATCGTCCGCGACAAGATCGGCTCCTTCAAGGAGAAGCAGGACATGCAGCGCTGGCTGCAGGACTGGATCATGAACTACGTGGACGGCGACCCCTCGCACTCCTCCGAGAGCACCAAGGCCCGCCGCCCGCTGGCGGCCGCCGAAGTCATCGTGGACGAAGTGGAAGGCAACCCCGGCTTCTACACCTCCAAGTTCTTCCTGCGGCCGCACTACCAGCTGGAAGGTCTCACCGTTTCCCTGCGCCTCGTTTCCAAGCTGCCCTCGGCCAAGGGCGGTTGATGTCCTGGTGGCCGGGCATGCACGCAACCGGCCACCAGCCTGCCCCCGGCGCTTCTCCGGCGGCGGCACGCAGCAAACAAGCCGGAGTCCCGGCAATTCTCAATTGATTTGATCGATTCTTCAGGAGAAGACCATGGCAGTGGACATGTTCGTCAAGATTGGCGACATCAAGGGCGAAGCGAACGACAAGACGCACAAGGAATCCATCGACGTGCTCGCCTGGAGCTGGGGCCTGAGCCAGTCCGGCACCACCCACATGGGCAGCGGCGGCGGCGCCGGCAAGGTGAACGTGCAGGACATCTCCTTCACCAAGTATGTGGACGCCTCCAGCCACGCCCTGATCATGGCGTGCTGCAAGGGCACCCACTACGACGACGCCACACTGATCGTGCGCAAGGCCGGCGACACCCCGCTGGAATACATCAAGATCACGATGAAGGAAGTGATGGTCACCGCCGTCAGCACCGGCGGCTCCGGCGGTGAAGATCGCCTGACCGAGAACGTCACCCTGAACTTCGCCGAGTTCAAGTTCGAATACACCAAGCAGGCACCGAAGGGCGGCAAGGACACCACCATGACCGCCAACTGGAACATCGCCGAGAACACCGGCGAGAGCAAGTAAGCAGGTCTGCCCCACCCCCGCCCCTGCCCTGACGCCCACCGCGGCACGGCAGGGGCTTTTACCGAATACGGCCACGGGAAGGCGAGATGGAAAGCGACATGTTCCTGAAGATCGAGGGCGCCCGCATGGGGCCGATCAAGGGCGAAGCCCAGGATCAGCTTCACCGCGACGAGATCGACATCCACTCCTGGTCCTGGGGCATGCAGGGCAACGCCAGCGCCACCGCGACCGCCGGCTCGCGCACCGGCGGCAGCAGCCAGGTGTCGGTCAGCGAACTGACGATCAGCAAGGGCTGCGACCGTGCCAGCACCTCGCTGCTCGCCGCGCTGCGCTCCAACGAACAGATCAAGCGCGCCATCCTGACGGTGCGCAAGGCGGGCGGCACCAATCCGGTCGAGTACCTCGTCATCACCATGGAAAACGCCCGCATCCGCTCGGTGGAGATGAGCGGCACCGGCGGCATCGGCGACCAGGTGAGCGAGCGGGTGTCCATTTCCTTCCAGAAAATCGCGGTCGAATACCGGGGCCAGGACGGCGCTGGCGGCGGCAACGCGGTATCCCGCTTCGAAACCGAGTTCAGTCCGGCCTGAGCCGCCAGGGAATCGCCATGAGTGCCAATACCCTCACCGACGCTGAAGCCAGCCTGCGGGCTGGCGATCCGGATGCCGCCCTCGCCCGGTTGCAGGCCGCGGTCCGCAGCCAGCCCGGCAACGCCAAGTTGCGCGTGTTCCTGTTCCAGCTACTGGCGGTGCTTGGCCAGTGGGAGCGTGCCCTCAACCAGCTGAACGTCGCCACCGAGCTGGATGCCTCCACGCTCGCGATGGCGCAGATGTACCGCGAAACCCTGCGTTGCGAGCTGCTGCGCAACGAGGTGTTCGCTGGCAAGCGGGTGCCGCTGCTGTTCGGCGAGCCGGACCAGTGGGTCGCGCTGCTGCTCGAATCCCTGCTGACCGCCGGCCGTGGCGACAAGGCCGCGGCCGCCCGCCTGCGCGAACAGGCTTTCGAACTGGCCCCCGCCACCGCCGGCCGGCTGGACGACGGTGCCTTCGCCTGGCTGGCGGATGCAGATGCCCGGCTCGGCCCCATGTGCGAGGCGGTCATCAACGGCCGCTACTACTGGCTGCCCTTTTCCCGCCTCGCCAGCATCGCCATCGAGGCCCCGGCCGACCTGCGCGATTTCGTCTGGACGCCGGCGCATTTCACCTTCACCAACGGCGGTGAGGCGGTGGGCGTCATCCCCACCCGCTATCCCGGCTCCGAAAGCAGTGCCGACGGCACCATCAAGCTCGCCCGCCGCACCGAGTGGCTGGAGCAGGATGGCGACTACCTCGGCCTCGGCCAGCGCCTGCTGGTGACCGATGCCGGCGAATACCCCCTGCTGGACATACGCCGCATCGAGTTCGACACCGCGCCGGCGGAGCCGGTCGATGGTTGACCTGCAGCCGCTGGACCGCCTGCAGCCCGCCCTGCTGGACCGGCTGCGCGACGACGCCCCGGACAAGCGCAGCGAATCCGGCGAGCAGCGGGTACTCAACCGTGCCCAGCTGCGCGAAGCGGTGCTGCGCGACCTCAGCTGGCTGCTGAACTCCCTCCGCCCGCCGGCACGCGACGGCCTCGCCGCCTGGCCGGAAGCGGAGAACTCCGTCCTCAACTACGGCATGCCCTGCTTTTCCGGCGAAACCGCTTCCTCGCTGGACGTCACCGACCTGGAGCGGGCGATACACGACGCCTTGCTGCGCTTCGAGTCGCGCATCGTGCCCGGCTCGCTGCAGGTCACCGCCGACCAGCCGGACAACGTGCTGGACTGGCACAACGTGATCGCGGTCCGCATCTCCGCGCTGATCTGGGCGCAGCCGGTGCCGCTGGAGTTGATGCTGCGCACCCAGCTCGACCTCGAGAGCGGCCTGGTCGAAGTGCGCGATCTCGGCAGCAACGGCTGAGGCGGTCATGGATCCGCGGCTGCTGCGCTACTACAACCAGGAACTCCAGCACCTGCGGGAGATGGGCGCCGAGTTCGCGCGCCAGTTCCCCAAGATCGCCGGTCGCCTCGGCATGGAAGGCATAGAGGTCGCCGACCCCTATGTGGAGCGCCTGCTGGAAGGCACCGGCTTTCTCGCCGCCCGGGTGCAGCTGCGGCTGGATGCCGAATTCCCCCGCTTCACCCAGCGCCTGCTGGAGATGCTGCACCCGCACTACCTGGCGCCCACGCCGGCCATGCTGGTGGCGCAGTTCCAGCCGGTACCCGGCGAGACCAACCTCGCCCGCGGCTTCGTCGTGCCGCGCGACACGCCCTTCCGCAGCGCCCCCGGCAAGGGCGACACCGCCGCCTGCGAGTTCCGTACCGCGCATGCGCTCAAGCTGTGGCCGGTCGAGCTGGTGCAGGCGCGCTACTTCAGCTTCGCCGCCGACCTGCCGCTGGCCCGCCTGCCCTTGTCCGGCCGGGTGCGCGGCGGCGTCCGCCTGACACTGCGCACCACCGGCGGCCTCAAGTTCAACCAGCTGTCGCTGGATACGCTCAGCCTCCACCTCGGCGGCGCGCAGGAGATCGCCTACCGGCTGTGCGAGCTCATAGGCGCCTCCGCGCTGGGCGCGCTGGTGCAGCCGGCGGGTGGCAAGGGCGCCGGCTGGCAGCGCTTCATTCCACCGGAGCAGATCCGCCTCACCGGCTATGACGACGAACAGGCCCTGCTGCCGCAGCGCCACCGCAGCTTCGACGGCTACCGGCTGATCCAGGAGTACTTCTCCTTCCCCGAGCGCTTTCTGTTCTTCGACGTCGCCGGCCTCGCCCCGGCGCTGGCACTGGCGGACGAGGAAGTCGAGCTCGTGCTGCTGTTCGGCCAGGGCGACGCGGCGCTGGAGAGCGTGGTGGACAACGCCCATTTCCTGCTCCACTGCACGCCGGCGATCAACCTCTTCCCCAAGCGCGCCGACCGCATCCACATCAACGACAGCAGCCACGAGTTCCACGTCGTCGCCGACCGCACCCGGCCGATGGACTACGAGATCTACGAGCTCACCGAAGTGCTTGGCCACTTCCACGGCTCCAGCGAGGAACAGCGCTTCCTGCCCTTCTACGCCGACTTCCACGCCAGCAACAGCAGCGCCGGCCAGGCTTACTACAGCAGCCGGCGCGAACCCCGCCTGCTGTCGGAGAAGCAGAAGCGCAACGGCCCGCGCACCGGTTACATCGGCAGCGAAGTCTTCCTCTCCCTGGTCGATCCGCGCGAGGCGCCCTACCGCGCCGACCTGCGCCAGCTCTCCCTGCAGGCACTGTGTACCAACCGCGACCTGCCAGTGCTGATGCCACTGGGGGGCGGCAGCACCGATTTCTCGCTGGAGGTGGCCGCGCCGGTGGAAGCGGTGCGCTGCGTACGCGGGCCCTCCCGCCCCTACGGCATGCTGGCCGAGGGTGCCACTGCCTGGCGCTTGATCAGCCACCTCGCGCTCAACCACTTCTCCCTGGTGGATGCGGACGCCCATGAGGGCGCCGGCGCCCTGCGCGAGATGCTGATGCTCTATGCCGCCAACGCCGATGTCGGCATGCGTCGCCAGGTGGAAGGCCTGAAATCGGTGAAGGTGGAGCCGGTGGTCGCCCGCCTGCCCTTCCCCGGCCCCATCTGCTTCGGCCGCGGCCTGGAGATCGGCCTGGAGGTGGACGAGACCGCCTTCGAAGGCGGTGCCGCCTTCCTGTTCGGCTGCGTCATGGAGCGCTTCCTGGCGCGCCACGCCTCCATCAACAGCTTCACCCAGACCGCGCTGCATTCGCTCACCCGCGGTCTCGTCATGCGCTGGGAGCCGCGATGCGGCAAGCGGACGATCCTCTAAGCCTGCTGGCGGCGCTGGAGCGGGAGCCCTGGGCCTTCGACTTCCTGCAGGCCATGCGCCGCCTGGAATGCGTGTTCCCGGACAAGCCGCGCTGGGGCACCGCGCTGCGGCCGCAGGACGAAGCGCTGCGGCTGGGCCAGGAGCCCTCGCTCGCCTTCGCGCCAGCCAGCCTCTCCGCGCTGCGGCCGGGCAAGGAAGGCGCGCCGCCGCGGCTGCAAGTGCGCTTCTTCGGCCTGCTGGGGCCCAATGGCCCGCTGCCGCTGCACCTCACCGAATACGCCTTCCAGCGCGAGTTGCAGCACGGCGACGAAACCTTCGCCCGCTTCCTCGACCTGATCCACCACCGCTTCCTCGCCCTCTTCTACCGCGCCTGGGCGCAGGCCCAGCCCACCACCAGCCTGGACCGCCCGGCGCAGGACCGCTTCGCCACCTACGTCGCCTCGCTGATCGGCACCGGCCAGCCCGGCCTGCAGCGGCGCGACAGCGTGCCGGACAACGCCCGCCTGTTCCAGGCCGGCCTGCTCGGCCGCCAGAGCCGCAACGCCGAGGGCCTGCACACCGCGCTCGCCGCCTACTTCGAGCTGCCCATCGAAGTGGAGCAGTACGTCGGCCACTGGATGACACTGCGCGAGCGCGACCACACCCGCCTGGGCCGCAACCGCCTCGGCCGTGACGCGGTGATAGGCCGCCGCGTATGGGATCGCCAGAGCCGCTTCCGGCTGCACATTGGCCCCATGTCCCTCGCCCAGTACCGCGCCTTCCTACCCGGCGGCAGCGGCCTGGCACAGCTGGTGGACTGGGTGCGCTTCTACACCGGCGGCGAATTGTCCTGGGACGCCCGCCTCAGCTTGCGCAAGGAAGAGGTACCGCCGCTGCAGCTCGGCCGCGGCGCGCAGTTGGGCTGGACCAGCTGGCTGGGCAAGCGCCAGGGCCTTGGCGACGCCAGCGACCTGGTCCTGGACGCCGAACGCCTCGCCCAGCGCCATCGAGCCGACACCGGGGCCCGGGAGTCCGCTCCCGCGCCCCACTGACGATAACCCGGACCACCACGTCCGCTTTCACGAAGAGAGACAGGCATGAGCGAAATCAGTCGGGTAGCCTCGTTCGGCAAGCTGAACAGCCTGGCCTACAAGGCCATCGAAGGCGCCACCGTATTCTGCAAGCTGCGCGGCAACCCCTATGTCGAGCTCGAGCACTGGCTGCAGCAGCTGCTGCAGACGGAGAACACCGACCTGCACCGCATCGTCCGCCACTTCGAGCTGGACGCCGCCCGCCTCGCCGCCGACCTCACCGCCGCGCTGGACCGCCTGTCGCGCGGCTCCACCTCCATCTCCGGCATCTCCACCAACTTGGACACCGTGGTCGAGCGCGGCTGGATCTATGCCTCGCTGATGTTCGGCGAGAGCCGCATCCGCACCGGCCACCTGGTGGTCGGCATGCTGAAGACACCCTCGCTGCGCAACGCCCTGTTCTCCATCTCCCGCCAGTTCGAACGCATCCGCCCGGATGTGCTCACCGAGGAATTCGCCGGCATCGTCGCCGGCTCCGCCGAGGACGGGCTGGCCGCCCCCATCGGCAGCGGCCAGCCCGGCGAGGAAAGCGGCGCTATCGCGCCGGCGCAGATGGGCAAGCAGGAGGCGCTGAAGAAATTCACCGTCGACCTCACCGAGCAGGCCCGCGCCGGCAAGATGGACCCCATCGTCGGCCGCGACGACGAGATCCGCCAGGTGGTAGACATCCTGATGCGCCGCCGCCAGAACAACCCCATCCTGGTCGGCGAAGCCGGCGTCGGCAAGACCGCGGTGGTCGAAGGCTTCGCCCAGCGCATCGCCCGCGGCGACGTGCCGCCCTCGCTCAAGGACGTCGCCCTGCTGGCGCTGGACGTCGGCCTGCTGCAGGCCGGCGCCAGCATGAAGGGCGAGTTCGAGCAACGCCTGCGCGCGGTCATCGACGAAGTGCAGGCCAGCCCCAAGCCCATCATCCTGTTCGTGGATGAAACCCACACCCTGGTCGGCGCCGGCGGCGCGGCCGGCACCGGCGACGCCGCCAACCTGCTGAAGCCGGCGCTGGCGCGCGGCACGCTGCGCACCGTGGGCGCCACCACCTGGGCCGAGTACAAGAAGTACATCGAGAAGGACCCGGCGCTCACCCGCCGCTTCCAGAACGTGCAGGTGGACGAGCCGGACGAGAAGAAGGCGGTGCTGATGATGCGCGGCGTCGCCAGCACCATGGAGAAGCACCACCAGGTGCAGATCCTGGACGAGGCACTGGAAGCGGCGGTGAAGCTCTCCCACCGCTACATCCCCGCCCGCCAGCTGCCGGACAAGTCCGTCAGCCTGCTGGACACCGCCTGCGCCCGCGTCGCCGTCAGCCTGCACGCCACGCCGGCCGAGGTGGATGACAGCCGCAAGCGCATCGAGGCGCTGAACACCGAGCTGGAGATCATCGGCCGCGAAGGCAACATCGGCATTGACGTCGGCGAGCGCCAGACCCAGGCCGAAACCCTGCTCGCCGAAGAGCAGCAGCGCCTGGCCGAGCTGGAAGCCCGCTGGGAGCAGGAGAAGACGCTGGTCGATGAACTGCTCGCGCTGCGTGCCGCCCTGCGCAGCGGCAACCGCCCGGTGGAAGGCACCGGCAGCGCGCTGGAAGCCGCGACCGATGGCGCGGCGGCCGATGGCGCGGCCCCCTCTGCCGAAGCTGCTGCCGGAGCGACGCCGGACCGCGAAGCCCAGCTCGCCCGCCTGCGCGAGGTGCAGACCGAACTCGCCACCCTGCAGGGCGAGCAGCCGCTGATCCTGCCGACGGTGGACTACCAGGCGGTAGCCGCGGTGGTGGCGGACTGGACCGGCATCCCGGTCGGCCGCATGGCGCGCAACGAGATCGAGAACGTGCTGCGCCTGCCGCTGCTGCTTGGCCAGCGCGTCATCGGCCAGGACCATGCGATGGAGATGATCGCCAAGCGCATCCAGACCAGCCGCGCCGGCCTGGACAACCCGAGCAAGCCCATCGGCGTGTTCATGCTCGCCGGCACCTCCGGCGTCGGCAAGACGGAAACCGCGCTGGCGCTGGCGGAAGCGCTCTACGGCGGCGAGCAGAACCTCGTCACCATCAACATGAGCGAATTCCAGGAAGCCCACACGGTGTCCACGCTGAAGGGCGCGCCGCCGGGCTATGTCGGCTACGGCGAAGGCGGCGTGCTGACCGAGGCGGTACGGCGCAAGCCCTATTCGGTGGTGCTGCTGGACGAGGTGGAGAAGGCCCACCCGGACGTGCACGAGATGTTCTTCCAGGTCTTCGACAAGGGCTTCATGGAAGACGGCGAAGGCCGCTTCATCGACTTCAAGAACACCCTGATCCTGCTCACCACCAACGCCGGCACCGACCTCATCGCCGGCCTGTGCAAGGACCCGGACCTGATGCCCGACCCGGAGGGCATGGCCAAGGCGCTGCGCGACCCGCTGCTGAAGATCTTCCCGCCCGCCCTGCTCGGCCGCCTGGTCACCATTCCCTACTACCCGCTGTCCGACGAAATGCTGGGCGCCATCGTCCGGCTGCAGCTGGGCCGCATCAAGAAGCGGGTGGAGGCGCGCTACAAGATCCCCTTCGAGTACGACGACGAAGTGGTCAAGCTGGTCGTCAGCCGCTGCACCGAGAGCGAATCCGGCGGCCGCATGATAGATGCCATCCTCACCAACACCATGCTGCCGGACATCAGCCGCGAGTTCCTCACCCGCGCCATGGAAGGCAAGGCGGTGGAGCGGGTGACGGTGGGCGCGGCCAACGGCAACTTCACCTACACCTTCGACTGAACGCTGGCAGGGAGACTGCGGTGGCCAAATTCACCGAGATCTACAACAAGGCAAAGGCGGTCCTGGCGGGCCAGAGTTTCGAGAAGGACTGGCACGCCTTCCTGACCACCGAGTGCAAGCTGGCCCAGCTGTTCGGCGCCGATGGCTTCGACGTCGCCCGCAGCCAGGACCCCGAGCGGGTCCGCCGGCGGCTGAGGGAGCTCAGCAAGTGGAACAAGAAGATAGGCACGGTGATCGTCGAGGCAGCGACGAATCCCGCCTCGGCCGGCTCGGTCAACGACCGCGCCTCAACGCTGAAGATGGTTCGCCACCTCTACCGCGTCAGCAAGAAAGGGGCACAGGAGGTGTGGGTGTATTCCCCGCCCAAGGCCTATACCAAACCCATCTTCGAGGAACTCAGCGGCGACGCGAAGGCGCTCGCCTCCAAGCTCAACAGCGAGCAGAAGATCTTCTCGTCCAAGGAAATGGCCTGGATGGCCTCCGCCCTGGCGGTGGCGCTGAAGATCGCGGAGGACGCCAAGGCCAAGCTGAGCGGAGCGAGCGGCAAGCAGGCGGACACCGACGCCATGATCCAGCGCTGGTTCCTCGACGAAACCTGCGGCGCCACCGAACTGGCGGATGCGAAGACGAAGCTGCTCGCCGGCTTCCAGAAGATCGCCGTCGCCTGCGCCTCGAACAAGCTGGTGTTCGCCGACTACGTGGACTGGATCAAGACCCGCAACAAGTACTTCGGCGCGGCCTTCCGCGGCGGCGAGGGCGGCGGCTTTCCGGTCATCTACCTCGAGGGCGCCTTCACCCGGCTTACCGGCAACACCGGCAAGCTGTGGCTGTGTGCGGAAACCATCATCCACGAGTTCTCCCACCACGAAGTGCATACCCGCGACCATCGCTACGACAGCAGCGGCCTGAAGCCCGCCACGGCCACCCTGGCCTACGCGAAAGCCATCGAGAACGCCGACAGCTGGGGCTATTTCGCCCTCGACCTCGCCGGCTACCTGTCGGCGGGCGACCGCACGAAAGTGCTCTTCTAGCCGCCGCACAAGGACGGACTCACCATGACAGACGACGATTTCGCCCCGCCCGCCCCCAAGCGCAC
>NZ_WUEI01000065.1 GCF_012911025.1 Azoarcus sp. TTM-91 | reverse complement strand
CGGCGCCCTTGTGGGCGCCCTCCTCTCCCCGGCCCTCCTCCGCGAGGGGGGAGGGAGAGGATCCGGCGGGCTGCATCCGGGTGCCTGGTTCCAGGCCGTCAGCAAGCAGACCATGTTCCAGTGCGAGCGTGTCAGCAGGCAAGCCGTGTTCTCGCGCGCGGCCGTCGGCAGGCAGGCCGTGCTCCAGCACTTGCAGCGCCAGCAGTTCGAGTCGCTCGCGGGTGTCGCCGGTGTTGCGCCAGGGGCCTTCGCCTAGCGCGGCGAGCAGCGCGGGGCGGGCGCCCTGCCAGGGCTGGCTCCAGTCCGCGTCCAGTGGGTCGAAATCGTCGCCCAGGCCGAGGTCGGCGGCGAGTGCGCGGGTCAGGCCGTGGTTGCCGCCGCGGCCATCGCCCACCGGGTGGCGGGCGAGCGCGAGCAGGGTGTCGCGGCGCAGGCGGTCTGCGGGCGAGCGGCCGAAGATATGCAGGCCGTCGCGGATCTGGCTTTCCTTCAGCTCGCACAGGTAGGCGTCGGTGCGGTTGAGCAGGCGCTGTTCTTCCTCGGCGCTGCGCGGCGCCTCCAGGCCGAGGTCGCGGTGCAGGTCGTGGCGCAGGATGTGGGCGAGGATGCTGCGGCGCAGTTCCTCGGCGCGGCGGCCGTCCAGCATCAGCGCCTCGTAGTACTCGTCCACCTGGCGTTCGAGGTCGCGGGTGGGGCCGTAGCTTTCGGCGCGGGTCAGCGGCGGCATCAGGTGGTCGATGATGACCGCCTGGGCGCGGCGTTTGGCCTGGGTGCCTTCGCCGGGGTCGTTGACGATGAAGGGGTAGAGGTGGGGCAGCGGGCCGAGGGCGATGTCCGGCCAGCATTCGCCGGACAGGGCGACGCTCTTGCCCGGCAGCCATTCCAGGTTGCCGTGCTTGCCGACGTGGACCAGGGCGTCGCAGCGCCAGACTTCGCGCAGCCAGCAGTAGAAGGCGAGGTAGTGGTGCGGCGGCACCAGGTCGGGGTCGTGGTAGTTGGCCAGCGGGTCCAGTTCGTAGCCGCGCGCCGGCTGGATGCCGATGAAGACCTTGCCGCAGCGCAGGCCGGCGAGCATGAAGCGGCCCTGGCGCAGCATGGGGTCGGCCTCCGGCGCGCCCCAGCGGGCGAGGACGGCGTCGCGGCTGGCGGCGGGCAGGCGCTGGAAGAAGGCGAGGTAGTCCGCCATCGCCAGGCTCTGTTGCGCCGGGCGCAGCGCCCACTGCGCCGGGTCGTTGGTGATGCCTTCCTTCAGCCGCGCCATCAGCGCGTCGCCGTCGGCTGGCAACTCGCCCAGCGCATAGCCCTCGTCGCGCAGGGCGTCGAGGATGGCGATGACCGAGGCCGGCGTATCCAGGCCGACGCCGTTGCCCAGCCGGCCTTCGCGGGTGGGGTAGTTGGCCAGCACCAGGGCGAGGCGCTTGTCCGCGTTCGGCAGCGCCCGCAGCCGGCACCAGCGCTGCGCCAGTTCGGCGACGAAGGCGACCCGCTCCGGGTGGGCGCGGTACTGCACCACGTCGCTCTGGGTCAGCGGGTTGTGGTGGTCCAGGCCCTTGAAGCTGATGGCGCGGGTGATGATGCGGCCATCCACTTCCGGCAGGGCGACGTGCATGGCGATGTCGCGCGGCGCCAGGCCCTGCGGGTCTTCCTGCCAGCCGGCTTCGTTGCCGCCGGAGAGTATGAGCTGCAGCACCGGCACATCGCCGGCCAGCCCGGCGGCGGCAGCGGCCAGTTCGGCCTGCCAGCCGCCGCTGCCGGCGGCGTCGTCCAGCGTGGCCTGGGAGAAGGCGGTGGTGTTGAGGATGAGCGCCGCCCGGTGCTCGGCGCACAGGCGGCGCACGGTGGCGACGCCCACCGCGTCCTTCAGCGACAGCAGGGCCAGCGGCAGCGGGTTCATGCCGTGCGCCTGCAGCGCCTCGCACAGGTGGGCGAACACCGCGGTGTTCCCGGCCTGCAGGTGGGCGCGGTAGAACAGCAGCGGCACGCAGGGCGCGCCGGGCTGCCAGTCGGCCTGCCAGTTCTCCACGGTGGCGACTTCGTGGCGCGGGTGGAACAGCGCCACCGTGGGCAGCGGCCGCGGCGGCTCCACCTGCAGCGGCTGGCCGAAGAAGGTGGCGGCGAGGTAGCGGTGGAAGTTGCGCGCGTTGGCGCCGCCGCCTTCGCGCAGGTAGCGCCACAGCGTGCGCGCGATCTCGGCCTCCACCGTGCCTTTCTGCAGCAGGTTGCGGTCTTCGCTGGTGTCGCCGGAGAACATCGCCAAGGCGATGCCGCGCGCCCGGCACAGTTCGCCGATGCGCTCGGTGCCGTAGGGCCAGTAGCTCTCGCCGCCGAGGTGGTCGATGACGATGACGCGGGCGTGCTGCAGCACGTCGTCCAGGTAGAGATCCACCGAGGCCGGCTGGCGCAGGTGCAGCAGGTTGGCCAGGCGGAGGGTGGGCAGGCCGAGCGTGTCTGCATCTGTGCCGGCCTCCGCCGCCAGCTGCGACCAGGCGGCGGCGAGCAGGGCCAGCGTGGTGTCGGCCGCGCTGAGGACGACGATGTCGGCTGGCTGCTGCGCGATGCGGGTGATCACGCCAGCGTCGTCGACGAATCCGCCCGGCTGGGCGGCGAGCAGGTGCATCAGCCGGCCTGAGCGGGAGAGAGGGCAGCGCCTTCGAGCGCGCCGCGCAGTACGTCGGCATCCAGTTCCTGGCCGATCAGCACCAGGTAGGTGGCCGGGGTTTCGTCGGCGCGCCAGCGGCGGTCGAAGTAGCTGTCGAAGCGGCGGCCCACGCCATGCACCACCAGCCGCATCGGCTTGTCGGCGAGGGCGACGAAGCCCTTCACCCGGAAGATGGTGTGCTGCTGCACCAGCGCCTGCAGCGTGGCCAGCAGGCGTTCGCGGTCCACCCGCGGCAGCTTGACGACCACCGAGTCGAACTCGTCATGGTCGTGGTCGTGCTCCTCGCCTTCCTCGTGACCATGGTGGCTTTCGCGCAGGTGGATGCTGTCTTCCGAGGCGGCGCCCAGGCCCAGCAGCAGGTCCAGTTCCACCTTGCCGTGGTCGCTGCTCACCAGCTTCACCTCCGGCGGCAGCTCCTCGCGCACCAGGGCTTCCACCGCGGCCAGGGCGGCGGTGTCGGCAAGGTCGGTCTTGGACAGCACCACCAGGTCGGCGGCCAGCAACTGGTCCTCGAACAGCTCGTGCAGCGGCGATTCATGGTCCAGGTTGGGATCGGCGCGGCGCTGGGCGTCCACCGCCTCCGGGTTGGGGGCGAACTGGCCGGCGGCGGTGGCCGGCACGTCCACCACGGTGACTACCGCGTCCACCGTGCAGGCGTTCTTGATCTCGGGCCAGTTGAAGGCTTGCACCAGCGGCTTGGGCAGGGCGAGGCCGGAGGTTTCGATGAGGATGTGGTCGATCTCGTCGCGGCGGGCGATCAACTCGCGCATCACCGGGTAGAACTCCTCCTGCACGGTGCAGCACAGGCAGCCGTTGGCGAGCTCATAGAGCTGGCCGGTTCGCTCTCCACCATCTTCCTCGCAGCCGATGCCGCAGCCGCGCAGGATTTCGCCGTCTATGCCCAGCTCGCCGAACTCGTTGACGATGACGGCGATGCGCCGGCCGCCGGCGTTGGCGAGGATGTGGCGCAGCAGCGTGGTTTTGCCGCTGCCGAGGAAGCCGGTGACGATGGTGGCGGGAATCTTGGCTTGGGTGGACATCGGGATCTCCGGAAAAAGAGGAAGGCGCTCAGCCCTCGTCGGGCGGCGGCGTGCGGGCGATGAAGCGCCCCTTGATGCCTTCCGGCCATTGCTTGTAGGGAACGACGCCGTCGGCGCTGGCCTGGTGGCCGGCGGCGAAGGCGATCAGGGTGTCGGCGGCCTGGCGCTCGGCGCTGGAGTCGCCGCCGGCTTCGGCGGCGGGGTCTCCACCCAGGTCGCCTATCACATAGGCGTACTTGCCCGGCGCGCGGACCAGCGCGGTGCAAGCGCGCTTGCACGCCATCAGGCAGTTGGTGCGGCGCAGGCGGAGGTGCCGCGCCGCCTCGCCACGCTCGGTCAGGGCCTGCTCGACCGCCGCGGCGAAACGGCTGCCGCGTCGTGGCGCGTCCGGCGCCTGCGGGTCGTAGCCGCAGGTGGCGCAGATGGTGATGGTGGTGGGGCTCATGCGCTGTGTTCCGGCTCGGCGGTTTCCGTCCGCTGGCCGCTGCTGTCCTGTTCGCCCGCCGGCCGGCAGCGCCAGGGCAGCACATAGGGCTGCTGTTCGTGCTCGCCGTGCATCGCCTGTACCTGGTAGACCCGCTGCAGGTTGGCCGGCGTGAGCACCTTGCGCGGTTCGCCGCAGGCCACCGCGCGGCCGTGCTGCATCAGCAGCACCCGGTCGCAGAAGCGGCTGGCGAGGGTGAGGTCGTGCAGTACCAGCACGATGCTGCGGCCGAGGTCGCATTCGGCGCGCAGCAGCTCCATCACGCTCAGCTGGTGGTAAGGGTCCAGGCTGGCGACCGGCTCGTCGGCCAGCAGCAGCGGCGCATCCACCGCCAGCGCGCGGGCGAGGCGGGCGCGGGCACGCTCGCCGCCGGAGAGCTGGTCCAGCCGGCGCTGCTGCAGCGGCCCCAGGCCCATGTGGGCGATGGCGGCGGCAACGGCGGCTTCGCCCGCTTCGTCGCCATGGCGTGACAAGCGCGGCCAGCGCGGGCGGTGGGGCAGGCGGCCGAGGGCGACGAAATCGCGCACCGTCAGCGGCCAGGCGGCGTGGTCGCCCTGGGCAAGATAGGCCAGCCGGGTGGCGCGCCGGGCGGCGGTGAGCGCCGCCAGCGGCTGGCCATCGACCTCCGCCTCGCCGGCATGCGGCAGCAACTGCGCAACCGCCCGCAGCAGGCTGCTCTTGCCGGCGCCGTTGGGGCCGATGAGGCCGAACAGCTCGCCGCCAGCGACGCTGAGGGAGACGTCATCGACCAGCGTGGCGCCGCCCCGGACGACGCTGAGCGAACGGATTTCCAGGCGGGCGCTCATGCCGGCCGCCCCCGCTCGCGCCACACCAGCAGGAAGAAGAAGGGCGCGCCTATCAGCGCGGTGACCACGCCCAGCATCAGCTCGTAGCCGCCGCTCACCAGCCGCAGCACCACGTCCGCCGCCAGCAGCAGCACCGCCCCGCCCAGCGCGCTGCTGGCGAGCAGGCGGGCGGGGTGGAAGCCGACCGCCCGCCGCAGCATGTGCGGCACCACCAGGCCGACGAAGCCGATGGCGCCGGTGACGGCCACGCTGGCGCCGACGCACAGCGCGCTGCCGACGATGATCTGCGCCCGCAGCCGGCGCAGGTTCACGCCCAGGCTGGCGGCCTCTTCCTCGCCCAGGGTGAGGGCGTCCAGCTCGCGGCCGCAGGCCAGCAGCAGCGCCATGCCGGCGGCGATGAAGGGCAGGCAGAGGCGGATGTCGGCGAAGCTGCGGTCGGCCAGCGAGCCCATCAGCCACAGCACGATGTCCTGCACGTCGGTGGGGTTGGGGGCGAGGTTGATCGCCAGCGAGGTGAGGGCGCCGGCCAGCGCCGACAGGGCCACGCCGGCCAGGATCAGGGTGAGGTTGCCCGCCGCCCGCCGCGCCACCAGGTAGAGCGCCAGCGTGGCCAGCGCGGCGCAGCCCATGGCGGCGGCCGGCAGCAGCCATTCGTTGATCTGCGCCAGGCCGAAGTAGAGGCAGAGCACCGCGCCCAGGCTGGCGCTGGCGCTGACACCCAGCAGGCCGGGCTCGGCCAGCGGATTGCGCAGCAGGCCCTGCAGCGCCGCGCCGGACAGCCCCAGCGAGGCGCCGACCAGCAGCGCCAGCAGCACCCGTGGCAGGCGGATCTCGGTGACGATGGCGTGCTGGCGGGCGAGCAGTTCGCTGCCGGCGGCGTCGCCGGGCAGCAGGGCCGCGGCGATCTCCCCCAGCGACAGCGGCACCGGGCCGATGGCGAGGGAGAGCAGGGCCAGTGCGAGCAGCGCCAGCAGCAGGCCGGCGTTGAGCGTGGTAGCGCTCAGCGGCTGCGTGCGTCTGCGTGCCGCGCCCTGGTTGGAGAGGATTGAGTTGGCGGGGGTGGCGGAGAAGCTCATCGCGCTTTCGGCCGTGTCCGGGATGAACGGGTGAAGGCGCCGTGTGGCTGGGCGCGGACCGGCTTGCGGCGGCGGTTTGCCTCCGCCGCAAGCGACGGGCCGTTCATGGCGGTCGTCACCGCTGCGGAGCGCACGGCCGGGCTTGGCGACAGCGTCTGAAGCTTGTCCTGGTTCATTTCGCTGCCTGCTCCAGCCGGCGCAGCCCGGCGGCGATCTCCTCCGCCGCTTCCACCAGCTGCCAGTTGCTGCAGCCCCAGTCGTTGTTCTCCAGGCGGATCACCGGCCGGTCGGCGAGCAGGGCCTGCATCCGCGGATGGCGGGCGAAGCCGCCGCGGGCGTAGGCGCCGTCGTTCACCAGGTTGCTGGTGATGAAGAGCTGCGGCGGATTGGCGACCACCTCTTCCAGCGCCACCCGGCCCCAGCCCTTGCGGCCGCTGTCGCTGGCGTGATTGCGCACGCCGGCGGCCTGGAACACCGCGTCCACATAGGTGTTGGCGCCAGCGGTGCCGCCGTTGGGGCGCAGGTAGAGCGCGCTGGGGCGGGTGCTGGCGGCCTGCATGCGGGCGATGCGCGCCTGCACGTCGGCCACCCGGGCCTGGGCGGCTTCGCCGCGGCCGATCTCGCCGCCTATCTTCAGCGTGCTGGCGTAGATGCCCTGCCAGTCGGTGGGGAAGGGCACGGTCACCACCCGGATGCCGTAGCGCTCGAACAGCGCCGCCTGGTGGCGGGCCTGCCAGCGGCGGGAGGCGAGCACCACGTCCGGCCGGGCGGCGATGACCTCTTCGGCGCTGCCGTCGTTGGCGGGAAAGCGGCGGGCGAGCCCGGCCTGGGAAGAGCGCCCGGCGTCCTGGCTCTTACGCGAGACGGAGACGATCTGCGCCGGATCGGCGAGGCTGAGCAGCAGGGCGTCGGCGCAGAGGTTGGTGGACATCACCCGCGGCAGCGGGGCGCCGCCGGTGGCCGCCTGGGCGAGCGGGCAGGCCGGCAGCAGCACGAGCATCGCTGCCAGCCGCAGCCGCCATGCGCCAGCGGCGCGCGGGCGGGCGCGGGCCGTCGCCACGGTGGCGGAGCGTGGTCGCGTCATCAGAAGTCGATGCCGGCCTGGGCTTTCACGCCGGCCTTGAAGGCGTGCTTGCGGTCGGCGATCTCGCTGACGGTGTCGGCCAGCTCGACCAGTTCCGGCCTGGCCGCGCGGCCGGTGATGATCACCGTCTGCAGCGCCGGGCGCTGGCGGATGGTGTCGACCACCGTGGCGGTGTCCAGGTAGTTGTACTTGAGCATGTAGGTCAGCTCGTCCAGCACCACCAGCTTCACCTTGGGGTCTTGCAGCAGGCGGGTGGCGTGGGCCCAGGCTTCGTCGGCGGCACGCTTGTCGGCGTCCCAGTCCTGGGTGTTCCAGGTGAAGCCGGTGGCCATGGCGTGGTACTCCACCGCGGCGGCGGCGCTGGCCTGCTGCTGCAGGAAGATGACCTCGCCGGTGGCCTGGGTGCCCTTGATGAATTGCACCACGCCGGCGCGCTGGCCGTGGCCCAGCGCGCGGTACAGGGTGCCGAAGGCGGAGGTGGTCTTGCCCTTGCCGTTGCCGGTGATGAGCACGACGATGCCGCGCTCTTCCTGCGCGCGCTCGATGGCGGCATCCACCACCGCCTTCTTGCGCAGCATTCTCTCGTTGTGGTTCTGCTTCTTTTCCTCGTCCATCGCTCGCGGCTCCATGCACCCCCTGGGGCGCCAGCACGGAGTGCGGGTGGACTGCGCATGGCCGGCACGCTGGCGCGCAGACGAACCAAGGCTGGAAACGGAAGGGCACCCGAGGGCGCACGGAGACCGGACCAGACAGCGACAACCCACACCCCGGGGTAATGATCTGTAGTCGAACCGGGCCGGTCTTCTGGCTCGCCTTCATCCGGAATCCGCCTGCCTTCCCGGGCGAGGCCCAGTGGCACATGTGACTGGCGTTTCCGTCAGGCTTACAGCAGCGGGGGCTGCGCCGGACTCGCGGATGATCTCCGCTGCACCGGACTTCCCGTTTCATTCCCGGCGCGGCAGCGCCCGGAACACCCTGATCGAACCGGCGAAGAATAGGCGAAAGCCGCAAGGGCTGGCAAACGTCGCGGCGCGGCGGCGGGGGTGGAAAGCGGCGCGCGCGGGGCTCAGCCCAGTTGCCGCAGCCAGTCCACCCCCTGCGTCAGCAGGTACAGCCCCAGGCCGATGCTGCCGCCCACCAGGGTGCCGTTGATGCGGATGTATTGCAGATCCTTGCCGATGTTGAGCTCGATCTGGTGCGACATCTCGCGCACGTCCCAGCCCTTCACCGTGTCGCTGATGTGGCGGGTGAGGAAGTCGGCGAAGTCCGGCGCCATGCGCGCGGCGGCTTCCTCCAGGTGGTCGTTGAGCGAGGCGCGCAGCGCCGGGTCCTGCGCCAGCGCCTTGCCCAGCCACTCGCCGGCCGCCACCACCCTGGCGTGCAGGCTGGAGTCCTCCCGCGCCAGGTCGTCCCGCAGCCAGTCGCGCAGGCTGCCCCACAGCTCGGCGACGTAGCCGTTGAAGGCGGCGTCGTTCTTCAGGTAGTCCTTGATTGTTTCCGCCCGCCGCGCCATCTCCGGGTCCTGCTTCAGGCGGGCGATGAAGCGCGCCACCAGCCGGTCGAAGGCCTCGCGCAGCACATGGGCGTCGTTGCCGGCCATCTCGTCCAGCACGCTGCCGACGGCGTTGGCGATCAGCTCGGCGCCGTGCTCGCCCAGCCACTCGGTGGGCAGCACCTTCTCCTTCAGCGGATGTTCCCGCTTCAGCCATTGCACGATCTGCTGGCTGATGAAGGCGCGGGTGTCCGGATGCGTCAGCAGCGCCATGAGGCGGGCGATGCCCTGGTCCAGCAGCGCCTGGTGGCGCCGGCCCTGCGTCAGGCCGTCGAGCATGGTGGCCACCGAGCGGGTGAGATCCACCTTGTCCAGCAGCGCATGCACCGCGTGCTTGATGAAGCGCTGGATGCGGCTGTCGTCGACGAAGGAGAGCAGGCCGCGCGCCACCGTCAGCAACTGCCGGCCCAGGGTTTCCGCGTTCTCCGGCGCCATCAGCCACAAGGCCAGCCGGCCGGCGGGATCGTGGCGGCGGATGAGGGCGACGATGGAGCCGGTATCCAGGAACTTTTCCCGCACGAAATCCGCCAGGTTGTCGCCGATGCGGTCCTTGTTGCGCGGGATGATGTCGGTGTGGCGGCCCACCACCGGCAGGGGGATGCGGCGGAACAGCGCCGACACCGCGAACCAGTCGGCCAGCCCGCCGACCATCGCCGCTTCCGCCATGGCCTTCAGGGCGTCGCGCCAGGCGCTGGGCGGGGCCAGCAGCGCGCCGGTGAAAAGCGCCGCGGCGGCGAGTAGCCAGCCGCGTGCGCGGCGCTTGGCGATGCGGAGTTCGGTCTGCCTGTCCATCTGCGTCCTGGCTTTGCGGGAAAGCCACACTTTAACGATGGCCGAGAGGTCCTACACACTCGCGCCACGTTCGCCGCGCGTAGACTGCCGCCCACTGGCCGGCATGAACGGCCTCCTGGTGTCGGACCCGGAACGGGCAACAGCGTCTTTCCCCAGGCATGAAAACAGAAATGCAAGCACGTCTCCCCAACTTCATCGATCTATTGCTGGATGCGGTTTTCATCGTCGACGAGCAAGGCCGCGTCGTCTTCGTCAGCGCCGCATGCGAGCGCATCCTCGGCTATACCCCGCAGGCGCTCCTGGGCGAGTCCCTGCTCGACTTGGTGCTGCCGGAGGACAGGGCGCGGACCGTGGCCGAGATGGCGCGGGTGAGCTCGGGGGAAGCGCGCATCGGCTTCGAGAACCGCTACCGCCACCGCGATGGCCGCACGGTGCACCTCACCTGGTCCGCACGCTGGGTGGAGGGCGAGCGCCTGCGCATCGGCGTCGCCCGCGACGTGACCGAGCTGAAGCGGGCGGAAGCGCTGCAGGCGGCGGTCTACGCGGTGTCGGAGGCCGCGCAGAACGCCTCTGGGCTGGAGGCACTGCTGCCGGAACTGCATCGCATCGTCGCCGCGCTGGTGCCGGTGGCGGCGATGGCGGTGGCGACCTGCGACCCTGCGGGCGGCGTGCTGGACTTCGTCTATCGGCAAGGCTGGCCGGAGCACGAGGGCGAGGCAGAGGAGGCGGAGATGCCGGCCGGGCGCGAGCACTGCCTGCGCGCCATGCGGGATGGCCAGCCGCTGTTGCTTGGAGGGGACGCGCCGGGCGCCAGCTGCGCGCTGCTGATGCCGCTGGCCACGCGCAACGGGCCGGTCGGCCTGGCGGTGCTGCGCAGCCCTGCGGGCGCCGGTTACGACGAGAAGGAGCGCGAGCTGCTGGCCTTCGTCGCCGGCCAGGTGGCCATCGCCATCGAGCGCGCCCGGCTGAAGGCGGAGCTGCTGCAGGCGGCGATGTACGACGAGCTGACCCGCCTGCCCAACCGCCGCCTGCTCTACGACCGCTGCCGCCAGGCGCTCGCCCGCTGCCGACGCCAGCAGGCACGGCTGGCGCTGCTGTATGTGGACGTGGATGACTTCAAGCAGGTCAACGACAGCTTCGGCCACGCCAGCGGTGACTTGCTGCTGCGCGAGTTCGCCGGCCGCCTCGCCGGGGCGGTGCGCGCCAGCGACACCGTGGCCAGGCTGGCGGGCGACGAATTCGTGGTGCTGATGGAGGACATCGGCGGGGAAAGCGATGCCGAAGCGGTGGTGCTGAAGATCCGCGAGGCCCTGGCGCCGGCGGTGCTGGTGGAAGGCGGCAGCGTTCACATCAGCGCCAGCATCGGCATCGCGCTCTACCCGGAGCATGGCGACGGCATCGAGCCCTTGCTGCGCTACGCCGACCGGGCGATGTACGGAGCGAAGAAGGCCGGCTGAGCCTCGCCGGCCGCCGCCGGGTGTCGGGCTAGATTGCGAAACGGCCGATCAGTACCGCGCCGCTCACCACCAGCAGCCCGTTCAGCAGCATGAAGAGGTGTGCGCGGCTGATGCGCAGGTCGATGTGATGGCCGGCATGGACGCCCAGCGCCATCGCCGGCACGAACAGCAGCGCCGTCTTCAGCAGCGCGAGGTCCACCAGGCCGACCGACAGGCAGAGCAGGATGCGCCAGGCGGTGGAGAGGGCGATGAGCAGCGCCTGGGTGGCGCGGAAGGCATCGCGGCTTTCCAGCCGGCGCTCCAGGTAGGCGGCATAGATGAAGCCGCCGCTGCCGAACAGGCCGCCGAGCACGCCGCCCAGCAGGCCTTTGCCGAGCGCCGCGTACGGCCGCTCCGGCAGCCCGGCCGGCGGGCGGCTGCGCGCCAGCAGGCCGCTGGCGCCCTGCCAGATCACGAACAGCCCCAGTGCCAGTGCCATCCAGGTCAGCGGCAGGCGGGCGAGGAAGAGCACGCCGGCGACCTGCCCCAGCAGCATGCCGGGAAAGAGGCGGCCGAACTCCCGCCAGGCCACCGCCTTGCGCACCCGCCAGCCGCGCAGCGAGGAGCCGGCGCAGTCCAGCATCGCCAGCATAGGGATGACCTTGGCCACCGGCATCACCATCGCCAGCGGCGCGCTCGCCATCAGCGCGGAGCCGAAGCCGACCAGGGTGAGCACCGCGTAGGCGAGCACGACGGCGGCGAAGGCGAGCAGGAGCAGCGCCGGGTGCTCGGTGAAGGCGAAGAACACAGTCGTATCAGTCATGGAAGGGAGGCCAGCGGTACAGGGGCTTCCATTCTCGGAAGGGGCTGGATATAAGACAAATACCGATTTTTCTCGCTATCCATGCCGAAACGGAATGCCTAGCCTCAAGCAGATACGCTATTTCCTCACCGTGGCCGACCTGGGCGGTTTCACCCAGGCGGCGGCCGCGCTCTTCGTCGCCCAGCCGGCCTTGAGCCGGCAGATCGCCCAGCTGGAAGAAGAGCTGGGCTTCCAGCTCTTCGAGCGCGAACCGCGCGGCGTGCGGCTCACGCCGGCGGGCGCGGTTTACCGGGACAGGGCGGGGTCGGTGCAGAACCTGCTGGCCGCGGCGGCGGAAGAGGGCGGGCAACTGGCGCGTGGGGAGGCGGGCGTGCTGCGCCTGCTGCACTCCAGTTCGGTGCCGGCGCGCAGCCTGATGCCGGCGATAGAGCGCTTTCTGGCCGCCTGCCCCGGCGCCCGCATCGACCTGGACCGCATCGCCTCCGAAAGCCAGATCGGCGAGGTGGCCGGCGGCCGGGCGGACCTCGGCATCATCCGCCTGCCGGTGCTCAGGCGCGATCCGGCGGTGCGCTTCCTGGAACTGCCGGCCGAGCGGCTGTGGGTGGCGCTGCCGCAGGCGCATGCGCTGGCGGCGCGCGAGACGCTGGCCGTCGCCGACCTGCGCGAGCAGCCCTTCGTCACCGCCGTCCACCTGGAGCGCGGCGGCCTCGCCCGGCTGGTGACCGACCTCTGCCTCAGCCGTGGCTTCGTGCCGGCCACCGCCCGCATCATCTCGCGCAAGACCTCCATGCTGGATCTGGTGGCCGCCGGCTATGGCATCGCGGTGGTGCCGGAGCGGATGACCACGCTGCAGCCCAAGGGCATCCGCTACCTGCCGCTGCGCGACAAGGAGGCCCGCGGCCTCAGTGCGCTGGTGCTGCCGCAGCAGGCGACGCCGCTGGCGCAGGCCTTCGCGGACATCGTGCTGGGGATGGCGGCCGGTTGAGCGCTCAGTCCACCGCCGGATAGCGGCTCATGATCTGGAAGATCACCCCGCGCAGCCAGCGGTGCGCAGGGTCGTTCTGCCAGCGCGGATGCCACAGGGAATGGAGGGTGTAGGGCACCGCCGGTTCTGGCAGCGGGAACTGCTTCAGCGGCGAGCCGGGCGTGGCGACGATGTCCGCCAGCTTGGTCGGCACGGTGGCGATCAGGTCGGAAGATTCCAGCAGCCAGGGCACCGAGAGATAGCCGCCCACCGTGGTCGAGATCCGCCGGCGTATGCCCTTGGGCAGCAGCGTCATCGTCTCCAGGTAATGGTCGGTGCCGGTCAGCACCGCGACATGCTGCTCGCTCTGGTAGTCGTGCCAGCTCAGGGTCTTCTTCTTCGCCAGCCGGGGATGCTGCACCCAGGCCAGCACCTGGTAACCGTGCTGGAACAGGTTCTGGCGATAGAGGTAGGCGGGAATGTCGGAGACTGTGCCCAGCGCCAGTTCGGCGGTGCCGGTTTCCAGCGCATTCACCATCGCCTCGTTGCCCACCCGGTGGCTCTGCAGGGTGCAGCGCGGCGCGTGGACCTTGAGATAGCGCATCAGCGGCGGCAGGAAGACGATTTCCGCCATGTCTATCATCGCCAACGAGAAACTGCGCTGCGCCGCGGCCGGGTCGAAACGGGTGCTGGGCAGCACCTCTCCCTCCAGCCGGCGCAGCATTTCGTCTATGGGATCGAAGATGCCCATGGCCTTGGTGGTGGGCAGCATGCTGCTGCCGGCGCGCACGAACAACTCGTCGCCAAAGGTCTCCCGCAGCTTGCGCAGCGAATGGCTGACCGCCGACTGGGTGATGCCCAGCTGACGCCCGGCCGCGCCCACGCTGCGCTCCACATAGATCCAGTAGAAGACCCGCAGCAGGTTCAGGTCGAGCTGGGTTGTATGAGTATTGGTCATTTTTAGCTTGATATGGATTAATTTGAATAATAGCCGCCCGGCTCCGAGAATGTCCTCAAAGCAATGAAGACAGTGACAACTGTTCATGCCTGGAGGAGACAAGCGATGTATGTGAAGAACTGCTGGTACGTGGCGGCGTGGGACAAGGAGGTGCCGGCCGAGGGTTTCCTGACGCGCACCGTCTGCGACATTCCGCTGGTGCTGTGGCGGGACGACAACGGCGAGGTGGTAGTGATGGAGGACCGCTGCTGTCATCGCGGCGCGCCGCTGTCGCTCGGTCGCAAGGAGGGCGGCAACTGCGTGCGCTGCATGTACCACGGCCTGGTGTTCGACCGCAGCGGCCAGTGCGTTTCCGCGCCGGCGCAGAAGGCGATTCCGCCCGGCCTGAAGGTGCGCAGCTTCGCCGCGGTGGAATCGCACCGCTGGGTGTGGATCTGGATGGGCGCGGCGGAAGAGGCGGATGCCAGCCTGATACCGGACACCCATCTGCTGGACGATCCGGCGTGGAAGTCCCGCGACGGCTACATCCACTACGACGTCAATTACCTGCTGATCACCGACAACCTGCTGGACTTCTCCCATCTCCCTTTCCTGCATCCGACCACGCTGGGCGGCTCCACCGACTACGCGGCGGTGCTGCCCACGGTGGAGCGGCGCAGTCGCAGCCTGATGCTGAAGAAGGTTGTGCGCGACACCGAGGCCCCGGGGTATTCCCGCAAGTTCGGCGACTATCCGGCCGACACCAAGGTGGATCGCTGGATGTTCTATGAATTCCTGGTGCCCGGCGTGCTGCTGATGGACGCCGGCATGGTGCCGGCCGGCATGCCCTTCGACGACGGCCGGCGGGAGAAGGCCATCGAGTTCCGCGGCTTCCAGGCGCTGACGCCGGAGCGGGAGGGCTCCACCCACTACTTCTTCGCCCACGCCCACAACTTCCTAACCGACCAGCCGGAGGTGACCGACGCCATCCACCAGGGCGTCATCACCGCCTTCGAGGAAGACCGCGAGATGATCATGGGCCAGCACCGCAACCTGGCGCTGGACCCTGGCTTCAAGATGCAGCCGCTGACGGTGGATGCCGCGCTCGGCCAGTTCCGCTGGCTCATCGACAGCCTGATCCGCAAGGAAACGGCGAAGGCGCGTGACGCCGCCTGAAGGCGTGCCGGCTGCCTGCGCGCCTGCCTCGATGCGCCGCCACGCGGCGGCGCCGCAATCCAGTTGACCCAAGCAGACGGAGGCCGCCATGCCGGCGGACTTCCGCGATTTCCTTCCCTACCAAGGAGACATCATGAAGGCTCTCGCCTGTGCATTCCTCACCGCCGCCTCGGCGGCCCTGCTGCCGCTCGCGCCGGTGGCGGCCGCGGACATCACCGTCGGCATCACCACCTCGGCCACCGGCCCGGCTTCCGCCCTCGGCATTCCGCAGAAGAACACCGTGGCCCTGCTGCCGCCGACGCTGGGCGGCTTGCCGGTGCGCTACGTGCTGCTGGACGACGCCACCGATCCCACCCAGGCTTCGAAGAACGCCCGCCGCTTCGTCGAGGAGAACAAGGTGGACGTGGTGCTCGGCTCCTCCACCGTATCCAACACGCTGGCGCTGGTGGACGTGATCGGCGAGCACAGGACGCCGCTGATCTCGCTGTCGCCGGTCGTGCTGCCCGCCGAAAAGGAGCGCTGGGTGTTCCGGGTGCCGCAGCACAACGGCCTCATGGTGGGCGCGATCGCGGACGACATGAAGGCCGCCGGTGTCGCCAGCGTGGCGATGATCGGTTTCGCCGACCCCTTCGGCGAGAGCTTCATGGGCGAGATGCGCAAGGCGCTGGACGCGCAGGGCATCAAGGTGCTGCTGGCCGAGAAGTACAACCGCAACGACACCTCGGTGATGGGGCAGGTCATGAAGATCCTCGCCGCGCGGCCGGACGCGGTGCTGGTCGCCGCCTCCGGCACGCCCTCGGTGCTGCCGCACGTCACCCTGGTGGAGCGCGGCTACAAGGGGCGCATCTACCAGTCCCACGGCGCCATTGGCCGCGACGTGCTGCGGGTGGGCGGCAAGGCCATCGAGGGCGGGCTGTATGTCACCGGCCCGGTCGTCGTCGGCAGCCAGCTGCAGGACTCCCATCCGATGAAGCCGGTGATCCTCGACTATGTGAAGCGCTACGAGGCCCGCTACGGCGCGGATTCCCTGAGCCCGCACGGCGGCCTGGTGTGGGATGCCTACCTGCTGCTGGACGCTGCCGCGCAGAAGGCGAAGGACAAGGCGGCGCCCGGCACCGTCGAGTTCCGCCAGGCGCTGCGCGATGCGCTGGAAGGCACGCGCGACGTGGTCGGTGTGTACGGGGTTTACAACATGAGCTCCAGCGACCACTTCGGCCATGACGAGCGGGCGCGGGTGCTGGTGAGGGTGGAGAACGGCGCCTACCGGCTGGTCGACAGCCGGGCGCCCTGAGCGCCGCCGGCCGGGGTATTCCGATGCTCAGATTGCAATTGCAGCGCAAAGAGAGACTGGCGGACGGCATCGCCGGCTTCACCCTGGTCGATCCGGAGGGCGGCGAGCTGCCGGCCTTCGCCGCCGGCGCGCATGTCGACGTCCATCTGCCCAGCGGGCGCATCCGCCAGTATTCGCTCTGCAATCCGCCGGCGGAGAGGCGGCGCTACCTGCTCGGGGTGCAGCTGGCGGCGCAAGGGCGGGGCGGTTCGGCGGAAATGCACGGGCTGGAGGAGGGCGCGCTGCTGCAGGTTGGCGAGCCGCGCAATCTCTTCCCGCTGGTGACGCCGCCGGGCAGGACCAGCGTGTTGCTGGCCGGCGGCATCGGCATCACGCCCTTGCTCGGCATGGCGCATGAGCTTGCCGCCGCGGGCGAGGATTTCGTGCTGCATTACCGCGCCCGCTCCGCCGCCCGGCAGGCCGTCCGGGAAGTGCTGCAGCAGGCGGATTTCGCCGCGCGGGTGAGCTTGCATGCGGACGATGCGGTGGGGCCGGGTTTCGACCCGGTGGCCTTGTATGCCGGCCTGCTGGCGGAGAGCCATGTCTACGTCTGCGGTCCCGCCGGCTTCATGGAGGCGATGCTGGCTGCGGCCAGGGCGGCCGGCATCGGCGAGGCCCGCTTGCACCGCGAATACTTCAGCGCGCCGGCGGACGAGGTGGCGAGGGAGGACGGGGCTTTCGTGGTCCGGCTGGCGCAAACCGGGCTGGAGGTGGAAGTGGGCGCGGAAGAATCGGTGGCCGCGGCGCTCGCGCGGGCTGGCGTGGAGCTGCCGCTGGCTTGCGGGCAGGGCGTATGCGGCACTTGTCTCACCCCGGTGCTGGAAGGCCGGCCGGAGCATCGCGACATCTTCATGAGCGCCGAAGAACATGCGCTGAACCGCAGCTTCACGCCATGCTGCTCGCGCTCCCATACGCCGCTGCTGGTGCTGGATCTCTAGGCGGGCGGCAGCGGGTTCAGATGACTGTGGGAGAGGCGGCCGCCGGACAGGCTGCCACCCCAGACCACCCTCATCGATACAGCGCTTTGTTGAGCCGGGCGGTGACCGCTCCCGCTCCGAACTCGCCCTCCACCTCGGACTGATGGTCCGCCGCCCAGGCCACCGCGCGTTCGGCGTTGGCGATGCGGCGGTCCAGCAGGTGGCCGTCGGAGGAGAGCAGTTCGGCGGCGTCGCCGAAGGCTTTGGCCATGTTGTTCAGGGTCTGCACGCCGGCCTCGCGGTTCTTGGCGAGGGCGCTGTCGAAGGCGGCTTCGTCGAAGGTGAGCTGGCCGTCGGGGGTGAAGGTGACGCCCATGTCAGTGAGGCCGAGGGCGTAGCCGCCGTGGCCGGCACCGTGGAAGATGGAGCCGACCTCGCGGCGCAGCGAGAAGCGGGCGACTTCGCCGGCCTGGTTGTCGTCCAGCAGGGCGCCGTCCTCGAAGTAGGGGTCGAACTCGCTGTCCCAGGCGTTGTAGCGGGCGATGAAGCCCTGCAGCGCGGCCTTGATGTCGCCGTCGCTGCTGCTGGCGTCCAGCTTGCCCAGGCCGTCGCTGGCCTCGCCCAGCTCGGCCATGCGGGCGCGCAGCTGGGTGAGCACCTCGGCTTCGTCGCCGATTGCCTCGACGCGGGCGTTGTAGCGCTTCATGAAGGCGCTGTTGCTGGCTTCCAGCTGCGACAGCACCGAGTTGAGCTGGGAGGAGGCGTTGCCCATGAGGCCGCCGACACCGCTGATGCCGCTGGTCGCGCTGTTCGTGCCGGCGCCGGAGATCAGCGCGGTCTGGGCGTTGAGCAGCGTGGTCATGAAGTCGGTGGTGCTGCCGGAACTGCGACTGCTGCTCGATCCGTTGGTGAGCGTGGCGAGCGCGTTGAGGCGGAAGGCGGCGAGGTCGAGGTCCATGGCGGGCTCCGGGAAAAGGTTGAGGCTTGCTTCAGTCTAGCAGCCGCCCGCCGGCGCGGCCGGGGCAAAGGCCATGAGCACGCCCCGCGCGCCGGATTTCAGCGCGCCGCGTTCGCCAGCCTGCTCCGGGGTGCGGCGCCGGCCTTCTTCAACCGCGCCTTGCGCTTCTTCCACCAGATATAGACGCCGGTGACCGACAGCATGGCCACCACCAGACCCATCACCGAGATCAGGATGCGGCCGGGCAGGCCGAGGATGCGGCCGGAGTGCAGCGGGAACTGCGCCTGCACGAAGAGGTCGGCGGCGGTGCCGGTCCAGGGCTCGCGGGTGCCGAGCAGGCTGCCATCCACGCCGTCGAAGTAGAGGGTGCGGTGGCCGACGCCGCCGGCGCCGTGGCCTTCCTCCGGGCGGAAGAAGGCCACGCCGTAGATGCCGAACTCCGGCGAGTAGAACATGCTGCCCGGCGGCGCATCCCAACCGCGGCGCCGGGCTTCGGCGCGGGCTTTGTCCACCGCCTCGCGGTAGCTGTAGGTTTCGGCGATGGGGCGGTTCATCGGCCGCGGCTCGCGCAGCTCGAAGGGCGAGGGCGTGGCGTCGGACACCAAGGTCATCACCGGGAAGAAGACCTCGCGGTAGAGATTGAGCGAGAAGGCGGTGAAGGCGACGATGAAGAGCAGGCCCCAGGTCCACAGGCTGCCGGCGCGGTGGAGGTCGAAGTTGAGCTGGTAGGGGCCGCCGCGCCAGCGCACCTTCCAGGCGGGTTTCCAGCGCTGCAACCAGCTGCGGCGGGCAGGAGCTGAGGCGATGACGGAGGCTTGGTTTTCCGCCAGCTGATCCTCCGCCGCCCGCGCGCGCCGGCGGGCGGGCAGGGTGAGATAGACGCCGGTGAAGCAGTCCACCGTCCAGATCAGCGCGACCACGCCCAGCAGCCACAGGCCCCAGTGGTCGTTGCCGGCGATCTCCGGGATATGCAGGCTGAAGTGCAGTTTGTAGAGGAAGGAGACGAAGTTCTCCCGGGTGATGGGCCACACCGCGCCCCATTCGCGCTGGCCCAGTTCCTCGCCGCTGGCCGGGTCGACGAAGATCTGGTTGTAGCCGGGTTCATGGAGGCGGTCGGTGGCGGGATCGACCCGCGGCTCCACCCAGAAGGAATAACTGTGGCCGGGCTCGGCCGCCAGCGGGAGAGAGGTGACCCGCACCTGCGGATGGCGGGCCTCCACCTCCGCCACCAGTTCCAGCGGATCGCGCGCCGGGCCGGCGGCCCGGGCGTCGTTCAGATGCGGGTTGAGCCACTCGTCCAGTTCGTGGTCCCAGGAGATCACCGCGCCGGTGAGGCCGGTGACGAACAGGAAGACGGCGATGAAGAGGCCGGCCCAGCGGTGCAGGGCGACGAACAGGCTGCGCATGACGGTGGCTCCTTCCCTCAGTACTTCCAGTTCAGCGACACGGTGGCGTTGCGCGGCGCGCCGTAGTAGCCCTGGTCGGCCCAGTAGCGGCTGGTGAGGTATTTCTCGTTGGTGAGGTTGTTGAGGTTGGCGGCGACGAAGAGCTTGTCGCTGATGTCATAGTGCGCCATCAGGTTCACCAGGGTGTAGGCGGACTGGCTGATCTTCAGCGGCTGGCCGTTGAGGGTGGTGGAATTGCTGGTGCGCGAGCGCCAGTTGAGATTGGCGCCGAGCTTGAGCTTGTCCACGCCGGGCACCCGCCAGGTGGTGCTGAGGCGGAAGATCTGCCGCGGGGTGAACAGGCGGGCGGATTCGCCTTCGTCGTCCTTGATGGCGAGCTTGGTGTAGCCGGCGCTCATCTGCAGGCGCTCGGTGAGGTTGCCGCTCAGCTCCAGCTCCACGCCCTGGGAGCGCACCTTGGTGCCTTCGTACACCGCGATGGTGCCGAGGTTGGTGACGTAGCTGGCGAGGTTGTCCTGCTTGCTGCGAAAGGCGCTGACCGAGCCGTAGAGCCGCTTCTGCAGCAACTCGAACTTGAGGCCGCCTTCGATGTTGCTGCCGGTCACCGGGTCCAGCCGGCGCAGCTGGGCGTCCAGCTCGCTCTGCGGGTTGAAGATCTCGGTGTAGCTGGCGTAGGCGGACACCGCCTCGTTGATGTCGTACACGGCGCCGGCGTAGGGCGTGAGCACGTCTTCCTTGCGATCCCGATCCACGCCGTAGTTGCTGCCGGTGGAGCGGAAGTGGGTGGCGTTCACGCCGAGGATGAGCTTGAAGGGATCGGCCAGGTTGAGCCGGGTTGCGGCATACAGGCTGCGCTGGCGGTCGGCGTATTCGCCGCCGCCGCCGTCGGCGGTGAAGGCCGGTTCGGCGATGTTGCCGTCCCAGCCCTGCAGCGGTGGCACCGCGCTGCCGGCGCCGCTGAGGGTGGTGGCGTCCGCCTCCGACAGCGACCAGCTGGCGCCGAGGATGAGCTCATGCCGGCGACCGCCCAGTTCGAAAGGGCCGCTGGCGCGCACGTCCACCGAATCCTGGATGTTGCCGGTCTTGTACTTCGAGGGGCTGCTGACGAGGCCGTTGCCGCTGCTGTCGGGCACGCCGCCGACGTAATGCAGCTTGCCGCGCCAGTCGATGTCCTTGTGGGTATAGACGGCCTTGGCTTCCCAGTCGTTATCGAAGCGGTGCACCGCCTCGATGAAGGTGAGCTGGGTGGTGGTGTCCAGGTAGGTCCAGTCCGCCGCCGAGCTGGTGGAGCGGCTGTAGCTCAGCAGCCGGCCGCTGTCGTCGTACAGCGGCAGGCCGCCCCACAGCTGGCCCTCGCTGCGGTTGGCCTGGTAGGTGTGGCCCAGGCTGATGGTGGTGCGCTCGCCGAGGTCGGCCTCCAGCACGCCGTAGAACAGGTTCTTGTTCTGGCTGTAGCGGTCGAGGTAGGAATCCTTGTCTTCCAGCGCGGCCACCAGCCTGCCGCGCAGGCTGCCGCTGGCGTTGAGCGCGCCGGCGACGTCGGCGTCGATGCGCTTGGCGTTCCAGGAGCCGTAGCTCAGGCTGGCGGCGGCCTGGAATCCGCTGGTGGGCCGCTTGCGCACGAGGTTCACCGTGGCCGAGGGGTTGCCGGTGTTGGAGAGCAGGCCGTTGGCGCCGCGTACGACTTCCACCCGGTCGTAGAGGGCAGTGTCGATGTCGCCCCCCACCAGCCCCATGGTGAAGGGCACGCCCACGCCGTCTTCCTGGAAGGTGGTGATATTGAAGCCGCGGGCGGTGTAGTAGGTTCGGTCCGTCTCCACCTTTTCGACGACCACGCCGGGCGTGGCATCCAGCGTGTCGTTGATGCTGTTGAGCTTGAAGTCGTCCATCTGGGCGCGGGTGATGACGCTGATGGATTGCGGCGTCTCACGCGGACTCAGCGCCAGGCCGGTGGCGCCGCGGCTGCTGCGCACGGTGTAGGCGCCGGTGGTTTCGGAGGGCGCGTCGTCCTGCAGCGTGGCGGTCACGCCCACCGCCGGTAGCACGGCGGGGCCGGAGGACTGGCTGGCGGGGCGCACGATCACCGCGTTGCCGTCGCGCGCGGCGGCAAGGCCGCTGCCGGCCAGCAGGCGCTCCAGCGCCTCGCGCGGCGTCATCGTGCCAGCTACCGCCGGTGCGCTGCGCCCGGTCACCAGCGCTGGCGACACGATGAGTTCCAGCCGTGTTTGCCGCGCCCACTCATTCAGTGCCTGCGCCAGCGGCTGGGCGGCCAGCTCGATGCGGATGGCGGTGCCGGCCCAGTTGCTGCCAGCCTGGGCGAAGGCGGGTGCGGAGAAGGCGGACGGGGAGAAGGTGGCGCTACCCAGCGACAGGGCAAGGGTGAGGGCGAGAACCAGTTGCTTGGGGCGGGCGGGGCGATTGAAGGACATCTACTGCGGCTCCGTGAAGAAGGGAATGGGAATCCTTCTCAAGTCGACGCGCGATGCGCGGGAAACCCTAGGTCGGTTCTGTGCGGGCGGAAAAAACTTTTCAGGCCTGCGGCAAAAAGCCCGGCCAAGGCCGGGAAAAGGCATGGCGGAAAGCGCTCAGCGCGGAGCGGCTTCGGCCAAACCGAAATGCCATCTGCGCGGCGGCATGCCGCCTCGGCGGCGTTGCACCTAATGCGGTGCCGGGCGACCCTTTACCGCCTCCACTGCGGCTGCGGAGACGATCTCCGTGCCCTCCGTGCCTTGCCGCATGCGCACCGGCAACACCTGCGGCAGCACGCGGATGAAGTTGTCCAGGCGCTTGGGGTCGAAGGTGCCGGTGAGGCGCAGCGCGGCCACCGCCGGGTCCTGCACCGTCAGCCGGGTGTCGCCGTAGCGGGCGAACTCCGCCAGGGCCTGCTCCAGCGGCGTGTCGTTGAAGCTCACCCGGCTGTCGCGCCAGGGCGCGATGCCGGCCGGCGCCACCGCCGCCACCGGGCCGGGCGTGCCGTCGGTGCCGGCGAGGAGTTGCTGGCCGGCCACCAGATCCACCGCGCTCTGGCCGAACAGGCCCGCCAGCAGGTCCGGCAGGGCGCTGCGCTGGCGCACCCGCACATGGCCTTCTTCCACCGCCACCCGCACGCCGTCGGCGCCGGCGACTTCCGGCGTGTAGCGCACCGAGAAGCGGGTGCCGATCACGGTGACGCGCACCGGGCCGGCGATCACGTTGAAGGGGCGCTCCGGGTTGGCGGAAACTTCGAACATCGCCTGGCCGCCGGTGAGATGCACCTCGCGCCGGCCGGGATAAAAGCTGATTGCGGCCTGGGTCGCGGTATCCAGGTGGAGCTGGCTGCCGTCCGGCAGGGCAATGCTGCGCTGTTCGCCGCGCGTGCTGAGGTATTGCTGTTCGAACTGCGGCTGCTGGTGCTGCCAGGTGAGCAGGGCTGCGCTGACGCCGGTGATGGCGAGCGCGCTCGTCGCCGCGCGCGGCATCAGGCCGCCGAGGCTGGCGAACCAGGCGCGGCGGGGCGAGGCTTGCTGCTTGCTTGCAACTTGGGTTCGAGGATGGCTGGCGGCGGCCTCCCCAGTGGCGGGAGCGGCTTCCGGCAATGCATCCCGCAGTGCCTGGACTGCGGCAGCGGGCAGGCTGTCCAGCGCGCTCCAGTCTTCCTCCCAGCGCGCGAAAGCGGTGGCGTGGGCCGGGTCGGCGGCCAGCCAGCGCTGGAAGGCGGCTTCGTCCGCCGCGTCCAGGCCGGCACTGCGGCGGACGAACCAGTCCAGTGCGGCTTCGTCGGCCGCTTCGGCGCTGCTGGCAGGGGGGAAATCGATGGGTGAGTCGCTCATGACTGTGCTCGGCCTCTCACCCCGGTAGACGCGCGAGCGGATGAAAACCCGATGTGGATACAGGAGGTTCCAGCCGCGGTCGGCCGAGCTGCTCGGGCGTGCAGGGCTGGCCGGCAGGCGCCGATGCCTGCGAAGCGCTGCGGCCCGCGGGGATTGCCCATCTCGCAAACCCTGGTTGCCAGCGAGCGTGACGAAAACCGGCCTGCGCTCATTTCCCTTCCCCCGGCGCAGCATCGCCTTCCAGCGCCTTGCGGCAGCGGCGGCAGGCCAGCATGGCGTTCTTCACATGCTGCTCCACCATCTTGCGCGATACCCCCATGCGCTCGGCCACCTCGGCGTGGGACAGGCCCTCGAACTTGTGCAGCACGAAGGCCTCGCGGCAGCGGGGAGGCAGCCCTTCGATGGCGGCGAGCAGCGCATCCACGCCTTGAGCGGAGATCGCCGCGGTCTCGGGTTCGCAGACCTCGGGCGCGGGAACGCCGGCAGCATGCAGTTCGGCCTCCTCGCCTTCGATGATCACCTCGGTACGCACCTGTCGCCGACGGTGGCGATCCACGACCAGATTGCGTGCGATGCGGTAGAGCAAGGCTCGCGGGTCGGCGATGGCCTCGCCCGCGCGCTGCATCGTCAGCATGCGGACATAGCTCTCCTGCGCGAGGTCATCGGCGACGTTGCGGTCGCTGACCTTGTGGGCAAGGAAGCCGAGCAGCTCCCGGTAGTAGCGCTCAAGCACGGCGGTTTTCCGCGGCGCTGGCGGTTGTCCGCGCAATGGGCGTGGGGCGGTCGGGAAGCGGTTGGGGCAGAGCCAAGGACGTGCGCGGCAAATGTGAGGGTAGCGGAGAATCTCCCAAACGATTCCGGAATGCAAATCGTTTTCATCTTTGCCGTATCAAGTGTCCGATGCAGCGGGATGCCGGGGCCTGTGCGGGGCGAGACGCGGAACGGTGGAGCGTGCGCTCCCGTTAGCGGATTTTCAGCGTAGGGAAAGGGCGAGACGCGGGCGAGACGCGCCTGGTTTCAAGGGCGGGGCCGCTGCCTGGGTGAGGTCGGCACCGCACCGGGTGGTCTGCGCCGCAGTCGCGGTGCCGCCGCCGCCGTGCCGCGGGGGCACCGTGGGTGATGCCCGGGTTTCAGTTGAGCTCGACGAAGAAATCCCTGGCTGGCCGGCGTACCTTCTTCAGACCAAGCAGCCAGTCCCCCTCGCTGGCGCGGTAGCCCAAGGGCAGCAACAGCACCGAGCGCAGGCCCCGGGCGCGCAGTTCCAGGATTTCGTCGACCTTGTCCGGATCGAAGCCTTCCATGGGGGTGCTGTCGACTTCTTCTTCGGCGGCGGCGATCAATGCCGAGCCGAGGCCGATGTAGGCCTGCCGGGCGGCATGCTGGAAGTTGAGTTCGGCAGGCCGCGGCGGATAGGTCTGCAGCAGGAAGTTGCGGTAGTTCTCCCAACCTTCGTTGCGGAAGCCGCGCTCCTCGTTCACCAGGTCGAACATGCGGTTGATGCGCTCCGGGGTGTAATTGTCCCAGGCGGCGAACACCAGCAGGTGGGAGGCGTCCGTGACCTGGGCCTGATCCCAGGCGTGGGGGCGGATACGGGCGCGCAACTCGGGATTGTTCACGATCAGCACTTGGTAGGGCTGAAGCCCGCTGGAGCTGGCCGAGAGGCGGATGGACTCGAGGATGCGTGCGAGCGTCTCCGGCGGCAGCTTGCGGCTGGGGTCGAACTTCTTCGTGGCATAACGCCATTGCAGGGTCTGCAGGACCTTGGACATGAGTGTTTCCTTTCGGGGGCTGCCGGCCGGGCCGGCGAGGCTGCAAGCATAGCGGGTCGGCGGGAATTGCGTCGGCGGCAGGGGGCGCCGACGGCTGGCACCTGGAGCGGTGCTGAAGCGAGTCGCGCGGGCGGGCGTCGTGGTTGGCGGCAAGCGCGCCGGTATGGCTGCCGAGACCTCGGGGTGAGCGGCGCAGCCTGAGCAGGGCGGGCTGGCGGAACGCCTGGTGGGTACTGATGGCGCGGCAGGTGCAGCGGGACAGGCGGTGCGCGCAGGGCTCGCCGGCGCAGTGTCCGGTCAAGCGTGGCAGTGGATGAAGCGTGAAGGGCGGCCGAATGCGCTGCCCCTTGCGTATGCCTGCAGGGCAGACTGGCGTTGGCAAAGTGCGATGAGGTGTGCGCTGGGTGGCGTTGCCCGTCGCTTCCGGCAGGGGCGCAGCGTTGTGATGGCGGTGAGGCGAGCGTTGGCGCCGCGCTATCCGGTCTGTTCTTCCCGGGTTGGTCTCCACCCGGGAAGAACAGACCGGCGGTGGATGCGAGCCACTCAGATCAGGGCGTCGTCCCCGGCGATCTGCTCCACCAGGGCGAGCTCCTGCACCGACAGGACCTTGTCGGTGTCTAGCAGCACCACGAAGCCCTGGTCGAGTTTGCCCATGCCGGCGATGAAATCGTTGCGCAGGCGGGCGCCGAAGCTCGGCGGCGGCTCGATCTGCTGGGCTGGAACCTCCAGCACCTCGTTGACCGCATCGACCATGGCGCCGAAGACGAGCTGGCCTTCGTCGCTGGCGACCTCGACGATGACGATGCAGCTGCGCCGTCCTGGCTGCAGCGGCGGGCGGTCGAAGCGCACCGCCAGGTCGATGACCGGCACCACCGCGCCGCGCAGGTTGATGACGCCGCGCACATAGGGCGGCGTCATCGGCACCGGGGTGAGGTTGCCGTACTCGATGATCTCCT
>NZ_WUEI01000064.1 GCF_012911025.1 Azoarcus sp. TTM-91 | reverse complement strand
GAACATCCCCGGCCCGCCGCTGGCGATCGCCGCTGAAGCCCTCTTCCTGGTGAACCTGATGCTGCTCCCCGGCGTCGGCTTCTTGCTGCTGGCGCTGCTGTGGCTGGCCAAGCGCAATCACCCCTCGCCGCTGGTGCGCAATCACCTGCAGCAGACCATGGCCGTCAGCCTGCGCGGCGGCGCCATCCTGGTCGGACTCAGTGCCGCGGTATTCCTGCTGGGCGGCTTCTCCAACCCCTGGTCCTGGGTCATCGGCGTGCTCTATTTCGTTTGCGTGCATGCCACCCTCATCCTGTTCGGCGTCGTCGGCCTCAACCAGGCCATGCTGCGGCGCCCTTACCGCTACCCGCTGCTCGGCCCCCGTCTGCCGGTTTAGGAAAAAAAATGGAAGAAGCCGTCGGCAAACTCTGGCACCGTCTCATCACCCGCGCCGCCGGCGTCAGCCATCCGGCCGCGGTGGTGCGGCTGAGGGAAGTGGAACGCACCGCCGGCGTCCTCTTCCGCGCCCTGGGCGGCGACCCCGGCCTGCGCGTGGCGGCGGCGCCAGTGGATGAACACCGCGCCCGCCGCAGCTTCATCGCCCGCGTCGCCGGTGCCGGCAGCCACGCCGCGCTGGCGCGCATGGACGCCACCACGCTGCGCCTGCCGCCGGAAATCGACGCCTTCCCCGAGCGCGGGCTCAACCGCGATCTCTACCTCTGGCTGGCCGCGCTGGCCGCTGCCCGCCAGGTACTGCCGCCAGCGGAAACGCTGGAAGGCGAAAGCGAACTGCAGCGCAACCAGCGCGCCACGCTCACCGTGCTCGCCAGCTGGCCGGGCATGGCAAGCCGATACCAGCGGCTGGTGGAGGCCTACGCGCCGCGCCGCCTAGGCTCTTCGCGCAACGCCAGCCGCATGCCGCCGGCCGAACGCGCACGCGAAGAAGCCATCGTCGCCGCGCTGCGCGAGCCCGGCAGCGTCACCGCCCTGCCGCCGGTGCCGGCCGGCACGCCACCCGCCGCGCCGGTGTTGCTGTGGCTGGCCGGCGACGAAGCGGCGCCAGCGCCCTTCCCGCGCAACCGCGGCGCCGATCCAGAGCAAGCGCCCGGCAGCAGCACCCAGCCGGGCGAAGACAGCGAGCGCCACGCCCATCGCGCCGAGCGGGTGGAGCTGCCCAAGGAAAAAAACGGCCTGATGATGGTGTTCCGCGCCGAAAGCCTGCTGGCGGTCACCGAATTCCTGAAGCTCAACCGCCCGACCGACGACGAGCCCGATCCCAACGCCGCCGACGCCGCCCGCGACCTGGACAAGCTCGCCCTCGCCGAAGACAGGGAGAAGGTCGCCTCCAAGGTGCGCTTCGACCTCGACCTGCCCTCGGATGCCGAGGACGACGTCGTGCTCGGCGCCGGCATCCCCCAGCCGGAGTGGGACTACCGCAAGCGCATCCTTCTCCCCGACCATGTGCGCGTCATCGAGATGGCCGCCCGCAACGCCCCGCCCGGCCCGCTGCCGGTATCGCTGCAGGCCACCGCCCGCCGCCTGCGCCAGCAGTTCGCCGCCCTGCAGCCCGGCTGGCGCTGGCTGCGCGGCCAGCCGGAAGGCTCGGAACTGGACGTGGACGCCGCGGTGCGCGCGCAGACCGACCGCCACTGCGGCCGCCAGCCGTCGGAACAGCTCTACCTCTCGCTGGAAACCCGCGAGCGCGACCTCGCCTGCCTGGTGCTGGCCGACCTCTCCCTCTCCACCGACGCCTGGGTGTCATCGCAGGCCCGCGTCATCGACGTCATCCGCGACGCCCTGCTGCTGTTCGGCGAAGCCCTGGGCGCCACCGGCGACGCCTTCGCCCTCGCCGGCTTCTCCTCGGTGCGGCGCGAGAAAGTGCGCTTCCACCGCCTGAAAGACTTCGGCGAGCGCTTCGACAACCGCATCCGCGGCCGCATCCTCGCGCTCAAGCCCGGCTACTACACCCGCCTGGGCGCCGCCATACGCCGCGCCACCAAGCTGCTGGAAGCCCAGCCCGCCAGCCGCCGCATCCTGCTCATCCTGTCCGACGGCAAACCCAACGACCTCGACCTCTACGACGGCCGCTACGGCATCGAAGACACCCGCGCCGCCATCGTCGAAGCCCGCCGCGCCGGCCTCGCCCCCTTCTGCGTGACCATAGACCGCGAAGGCGCCGGCTACCTGCCCCACCTCTTCGGCCCCGCCGGCTTCACCGTCATCCGCAAGCCGGAAGAACTGCCCTCCCGCCTGCCCCTGTTCTACGCCCAACTGACGAGGTGACTCGATGAGTCCGCGCGACATTCCCTGTGCCACGCTGTTCGCCGCGCCCGCGCGCACCCCGCGTGGCGGCGGCCAGCCACTGGATCGCCAGCCGCTGGACCCACAGACCGAGCGCATCTCACAGCTGTTAACCCAGGCCCCGCTGTTCAACGGCCTCGCCCAGGCGGAAATCGCCCGCTTCGCCCACGGCGTGCGCGAACAGAAAGTCGAGCGCAACGCCGTCCTCTTCCACCGCGGCGACCCCTGCCACGGCTTCCACCTGGTGCTCACCGGCCAGGTCAAACTCGCCTTCATCTCCGCCGCCGGCCACGAAAAAGTGGTCGAAATCATCCGCGCCGGCCAGACCTTCGGCGAAGCCGTCATGTTCATGGACAAACCCTACGTGGTCATGGCCCAGGCCCTGGGCGACTGCAGCCTGCTGCACATCTCCAAGCAAGTGGTATTCGAGGAAATGGAGTGCGACCCGCTGTTCTGCCGCAAGATCGTCGCCGGCCTAGCCCAACGCCTCCACCACCTCGTCGCCGACGTGGAAACCTACTCCCTGCGCTCCGGCCGGGAACGCGTCGTGGGCTACCTGCTGCGGGAAGAAAAGGAAAGCGACGCCGCCAGCAACCGCCCCGCCGGCGCCCTCCCCGGCACCGAGCGAGTCACCGTACGCCTACCCACCAGCAAAGGCACCATCGCCTCGCGGCTGAACCTCACGCAGGAACATTTCTCCCGCATCCTGCATGAGCTGATCGAAAGCGGGCTCATCGTCGTCCAGGGGCGGACGATTCATATTCCGGATTTGGGGAGGCTGAGGCGGAGTTTGAATTGAGGGGTGCTGGGTGCAGCGATGAATTCGCAGGGCAGCTCCTTTCGATTTGGCTAACGCGTAGAGCTTCAACCGCTTCCTCCGGAAGCCATGGACGCTCGTCACAAGCTGAACGCTGCGCCTACTTGGTTTTGAGCATCCGCCGTGTGTGCAAACTGGGTTTGCGGTCGTGACTGGGCAGCACGTTATTGCCCCACCTTGCCAGTGAGAACGTAGAGCGCTTCATCCGCACTCACTGGCTCAAGGTGCGCGAGCTTGTTCCGGATGTCCCGGTACCTCTGTGCCGTCTGAACGATATTCGGCGGAAGTCGATGTATCCGCGCCAGATGAAACAGACCGCCGATCTCAACATCGTTCAAATCGAGAACTGGCTCATCGTTAAGCCGCAGAGAAGAAGGCAACCCCCGACTGGCTCTCATGCGATCAGCCAACTGTCGACGCTTCAGTTCAAGGGTTGGCATCAACTCGGCGGCCTGCGCGGCCCACAAACGCATCGCCAATTCCCTCTTGGGGTCACCATTCCGAGACAAGACGAGCGCATGCGCCATGCGCTCTCCGTCAAAATCGGCGAGGCCGCCCTCCTCCCACGTGGAGCCGAGCCCGCCCCAAGACTCCCTGTCATCGTCGACTGAGCGAAGCACCTGCGTCGGCTCAAAAAGATCCTGCCAGTTCAGTTCGAGGAGCCGATCAACCAAGTCGAAGTCCCACAACGCCAGCCGCGTAACGATCCGAGCTACCAGCTTTGCACGAGCGTCGATGCGCGTCCCATTACGCCGCCAGTGCTGAAGGACATAGCCGAACACGTCGCCTTCGCCGATGTGACCATTCCACGCCAACGACTGAAGCGCTGGTGCCTTGGCCGGCAACTGATCAGCTGGAACGCCGGACGTAACTAGCAGCAATTGCGTCCGGTCAAACTTGTCCACGGAGCGACAAGCATTTGCATACTCGCCCAAGAAGCGTGCCCACGCAGGCCACTGCGGGATATCGACCGCCGAAACAACTACAACCCGCTTATCCTCCATGCGGGCAATCAGCGAAGCTACCGTCTTTCCAGAGGGGCCGCGCTCGTCGTCGATTTCGAGTCTGGCACAGATCTCGTCGATTGGGGGTCGCCCGCTAGGTTGCAGCGGGCCAGCTAGGCGCCAATTGTCGTCGGCCAAGCGATCCTCAAGGACGTGCGCGAGCGCGCCGCTTGCGTTGGCGGGCGCACCAACAACAACATTCGCGCCATCGCGAATTGCCTCCACCACCGACTCGACAAATGCCATGGCACCGGGAAGCAACCAGCGGTCCATCAACCGCACGTTCCCAGCAGAACCTGCGAGACGATGGGATCGACCGTCCAGAAACCGGCCCCCTCGCGACGCGTCAACCCGAGAAGCTCCCCCCATCTGAGGCACAGCTCCACATGCTCCCTTTTCGCTTCGGCAATTACGGCGAGGTCGCTCGCCTCGATGGGCTCTACCACCCCGTCGCTATTTGTTTTACATAACTGCGCCAGCACGTCGATCACTCCCACTGGTTTAACTACATCCAGGCCAAGTCGCCTGCGCAAGAGCACAGTCTGCTCTGTGTCAGTGGCCTGCTGCCGCGCGATCGATTCGATACGCTCCCTCACGGCGCGCAACTCGGTCCGCTCACCGACCAGATCGGTAACGAGCGCCGGCCACAGACCGGTCGCTCCAATCAGCAGACGGCGGTCCTCGGGATCCAACTGAATCTGCCGCTCCTCCAACCAGTGGCGCAGAAACGCCTCGCTCCATTGCAAGAGAGACATCCACGGCAACTCACCGCCTTTCAACACATTGTCATCATCCAACAAGCGCCAGAGCGTCGTCGGATCGGCGACGAAGACTAGGGATGCGAACTTACTTTCTGACCGCAAGCTTTTTAGGCGATCCTGCGCTTCCGCCAACCAGAGACTAGTCCACGGCACGGACTCAGGGATCACGAAAACCGACACTTGGTCCTTAGGACGATCGACCAGCACCTCCTGCAGCGTGACGCCGAACGACTGGCGGTCGGAGCATTCGTCCAAAATCACCGGCGTAGCCCCATTTTCCAAGTAGTCCTCGAGATTGGCCGCGACCTTGGCAATACCTGCAACCTCCGTTCCGGTCACGATGGTGATGTCATTATTCTTTTGCAGCAACCGGCTAAACTGCTGATAGGTAAAGACGTTGCGATCAGGTGTTGCAGACGCTCTCCGAAGGGGCGGTCTGAACGTCGTCGATTCGAACTCGACTGCCGGTTCGCGCTCCTTGTTCAGAACCGTTTCAATCTCTTCCTGCGTCCCAAGCAGCAAGAGCACATTCGGATTGCGTAGCACATAGCGTCCGGCGGGGAGCTTACGTAGAACCCCCAACCCGACCATTTCGTCCAGCAGCACCCGGAAGTCCAGTTCACTGGTGTCGCGGAAACCGTCAGCCCACCAATGCAGTGCCCCCGTCTGCCGAATCATTTGCCACGAAGCGCCGTCACTCTGCGTGTAGCGGCCACGCAGCAGATCCAGAGCCATTGAGTAGGCCAGCACCTCGTAGCGCGGGTCCAGTTGAAGGGTCAGGCGGAATTTGGCACGGATTTCGTCGCGCAGTGCATCGCTCGAATAGACCTGTTCGATGTCCCTGTCGGTAACGGGATAGCGTGGGCCACTCGCCCTCTGTCGACTGGTAACCTGGCCCAACATATGACGGAGCAGATGGGAACAGTACAACTGAATGAGACTGGGGTAGTAGTTGGTCTGCGCAAGGATGCGAATCACCAACCCCTTCGACTCAAAGGCAAACCCCGCTGCAGCCATCGGTCTGCGAATAAGGTCAGCTGCCTCCCTCACTTCCTCCCCTTCGCGCAGCGGTCCGATTTCGATTGGCTCACCGAAGTGAGCCAAGGGGTGGTTGGGCCGCTCTGTCATCCGAAGCACGTTGTGGAGACCCGCAAACACGACCTTGAACCGCCGCTGTGTATCGTCCATCAACTGCTTTAGCCTGCGCGTCTCCTCAAAATCGTTCCTTCCGTCCTGCTCGAAGAATCGGTCTGCCTCGTCAAGCAGCAAGAGCACCCGCCGATCGGCATTGGTCGCGAGAAACTCGCGGACGGCTTTGATCATTGCCTCTGCGCCCTGCTTCTTTCCCGGCGCTGGAGCGGTCAGCTTCTGGTCCAGAACCCTCAACTCCCTCAGCTTCTCATACAGCGTCAACCAGACTTCGCTTGGAGCCACACTGACGCCGATGCCCTCGGCTCGCAAATCGATCCATCGTGCATAGTGACCGCGAGACGGGGCATGAAATGACTGCTCAGCGCGCTTGAGGAGTGCCGTCTTACCAAGCTGGCGCCCTCCGTAGATGAAGCAGCGCCCGTTGAGGCCGCGCACTGCGTCAAGTTCGGTACCTCGCCCGTAAAACATCTCGGGTGGCACCAGACCGGCCGTAGCGTCGTACGGCAACGAGTACGAGAACGGCATTGCCGTGTCGAGCCATGCTCTAAGGCGCGATCCTGCCGAGCAACACAGGTACACAAGCAACGTCTCGTCCAGCATCATCAGCGACCGTCGCTTCGATTTGGCCAGCCGACTCAAGTCACGCCATCTCTGCTCCGACATACGGCCAAAGAAGAGCAGCAACGCTGGTCGCATCGTCGAGGCATCGCCCACCCACTGTAAGAGGTCGTCCACGGTAGGCCGCCCCCAGACACAGATGACGCGGTATCGCCCACCCGCAGAGGAACCGTACATGGGCAGGGGGCAGACCTGACGGTCCTCGACTGGATCGGCGTCGAGGCTCCAGATTTCCCGTCCAGACACTCTATCTGCGCGAATCAAGTCTTTGACCGTGAATCCGAGTCCGATCAGCAGCAGTTCGAGCCTGGAGCGCTCCCCCTCCTGTCTGGCTTTCATGTCAGACCAGGCACTGAACATTTTCGACGCTTGCTTCCGGCGCGCACCATCAACACGCGTCGCGTCAAGGCCTGGAATCGCCTGACCCTGCTCCAACGCACCTTGTACTGTCTCTCGCTTGTGTTCCGCTAGCCAGGATTCGATCGCCTTCACCGCCTCCGGGAAAAAATGGTCGAACCCCTCGCGCGCGTCTTCGTCCAGGTCGGTTGGTGTCGGCTTGCCTTGTTGGAGCCAATGCACCAGTTCCCGGGCAGTGGCGATGTCACCCTCCTCCAGTGCCTTCTCGACTTCCATCGCGCCAGACCGGGTGGCGTCGGTGAGCACAATGTCAGTCAGGTCCTTGCGAACTTCCGTCTTACGCGCTTCACGCTCGTCCTCGACCCGAGCACGAATGTTTCTGATCTCGGCCATCACGATGTCGAAGCGTCGCAGTTCTTCAACTTGCCCCTGCCACCTCGCCAGCTGACTTTCAAACTGACCCCGCTCCGCTTCCTGCAAATAGCCGTATGCCGAACCAACCTCGACTGCGCGTTGGCACTCGGAGATGTCCTTAAGCAGCGCGTGCTTCCAGCGCTCCCTCTCCGGACGCATCGGCGCGCAGTCGGCGTCGGCAAGTCCTGCGTTGACAATCATCTCGGCCCCAAGGAAGTCACCCCGATCGGCACGGCATCGCAACGCTGCCACTGGTTCGAGAGGAATGAACTGCATCCGTTCCAACACTGCTAGCGCCACCTCCGGGTCGACCTCCAACGTCCAATCTTCCCGAATTGGTAACTCAGGGAGGCAAAGCAGGGAACGGCTCAGTACCTCTACCTGCTGCGGCTCGGACTCACGCAGGCTCGACGCGCTGTCGAACAGCGCCAGAAGTCCTTGCACCGATCTCAAGGCCTGGGTCTGGCCGCCGGTCACGAGTCGCCATGGATCGTGCAAGGGCGGCCGAGTCAGCTCCTGCTCGACGGCGCCAAAGTTCTCGCGCAGGGCTTTGTGCACTTCTTCCAGCAGGTCACGCAGGCGATCCTCACGACCACCAAGCAGCTCGACCAACGACAGCCATTGGCGGGGCAACTTGAGTGCCTCATCGACAAGCCGCAACAAGTGCTCCAACGCACCAGAATGAATGTCCTCACCGCGTCGACGCTTTTCTTCACGCCGATCTGTTGTGTGAATCAGTCGAGTAACATGGTCCACATTGGACATTTCTGCGACCAACTCGCGAACACGGTCGGCGTCCACCAAGCGGTTGTGCACCACAGGTGCAACAAGCGCGTCGATCTTACCCCCGGGCCGGAGCCAGCGCCTCCAGACGCTTGTCGCCGCGGCAAACTTGATCGTGTAGGCGGGAGCCTGGACGCCGAGCCAGTCCTCTGCTGTGTGTTGCAGGGATTGCAAGTCGGCCCTGATTGCTGCCTCGCCACGAGCCTTGCGCAGTACCTTGGGCTCGATGCGGAAACCCATCAGCTTCGAGCTCAGACTGCGGAGCTTCTGCACGAGAGCGTACAGAGCCGGGTAGTCGCCTCCTTGGTGGAGGTACGCCGCCACAGTGGCGGCGCCACTGCTGGGTGCCAGCACCATTGGCCGCAGGGTCGCCGACGCGAGCAACAGATTGATTGCCGCATGCCACGACCGCGGCGTGTTTGACGCAAAGTCCGCAGGGGCCAAATTCTCGAATCGGCTGCCCAATGCAACTTGGAGCGGTCCATCCGGAAGCATCAGCTCTTCGGCAAGCGCCGCAGCCGCCAGCAAGTCTGGAGACGGAACCTTTGTTCCTGGATGCGTCGCCTCAATCCAATTCGCCGTCTGGTAAGCCAACGCCGGTTGCCCGGCCGCAAGGAGATGCCACACCGGACGACAGACTTCGCCTGCGTGATCGCTGTACGGGTCTGCGCAACCTACCCGTATCTCGTCGGCGGATTGACCAGACGGAAGAGCAGCGACGGTTTCAGGCACATCTTCCACCAGGGACTGTTGCTCGAAAACAGCTGCTACCTCGGCCGCAGGCTCGATCGAGCCTCCAAGACGCTCGTCCCCTTCAGCACGCTGTTCCTCCTGCAAGTGAGAACCGTCGGACTCAATGGGCATCAACAACCCTTCGACTTCGGACGCAGTCTCGACCGGCGCCAAGGCAGACGCAGGAGCGGCCGGTGCAACGACGATCGAAACATCCTCACCAGAAGGGATCACCGCCTCGTGGTTGTCTAGCCTGGCGACATAGTCCGTCGAGTAGTCAAACGGCTCAGCGAAGGGGGAGGCGGCGTCAATCAGACGCTCCTGCGTCGCGAGTTGCACGGCCTCAGTTTCGATGGCGTGCCTCTGCGCATCGGCGTGCTGCCGCTTCGCCGCTGCCTGTTGGCCAAATCCCTTGGCCGTCACGAGTGTTTGCTCTGTTGTCTGAGTCAACTGGCGACTCCCCTTGGCAAACTCCGCCGCGCGCACAAACGCCTCGCTTGCTTCGCCAGTGCGCATGATTGCCGCCGCCGCATCTGCACCTAGCTCCGCTATCTGATCCGGCTCACCGCGCTCGGCACGTGCAAGCCGCCAACGCGCGTCAAGCTGCGAGAGCGTGGCCGCGTCAAGCCACTCGAAGCCCGGTCGCGCCGCGGTCTCAGCTAAGAAGACCATCAAACCACGGTGTCGCTCCTCGAACTGCTCCGCCACCGAACCAAGGCGTTTTGGAAGCGACTCACGCATACGCGCGAACTCCACAGCGATCTGCGACAGCTCGTCGACCGCCTCGCGGGTTGGATGCTCCCGGAGCTCGGCGGCAACCGCATCCAGGCGCTGCATCACTTGGTCCCACTGATCGTCGCTCGTTCCGGGGTCGTCAGCACTCCCTGCGCGAGCGCCGGTCGCAGCAATTTGCTCGGCCTCACCCATGTGCAACTCCTCTGCAGTTTGCCCAAGCTCGTCGTCGGTAGCAGCCTGAACACTGGCTTTGAGCAATGCACCTAGCTCCGACTGGATCTCGGGGCAGCAGGCCACGGCCTTTGCGACGAACCAGTCAGTCCACCCAATGGAGGAAAGCGCGAAGATCGCATGGCCGACTTGTAGCCGACGACCTGCGTTCAAATCTTCCCAGCGCTTCAGATCCACAATAAGGCGCGGCCACAGCATGAACATGCCGAGCGGGGTACTGCCCTGATCGAACCCCGAGTGCTTCTCGATGCGACTGCGTATCCGGGGCCACTCCTCGCAATCAGCGGTCAGCGTCGACTCATCGAACGGCAGCGTGAGCCAGCCGGGCTCGTAGGCCTTCAGCAACTGCACGTCTACCGCAAACGCAAACGCCTTCGTACCCTGTCGCCTTTGCGGCTCAAGCAAGCGCTTAACGACGCACCAGAAACTCCTGAAGCGCTCGCCTGCGCTCAGGTAGTAGGTAAGCACGCTCCAATCGGTCTTGGACACCGCCCGCCTGAGCCGGGCGTCGGGTTCTCCGTAGAAACGCGCGTCCGACTGTACATCACGGCGCCGCTCACGGTTCAGGCCAGCCTCACGCTGCATCAAAGCAATGATCGGCAGCACCTTCCCGTCCAACGAGATCAGTGACGCGGGAAGCCCATAGACGGGCTGATGAATGTATTGGCTTTCGTCGGCTCGCATGGGGCTTTGTGATGGATCCAGTTATGTGGGAGCAACGAAGCGCGCGAAGACGTCGTTTTCTGCCAACGAGTCGCTCTTGGATCAGGCTGCCGATACGGAACGCTCGCAGTGCACGCGCGATCGCTCTTTTAGGGCACCTGATCGAGCGCCTCCCAAAGCCGCTTCGCGTAGCTGACGCCAGCGAGTCTTACTGTTTCGCTGGTGAAGTGCGCGCACCACAGGGTGGCCATGACTAGCGCCAAGAACAATGATATGCGCATCAGCGATGCACTGGGGTACGCCAGTATAACAATCCGAGGGCAAAGGCTACCGGTGTCAGCAACCAGCCTAGAGCGGACCTTCTCGGTAGCTGTCTTGGCCGACCGCTTAGGCCGAAATACTGCCGTACAAGGTCTTCATAGCTTTCTCATAATCTGCTCCTCTCAAGACATATCCTGGAGATCAACAACAGACTAGCCATCGTCCGGGCAAGCACCAGCCCCCTCAATGACTAGTCCCCTCCTCCCGCATGATCTTGTTCCACACGTTGTATTTCCCCACCGGTTTCCGCATCGGTATCCGCTTCACTTCCGTCAGGGTTTGCGCGTCGAACACGAGTAGCGCGCCGTCGTCTTCCCACAGGCTTGCGAGGGCGTAGCTGCCGTCGCGGGTGAATTCGACGTGGGCCAGGGTGCGGCCGGGTTGTTCGGTGAGTTCGTGGACGACTTTCAGCGTTTCCTTGTCGATCACCTGCAGCACGTGTTTGTACTCGGGGCTCATCATGGAATCGACGAAGGCGTAGCGGCTGTTTTCGTGGCTGCGGAGGAAGAAGCCGGGGCCGCGGGTGGGGATGCGGCGGACGACTTCGCGGCTTTGCAGGTCGATCACCGTTACCTCGGCGGCTTGCAGGTTGGTGCTGGCCATGACGCGGCGGCCGCGCCAGTCCCAGGTGATGCCGGAGCCGAGGTGGGGCATGCCGGCGAGCGGGAGGTCGGCGATCTTCTTGCGGGCGTCCAGGTTCACCACCTGGCCCTTGCCTTCGCGGGAGGCGCCCATGAGTTCGGCGTAGTCCTGGGTGAAGAAGAAGTCGTCCAGCGGATCGTTGAGTTGAGTGCGGCGCGGGTTGAGGTAGCCGGGGATGAAGGCGCCTTCGCGCTGGGCGTGGTCGTGGATGAGGCCGGCGGGGATTTCATCGGCGGCGGGGTCGTAGCTGATCTCCCACACTTCCGGCACGTCCTTGAGCGCGGCGATGAAGGCGTGGCGCGGGGTGGCGTCATACACGGCGGAGACGCGGGAGCTGTGCTTGCCGTCGCGGTCGCTCACTTCCAGCACCTTGAGCAGATTGAGGTCGCCATCCAGCAGCACCAGGGTGTGCGGCAGGTAGTTGGCGATGGCGATGTGGCGGCCATCCGGCGAGGCGGCCAGGTTGCGGGTGTTGATGCCGGCGCGCACTTCGGCCACCACCTTGAGGTTCCACAGGTCGTACTTGGTGACCCAGCCGTCGCGCGAGGCGAAGAAGACGTAGCGGCCGCCGTCGGCGAACTTCGGCCCGCCGTGCAGGGCGTGGCGGCTGGGGAAGCGGTGGATCACTTCCAGGCGGTCGCCGTCCAGCACCGAGACGTGGTGGTCGCCCGCCTCCACCACCAGGAAGAGGTTGAGGGGGTCGGCCTCGAACACCGGCCGCGCCGGCAGTTTCGCCGGCTCGGTATGCTGGATGCGGGAGGCGCGGATGTCGGCCTCGCGCCACACCGGCGCCGGCACCACCGGGGTGTAGATCCAGTCCACCAGCGCGGCCAACTGGTCCGCCGCCAGCGCCTGGCCGAAGCCGGCCATCTGGGTGGCCGGGCGGCCGTCGCGCACCACTTTCAGCGCCTCGCCCTTGCGCAGCCGCGACAGGTTTTCCGGCAGCAGCGCCGGGCCGATGCCACCCAGGCGGTCGGTGCCGTGGCAGGCGGCGCAGTGCAGCTGGTAGCTGGCCCTGGCGCCGTTGGCGGTCTCGCCGGTTGCGCCGGCCTCCGGCGCGGCATGGGCGGGTTTCAGCGATACGAACAGCAGGAAGACCAGCCACACGATGGCGAGGATGACCATGCGCTTGGCCGCCTTCGGCATGAGGGTGGAGGACGGCGCGGCGGGCGGCTGTGCGCTTCGCGGCGCGTCCTCTTCCCAGGGCTGCAGCGGCGGCGCGGCGTAGCTGCTCAAGGCTTCGTCCGGTTCGTAGGCGGCTTGCCGGCTGGGCCTGGACCTGCGGGCGAAACCGGCGGCCGGCTTGTCGCCTGCTCGCACATCGGGCGTCCCTTCCGCGCCGGTTTCCAACTGCGTCGTCTGCTTCATGCCTTCACTCCACTGGCTTTCGGGGCATTGCTTACGGGCGCCGGATGCAGCGTGCGCACATAGGGCGTGGTGCGCACCCGCTCGACCGCGCGGTCCGGCGTCAAGCCGATTTCTTCGTCGCTGAGATAGCAGCCGGGGTCTTCCGCCCAGACGTCGCCGGTGATCTGGCCGGCGCGCACCCGCGAGCTGCCGTTGCAGATGTCCAGGTGGGCGCACTGGCCGCAGCGGCCGCCAACGCGGCGCGGGTGCTGGCGCAGGCCGGCCATCAGCGGGTTGGAGAGATCGCGCCAGATGGCCGAGAACGGCCGCTCGCGCACATTGCCCAGCGCTTCGTGCCACCACATGGTGTCCGGGTGCACCACGCCGAGGTTGTCGATGTTGGCCACGTTCACCCCGCTGGCGTTGCCGCCCCACTGGCGCAGGCGGGCGGCCACCCGCCCGGCATGGGCGGGGAAATGGCGCCGCACCCAGTGCAGCAGGTAGATGCCGTCCGCATCGTTGTTGCCGCTGACGAATTCATGCGCCAGCCCGCGTTGCTGGCGCGACATGCAGGTTTCGAACAGCAGCTCCATCGCCCGGCGGGTGGTCTGGTGGCGGGCGTCGTCGGCGCGGTGCTTGTTGCCGCGGCCGGCGTAGTTGAGGTGGGAGAAGTAGAACTTGCTGATGCCTTCGTCTTCCGCCAGGCGCAGCAGCGGCGGCAGGTCGTGGGCGTTGTCCTCGGTCATGGTGTAGCGCAGGCCGACCTTGAGGCCGCGCGCCAGGCACAGGCGGATGCCGGTCATGGAGGCGTCGAAGGCGCCGGCCAGGCGGCGGAAGCGGTCGTGGGTAACGCCTATTCCGTCCAGGCTGACGCCGACGTAGTCGAAGCCGGCATCGGCGATGGCGCCGATGTTGTGCTCGCCGATCAGCGTGCCGTTGCTGGAGAGGCCGACGTAGAAGCCCAGGGCCTTGGCGCGGCGGGCGATGTCGAAGATGTCCGGCCGCAGCAGCGGTTCGCCGCCGGAGAGGATGAGCACCGGCACGCCGAAGGCCTTGAGGTCGTCCATCACCGTGTGAACTTCGGCGGTGCTCAGTTCGCCGGCGAAGTCGGTATCGGCGGAGATGGAGTAGCAGTGCTTGCAGGTGAGGTTGCAGCGGCGGATGAGGTTCCAGATCACCACCGGGCCGGTGGGCCTGGGAGTGGCGGGTGTGGCAGGAGTGCTGGGTGAGCGGGGTTCGGCGGCGGCCGGCGCTGCGAGCCGGTCGAGGTCGCGGATGAATTGGGAGATGCGGAACATGGCGGGCCCCGTCTGGCAGTCTGCGGCGGTGAAGGCGGCGGCGCGTGTGGCTGCGTTGCCGCCGGATTACAACGGCCAGCACGCGGCGGCGGAATGATGCGGATCAATCCCGCAGCCGCAGGCCGGTCTTTTTCAGGATGGCGGTGGAGAACAGCACCTCGTGGCCACGCAGGCGGCCGGTGAAGTCGCGCATGAGCAGCAACAGGATGTCAGCGACATGGCGCCTCACCTCCTCCCGCGAGCCGCCATGCACCATGGCGAACAGGTTGTAGGGCCAGTGCGGCCGGTGGCGCGGGCGGCGGTAGCAGTGGGTGACGCAGGCCAGCGCGCCGATGCGCTCGCCTGCGGCGTCCACCACTTCGTCATCCACGTCCCATACGCTCATGCCGTTGGCGGTGTAGCCCAGCGCGTAGTGGTTGGGCACCGCGCCGATGCGGCGGATGAGGCCGTTCTCCAGCATCGCGGCCAGGCGGGCGGCGACTTCCGCTTCGCCGATGCCCAGCTGCTCGGCGATCGCCAGATAGGGTTGCGGCACCAGCGGCAGGCCGCCCTGGGTGGCGCGGATGAGGCGGCGGTCGGTTTCGTCCAGCAGCGGGCCGGCGGATATGAGCTTGGACGTGGACGCGTTCATCGTGCCTCCAGGCGCATGCCGACGAAGTATTCGCGTTCCTTGGGGAACAGATGCACCGCCACGCCGGTGGCCGCTTCGATGCGGCGGGCGCAGTCGGCGATGCCGGCGGGCGTTTCGGTGGCGAGCACGAACCACATGTTGAGGCGGTGCTCGCGGCGGTAGTTGTGCGCGACCTCGTCATGGCTGTTCACCTGAGCCAGCACCCGCTCCCAGTACGCGTCCGGCACCGCCATCGCCGCCAGGCAGAAGGCGCCGCCGGCGCGCTCGATCTGGAACATCGGGCCGAAGCGGGACAGCACGCCGGCATCCAGCAGGCGGCGCAGGCGGGCGAGGAGCTCCGCCTCGTCCACGCCCAGCGTCCGCGCCACCGCTTCATAGGGGCGCGCCACCAGCGGGAAACCACCCTGCAGTTCGTTGATGAGGCGGCGGTCGATATCGTCCAGCGCGGGGCGCGCGGCGCCACAAGAGGAAACGCCAGGGGCATGCCGGCCCGCGTGGCTGTGCTCAGGCATGGGCCGTTTCCTCCCGCACACCCGATGCTGCCGCGTCCGGCATGTAGTGCGCGCCGCACTGCTTGAAGCGGCGGCGGCTGAACAGCACCGCGTGCGGCCAGCGGTCCAGCGCCAGGCGGTCGGCGATCGCGGCGCGCCGGGCCAGCACCTCGGCGCGAGCCTTGCCGTGGATCATGCAGAACAGGTTGTAGCGCCACTGCGGCAGCGCGCGGCGGCGGCGGTAGCACAGGGTGACGCCGGCCTCGGCGCCGAGGCGGCGGCCAAGATCGGCCACTTCCTCGTCCGCCACATCCCACACGCACATGGCATTGGCGGCATAGCCCAGCTCGTGGTGCCGCACCACCACGCCGAAGCGGCGCAGCAGGCCGGAGAGCAGCCAGCCATCCACCATGGCGCACACCGCCGCGCCGGACAGGCCGAGCCGTTCGCCCACCGCCGCGTACGGCCGCGCGACCGCCGGCAGGCCATGCTGCAGTACGCCCAGCAGCGCGCGCTCGCCTTCCGCCAGCCGACAGGGCGCGGCGGCCTGCCAGGGCGTTTGCACCTGCCGCCCGCCGCATTCGGGGCGGAAGCCGAGATCGAAGCCAAGGTCGATGTGGTAGGCCTCTTCCATCGGCAGCAGCAGCGGCGCGCAGCCGGTGGCGACGGCGATGCGCTCCACCGTTTCCTGCAACTGCGCCGCGCTGCCGGCGGTGGCGACGAACCACAGGTTGTAGAGATGCTCGCGCTCGTAGTTGTGATTGACCGCGCTGAGCTGGCTCACCCGCGCCGCCACCTCCGCCAGCCGTGCCGACGGCACCGCCAGCGCCACCAGCGCGCTGGCGCCCACCCGGCCGCTGGCCACCACCGGGCCGATGCGGCTCACCGTGCCTTCGTGCAGCCACGCGCGGTAGGCGGCCAGCACCGCCTCCGCGTCCATGCCGACGGTCTGTGCCAGCTCTGCGTAAGGCTTTTCCACGCGGGGGAAGTCATGCTGCCAGTCGTTGAGCAGGCGGAAGTGGGCGGCGTCCATGATGTCCGCCTCAGAAACCGGTGCGCGCCGCGCGGCTGGTGAAGAAGATGCCGCTGGGCTTGGCCGCCGGCAGTTCGGCCAGCGGGCGGCGGGTCTCGGTGTCGTACACCACCACCTTGTCGTCGTCGCGGGCGGAGACCCACACCGCTTCGCCGCGCGGGGTGAATTCCATGTGCAGCACCGCCCTGCCCGGCTCCAGGGTCTCCACCACGCTGCGGCTTTCGGTGTCTATGACCTGCAGCTTGCCGTTGTCCGGGAAGGCGAAATTCACCCACACCTGGCGGCCATCCGGCCGCGCCATGACGAACACCGGCTGGCTGTGCACCGGCACCCGCGCCACCTCGCGCCAGTCGCGGGTATCCACCACCAGCACCTCATGGCGGCCGATGGCGGGCAGCCAGGCGTAGTCGCCGGCCACCGCCCAGCCGCGCAGGTGCGGCATCTTGTACACCGGCAGCGGCTGCTCGCCGCGGCCGTAGCCGGAGAGGATCTTGCGCACGCCCTGCTCCGGGTGCCACAGGTCCAGCAGCGCGAGGCCGTCTTCGCCGAACAGGCCGGCGATGAAGTGGCGGCCGTCTGGCGTCACCAGTGCGTCATAGGGCTGGTGGCCGGCGGGGTAGCGCTGGGTGCGCGGCTTGCGCGGGTCGGAAAGGTCCGTCACCCAGATCTCGCCAGCCTCGAACAGCGCATAGGCGAAGCGCTGGCCGGGCAGATCGGCCAGGCCGACCACCTTGGAGCGGAAGCCGGGCGCGTATTCCGCCGGCACCTCGGAGAGCGGCTCCAGGGTGTCGGCGTCGAACACCCGGATGCCGCCGGGATCGTAGTTCTGCGCCACCACCAGCCGGCCGTCCTGCGAGATGGAGCCGCCGATGGAGTTGCCCGCCTGCACCACCCGGCGGTCGATGCGGCCCAGCAGCAGATCCACCTTGGCCAGCCCGCCGTCGCGGCCGAACACATAGCCGTAGCGGCCGTCGCGGGAATAGGTGACGTGCGCATGGGAGAGATCGCCCAGCCCTTGCACCGTGGCCAGCCGGCTGCGGCCGGTGGTTTCCACCACCGCCACCTGGCCGCTGGCGCGCTCGATGACCAGGCCAAGGTCGCCGGTGCCGCGCGGCGCCGGCGTGCTGCTACAGGCGGCGAGCAGGAGGGTGGCAAGCGCGACGGCGCACAGTTGCGGCAATGACAGGCGGGGCAGGCGGATCGTCATTGCCCGCCTCCATCCTGCGGAAAGCCGGCGATCAGCTGGCGCACCACCCACTCGGCCTCCGGCGCGCTGACGAAGCGCGACCAGCCGGGCATCGCGGTGCCGGGGCGGCCGTCCATGATGGTGCCGACCAGCAGTTCCACCGGCTTCTCCGCCACCGCCGCCGGCAGCAGCGCCGGCCCCAGGCCACCGGCCAGGCTGAGGCCATGACAGGAGCCGCAATCCTGCCGCACCAGCCGGACCAGTTCCCGCTGGCGCTCGGGTTGCGGCTCGCCACCGCCGGCGACCGAGGCGGACGCATAGGCGGAGGCGAAGGCCACACAGAGCAGCACGGCGACATGCAGCGCGAGAGGGGGCAGCTTGTTCATGACGGGCTTCCTGCTGACATGCAATGCGGCTCAAGATGAACCTGCGGCGCGGCGAAAACTTTGACTCGTATCAACGCGGCGGAGGCGGTGAACTGCAGGGGCGCATGGCGGGCGGGAAAGGCGGTTCGCGGAAGGCGGAAAAGCGGCGCACGCCGGCGTCGCACCGCTTTCCTTTCGTCAGCAGGAGAGGCTCCCTCGGCGCGCCGACTGAGCATGCAGCGGCTGAAAGCCCTCAGCCGGCTCGGGGCTGGCGATGTCGGAACACAGTGCCCGCGATGCCCTTCGACTTCGCTCAGCGCGAACGGTGTTCCCGGGTTGAGCGTTGTTCATCAAGCCGGCAACCCATCACAGGAAGCCGTTCACCCTGAGCCTGTCGAAGGGCCTTGCTGGGGCGTGCCAGCCCTGAGCCCACCAAAGGGCCCGCCCCTCTCCCGCCACAGGACTCATCCCAACGAAGCCGGAGTGTCCAGCCACCAGATCAACGCTGCCCGCGCACCACCACCCTGCCCTTCATCTCCGGATGCGGGCCGCAGTGGTAGGCGAACTCGCCCTCCGCCTCGAAGGTGTGCGACCAGCTTTCGCCGGGGAAGAAGCGCTCCGACTCCTGGCCGCTGGCGTCGAACAGCACCGAGTGGCTGACGCGCTTCTCGCGGTTGCTCCAGGTCACCGTGTCGCCCGGCTGTATGGTCAGCTCCGCCGGGCGGTAGGCGTAGTCCACCACCTCCACCCGGTGCTCCGCGCCCCAGGCCGGCGAGGCCAGCAGCAGCAAGGCCGCCGCCAGCGCCGCCAGGGCACAGCCCGCGCCACGGCCGCAAGGCCCCGGGGGCTTCATTGCTTGCTCGCGACCACGTCCGCCTTGGTGTCTATGCCCAGCTTGTAACCCAGCGACACCTGGTGGAAGCGGCCCGCGGCGTGATCGTCATGGATGGCGAAGCCGAAGTTGTAGACCTGGCCCGGCGCCAGCGTGACGTCGCCTTCGCCGCCGGCGAACTTGCGGGCGAAGGTCACCGTCCAGGTGTCGCCGTCCAGCTTGCCCTCGGCGGCCACCAGCGCCTTGCCGCCTTCCATGACGCGGGCGTCGGCCACGTAGCCGTCGTAGCCCTTCTTCTCGCCGCTGCGCCATTGCACCAGGTCGTAGAACACGCCACCGGCCAGCGAGCCGTTCTTCACATACTTCTTCTTGGTGTCCGCCGCGCCCGGCATGGTGCGCGAATCCGCGTGGCAGCTCGCCCAGCAGCCGCTCTGGCCGGCGCCTTCCACCTTGCCGGCGTCCAGCATGAAGGCGATCTTCACCGGGTTCTTGTCGTCCATCCTGGCGCCGCCGGCCGGCTTGGGCTGCTTCCACGAGAAGCGCAGGTAGAGGGTGTCGCCGTCATGCGCGGCGCGCACCTGCACCGGAATGGAGCCGGCCTTGCCGGCGATGGGCGCCGGCTCCAGCTTCTGGCCGCTGACGATGAGCTGGCCCATCTTGGCGGTTTCCTCGCTGTGGCAATCGGCACAGGCGTCGCCCTTGCGCAGCGCCCGCGCGCCGCCGTGCTCGGTACCCTTGGTGATCCACTCCATCGCCGCCACGCCGGGGTAGAACAACGTGACCGAGGTGGCGGGTACCTTGCTCCAGTCCGCCGGCGCGGCCGCCCCCGCCGGGTTCCCCGCCAGCATGCAGAGCAGGCCCAGGCCCGCCGCGCCCGCCGTCCATTTCAGTTCCATTGCCGCCGTCGCTCTCTTGCTCATCTTCCTTCTCCTTCAGGGCGGTCGCGGCGCCTGCGCGCCGGGGCCGCGGGCTGGCTCATTCCTCGTCTTCCTCGGTCATGCCCGAGGGTTTGTGGTGCGCGATGCCCTTGTGGCAGTCGATGCAGGTCATGTTGTCCTCGCGCGCCATCTCGTGCTGCTTGCGCGCACGTTGCTGCTGCTTCTCGCTGTTCATGCTTTCCAGGCTGTGGCAGTTGCGGCATTCGCGGGAGTCGGCGGCCTTCATGCGCGCCCATTCGCGCCGCGCCAGCTGCAAGCGCTTGGCCTCGAACTTCTCCGCCGTGTCTATGCTGCCGGTGAGCTTGCCGTAGAGCTCGCGGGAGGCCTGCACCTTGCGGATCATCTTGTGCGTCCAGTCCTTGGGCACATGACAATCGGCACATACCGCGCGCACACCGGTGCGGTTGGAGTAGTGGATGGTCTGCTTGTACTCCTGGTAGACGTTGTCATACATCTCGTGGCAGCCGATGCAGAAAGCCTCGGTGTTGGTCGCCTCCATCGCGGTGTTGAAGCCGCCCCAGAAGGCGACGCCGACGACGAAGCCGGCCACCAGCAGCGTGCCCAGCGACCAGCGCGCGCTGGGCCGGCGCAGCCGGGCGAACAGGCCGCCGCGGCGTCCGCCCTCCGGCGTGCCGCCCTTGTTGTTTTGCTCGCTCATGTCTTCATTCCACTGGATGACGATGCCCGCCGCGCCGGTGGCCGCCGCCCGCCGGCTGCGCGGGAGGCGGCACCGGCGCGGCCGGGGATCAATAGACGTCGTGCATGGTGTTGAAGACGTTGAACTTGCCGGTCGGCGTGACCACCGCCGGATCGGTGATCACCTTCTTCAGCTTCAGCGTCTTGTCGTCGTAGATGACGATGGCGGACTGGTCGGTCTTGCCGCCCCACAGCGAGATCCACACTTCGTCGCCGGCCAGGTTGTACTCGGGCTGGACGGCGCGGCGGACGGCGGTGGTTTCAGGCAGGCCGGAATCCTTGGCGACGTTGAGCTGCACCGGCGCCTTGTTGAGGTCACCCATGTCGAACACATAGACGGACTCGGCCACCTCGCGCTCTGGGTTCATCGGCGCGTCCGCCCAGAAGTGGTTGGATTTCGGATGCGTCTTGACGAACAGGTTGCCGGCGCCCGGCATCTTCAGCTCCTGCACCACCTTCCAGTTGTTGCCCTTGTACTTGGCGTACCTGGCTTCTTCCGATGGCGTGGAGATCAGCGACACCACCGCGTCGCCCAGGTGGCCGGTGGCCCACACCGGACCGTACTGCGGGTGGATGAAGTTGGCGCCACGGCCAGGGTGGGGAATCTTGGCGGTATCGACCAGGGCGGCGAGCTTGCCGGTCTTGGTATCCACCGCCGCCACCTTGTTGGAGGCGTTGGCGGCGACCATGAAGTAGCGCTTGGAACCATCCCAGCCGCCGTCATGCAGGAACTTGGCGGATTCGATGGTGGTGGTCTTGAGGTTCTTCAGGTCGGTGTAGTCCACCAGCAGGATCTGGCCGGTTTCCTTCACGTTGACCACCCACTCCGGCTTGGTCATCGAGGCCACGATGGAGGCGACGCGCGGTTCCGGGTGGTACTCGCCATCCACCGTCTGGCCGCGGGTGGAGACGATCTTGATCGGCTCCAGGGTCTCGCCATCCATGATGGAGTACTGGGGCGGCCAGTAGGTGCCACCGATCAGGTACTTGTCCTCGTAGCCCTTGAACTTGGAGACGTCCACCGAGCGTGCATCCGAGCCCAGGCGCACCGAGGCCACCGTGGTCGGCTCCTCGAACCACATGTCGATGATGGTGGTGAGGCCGTCGCGGCCCACCGTATACACATAGCGGCCGGAGGCGGAGAGGCGGGAGATGTGTACCGCGTAGCCGGTATCCAGCACCTTCCAGATCTTGTGGGTGTCGCCGTCGATCAGGGCCAGCTTGCCGGCGTCGCGCAGGGTGACGGCGAACACGTTCTGCAGGTTGATCTTGTTCATCTGCCGGGTCGGACGCTTGTCCTTGGGCACGATGAGCTTCCAGCTGTCGCGCATGTCCTTCAGGGAGAATTCCGGCGGCGCATCCGGCGTTTGCTGGATGTAGCGCGCCATCAGGTTGATTTCCTTCTCGCTGAGGATGTCGTCGTAATTCACCATGCCGCCGTCGGTACCGTAGGCAATGATGCGTTCCAGGCGGTTGGTGCCCAGCTTCAGCGTGCCGCCCTCGACCTTGTTTCCATCCTGCAGCGTCTTCGTCCAGTGCGGTTCCAGGTTCTTGCCGGTGGCGCCCTTGCGCAGCACGCCGTGACAGCCTGCGCAGCGTTCGAAGTAGATCTGCTTGGCCTGCGCGCGCTCCGCATCCGTCATTTCCGGCGCGGCATCCGCCCATGCAATAGACATGGACGCCGGTAGCGCAGCCAACGCAAAAGTACCCACTAAGGTCTTCAATTTCATGCTTTTTCTCCCTCAAGACTGCTGCTGCAGGTTCATCAATCAAGCAGGGCGGACTCTGTACCCCTACAAAATTTAAGTCTTTAACTTCAGTCAATTTCAGCGGGTCGGCCCGGCTGCTAGAGTCGCCACCAAGCTCTTGCATGAGGGAATCATGGTGAATGCCCGATACCGCGACACCTGTAGCCAGATCTCCGTGCAGGAGACACTCGCCCGCCTCGCCTTCCGGCCGCCGGCCTGTATCCCGAAGGCATTTCCGGTGGAGCCGCCGGCAGCCGGCGGCCTGCCGCACGGCAGCGCCCGCTGCGGCTGGGTGAGCCTGGTCGGCGCCGGTCCGGGCGACCCGGAACTGTTGACGCTGCGTGCGGCGCGGCGCATCGCCGAGGCGGAGGTGGTGGTCTATGACAATCTGGTCGGCAGCGGCGTACTCGACCTCATCCCGGAGGATGCCCAGCGCATCTACGTCGGCAAGGAAGCCGGCCGGCATGCGCTGCCGCAGGGAGACATCAACCGCCTGCTGCTGCGGCTGGCGCGGCAAGGCTTGCGGGTGGTACGGCTGAAGGGCGGCGATCCCTTCATCTTCGGCCGTGGCGGCGAGGAGATGGAAACGCTGGCGGCGGCCGGCGTGGTGTGCGAGGTGGTGCCCGGCATCACCGCCGCCTCCGGCATGGCCGCTTGTACCGGCATTCCACTGACCCACCGGGAACATGCGCAGACGCTGGTGTTCGCCACCGGCCACTTGAAGGACGGCACGGTGAACCTGGACTGGACCGCCCTCGCCCGCCCGCAGCAGACGGTGGTGATCTACATGGGGCTGGGGGCGCTGGAGCTGATCTGCGACGCGCTGATCGCCCACGGCCTGCCGGCGGATACGCCGGCGGCGGTGGTGCATGCCGCCTCCACCCCGCAGCAGCGCATCGTCGGCCAGCCGCTGGCCGCCCTGCCGGCGGCGGTGCGCGCGGCCGGGCTGGGCTCGCCCTCGCTGATCGTGATCGGCAGCGTCACCCGCCTGCACGAGGTGCTGCAGCCGGCGATGCCGCAACGGGCGCCGGCGCCGGCTGCGGCGGTTCCGGCCTGAGGGGCTTCAGCTGCGGTTGATGGAGACGCCGCCATCCACCAGCATCGCCGCGCCGGTCATGAAGGAGGATTGCGGCGAGGCGAGGAACAGCGCGGCCTGCGCCAGTTCCTCCGGCCGGGCGATGCGCTTGAGCGCATGCAGGGCGGCGACCGCGGCCATTGCTTCCGGCGTGGTGCTCATCTGCGCGCCCATCGGGGTGTCGGTGCCGCCCGGCAGCAGGGCATTCACCCGCAGGCCCTGCGGGCCGAACTCGGCGGCCAGGGTCTGCACCAGGCCGATCAGCCCGGCCTTGCTGGCCGCATAGGCGGCGGTGCCGGGAAAGCCGACCGTATGGCCGACGAAGGTGGAGGTGAAGATGAGGGAGCCGCCGCCGCGCGCCAGCATCGCCGGGATCTGGTGGCGGGCGCCCAGGAAGGCGCTGGTGAGATTGGTTTCCAGCGTGCGCCGCCAGCCCTCCAGCGAAACCCCGGTGGTCGGCCCCAGTTCGCCCAGTGTGCCGGCGTTGTTGAAAGCGATGTCCAGCCCGCCGTAGATTTCCCGCGCCATGTCCACCGCCCGCCCTGCGGTGGCCTCCTCCGCCACGTCGCCTGCCAGCGCCACCGCACGGCCGCCGGCGGCGGCGATCTCCGCCACCAGGGCGGCCAGTTCGACCTCCCGGCGGGCAACCAGCACCAGCGCCGCGCCCTCTTCGGCGAACAGCCGCGCCGCCGCCTGGCCTATGCCGGAACTCGCGCCGGTGATGATCGCCGTCTTGTCGCTCAGTTTGCCCATGTCTGCTTCTCCTTCGAATTCGGGGAGAAGGCAGTTTCGATGCAGGGGAAGGACGGCGGAAACCCGCTTCTTGCGGTCGAACCCGGAGCGCGGAGGGCCCGCGCAGGCGGGACTTGCGGTGGCCGCCGCAGGGCGGGCGGCCCTCAGACGCTGAGCGCCTCCAGCCTGCCGTCCACCGCCCATTCCTCCGGCGGCCGCGGCCGGCCATAGGCGTAGCCCTGCAGCAGCACGCAGCCCAGCTGGCGCAGCAGCGCCGCCTGCTCGGCCGTCTCCACGCCCTCGGTGACTACCGCCAGTTCCAGGTCGGCTGCCATGGACACCACCGCGCGCACGATCTTCTGGTCCGAGCCGTTGGTGAGGATGTTGCGCACGAAGGAGCGGTCGATCTTGATGATGTTCACCATGTAGTTCGACAGGTAGCCCATGGAGGCGTAGCCGGTGCCGAAGTCGTCGATGGCGATGCGCACGCCCTGGTCGCGCAAGCGCGCCAGCGCATGGGTAACCGCATGCACGTCGCCCAGCAGCATGTCCTCGGTCACTTCCAGCACCAGCCGGTCCGGCGGCACGCCTTCGGCGGCGAGGATCTCGACCAGGCGGGTGGAAAACTCGTCCGCATAGATGTCGCTCACCGACACGTTCACCGCCAGGTAGGGCTGGCCGTGAGCGCACAGGTGTGGCACGAAGGCGCGGCAGGCGACGCGCAGCACCAGTTGGGTGAGCTGGCCGATGCGGCCGGATTCGATGGCGGCGCGAATGAACTCCACCGGTGGAATGGGGCCGAGGTCCGCATGGGTCCACCGCGCCAGCGCCTCGAAACCGGCGATGCGGCCGCTGTCGCTATCGACGATGGGCTGGAAATGCACGCCGATCTCGCCGCGTTCCAGTGCCAGCTGCAAGGCGGCCTCGATCTGGAACTGGCGCACCGCACGTTCATGGATGCCGCTGTCGAACAGCACCACCTGGGCGCGGCCGGAGCGCTTGGCTTCATACATGGCGGTATCCGCCTCGCGCAGCAGGCGTTCATGCTCGTCGGTGCCGCCCGGCGCGATGCTCATACCGAAGGCAGCGGAAACCGGAATGCGCCGGCCCTTGATGAGGAAGGGCTCCACCAGCATCTTGCTGCAGCGCTCGCGCACGCCCTCCAGCGCTGCATCGCCGTCGCAGCGGGTGACGATGACGAAGGAGTCGCCGCTGAAACGCACCAGCAGTTCATCGCTCAACAGCCACTGCTTCAGCCTCAGCGCCACCTCTGCCACCAGTTCGTCGCCGAAGGAGTGGCCGTAGGTGTCGTTCACCAGCTTGAAGCGGTTGAGATCCAGCATCACCAGCGCCAGGCTCTTGCCCTCCGGCACGCGCGCCGCCAGGTGCTCCATCAGCCAGCGCCGGTTGGGCAGGCCGGTGAGTTCGTCATGGGTGGCCTGGTAGCGCAGGGCGGCCTGGCGCTCCGCCTGCATGCGGCTGCGTAGCAGCAACCCGATCAACGTCAGCAGCAGCAGGGTGACCAGGATGGCAATGGCGATGAGCTGGCCGCGGTACTCCGGGTCGAAGATCGAGGGCGGCGCATTGAGCAGCGTGCTGCCCTCGGGCAGCTTGCGGGTGGGGATGCCGAGCCGCCGCAGCTCCTTGTAGTCGAAGACCAGTACCAGCGGCGCGTCATAGACGTAGGGGATGGCGGCCGGGTCTTCGCCCGCCAGCACCCGGACGGCGAGGCCGGCGGTGACGCGGCCGGTTTCCAGGCCGCTGTTCATGTAGCCGCCGACAGCACCGTAGCCGACCGTGCGATCGAGGTCGGAATACAGCGGCAGCGCGGTGCGCGCCCGCAGGTAGGCCACCACCTCCTCCGAGCCCAGCGTGCGCCCGCCGGGGCTCTCCGGCATGGAGCCGAAAGCGAAGATCAGCGTTTTCTCCGGCAGTGCCTGCAGCCGCGGCGCGATCTGCGCCAGGTTGTCCACCACCCAGTGATCCACCGGCAGTTCCACCTGCATCGCATCCAGCGCCCGCCGCAGCGTTTCGCGGGTGCCGGCGCCGGTTTCGTCCGCCGCAGTGAGGAAAAGCAGCCTGCCGGCATCCTCGTGCAGCATGCGCGCCAGCCTCAGGGTGCGTTCCAGCTCGAAGCGCTCCGCGACGCCGGTGACGCCGGCCCGGCCGCCAACGATGGGCACCGGATCGCCGTTGACGCCGCAGAACACGATGGGCGTGCCGGCGAGCGGTCCGCTGTCCTGCAGGGCGAACTCGAGAGCGTTGTTATCTACCGTGATGACGAGATCGAAGCGCTGGCCGCGGTACTTCTCATCCAGGTAGGTGGTGAAGAGCTGGCGCTGGGCAGCCTCCGGGTAACGGCGGGAATCCATCCACTCCACATGGAACACCGGCCGTTGGGCATTGCCCACGCCATGCCACTCATCTATCCCTTTCAGGATAGTGTCTTCCCAACTGTGGCCGTGGTGGTACGACATGAGCACCAGCACATGGGCGCGTGGCGCCGTTCCTTCCACACGTGCCGCCGACACCGCCAGCGGCAGGGCCAGCAGCAGCCAGAATATTGCGAGGCGGCCGGCGAGGCGCGGAAAAGAACGAAAGAACACACCCGTCATGATGCCCCGCGAAGTGACCGTCATTGCGGCCATTCTTGCACAGGACAACGGCAAGAGGTTGTCGCGTCGCAGCAGATGCGCCGGGTGGAAACGCCGGGCGGCGGCGCCCGCTCTATCACCACTGGCGGAGCGGGGTGCAAGGCCGGAGGCGGGGCGGCGGACCACTGCCGCCGCGGTGCCGCCGTCCTCGCCCCGAGCCCCTGTTTACAGGCCCAGTTCGCTCAACCCCGGGTGGTCGTCCGGCCGGCGGCCCTGGGGCCAGTGGAACTTGCGTTCGCTCTCCTTGATCGGCAGGTCGTTGATGGAGGCGTGGCGGCGGCGCATCAGGCCGGCGGCATCGAACTCCCAGTTTTCGTTGCCATAGGCGCGGAACCAGTTGCCGGCGTCATCCCGCCACTCGTAGGCGAAGCGCACCGCGATGCGCTCACCCTCCGTCGCCCACAGTTCCTTGATCAGGCGGTAATCCAGTTCGCGGGCCCACTTACGGCGCAGGAACTCGACGATCTGTGCCCGGCCGGTGACGAACTCCGCGCGATTGCGCCAGCGGCTGTCCTCGGTGTAGGCCAGCGCCACCCGCTCGGGATCGCGGGAATTCCAGGCGTCTTCGGCGAGGCGGACCTTGACGATGGCGCTGTCGTGGGTGAAAGGCGGCAGGGGCGGGCGGCTTTGTTCGTTGGCGCTCATTGAGGCGACTCCTGGTCGTGGCGAGACCCGCGGGCGGGTCTGCGGCGGGGAACATGGAAGTGAAGCGGAAGTGGTGCAGGCTGGCCGGGCCGAGGTACGATACAGACCTGTCTCCCACTCTTATGTAGACAGGTCTGTCTGTCAACGCC
>NZ_WUEI01000063.1 GCF_012911025.1 Azoarcus sp. TTM-91 | reverse complement strand
AATCAGGAGCGTCGTCGGGGGCTTTGTCGGATGGGCGAAGGGCTTGGTGGAGCCGAAGCGGCGGCGTGTGCCGGCGCCTTCAGTTGGGCGCGACAGGCGTGGTTTCCGCGCCCACCCACTGCAGGTACTCCGGCAGCCCGTGATCCACAGGGACCGCGATCACCTCAGGAAGTTCGTAGGGGTGGCGGGCGCGGATGGCGGTCTCCAGCGCCGGATAGCGTTCCACGGTGGTCTTGATCAACAGCGGAACCTCGCTGCCGGTCTGTATCGTCTCCTGCCAGCGGTACACCGAGGTGCACGGCGCCAGGATGTTCACGCATGCGGCCAGGCGTTCCTCCACCAGGCTGGCGGCCAGCTTGGCGGCATGTTCGGTATCGGGCAGGTTGGTGAGGACCAGCAGGACGTCGGACATGAATGTCTCCCACGCGGGCGAAGCCGCCATTGTTGCAGAGGGTGGGCCGGGGTGCAGCGGCTTTGGTCAACAAAGCAGGGATGGCGACAGCCTGGTCGTGCCGCGGAGGAGCCTCTCCCTCTCCTCCGCTCGCGGGAGAGCGCCGGGCAGAGGGCCCCAAAGGGGCGACCGTGTTTGAATCCCGCGGGGGCTCCCCTTCTCCCTGCCCCGCTTCGCGTCCCGGTCTCGTGGCCTGCCGGCCCCAGGACGCTCCGGCAGGCGAAGCGATGCTTCGCTTTTTCCCGCATACGCCCTGCAGGGGAGAGGGAAGCCAACCATGTGCTCGGGCGAGCGGCAGCGGTTCCGGGGTCTTCCCGGTCTTGGTCCTCCCCGCTACCGCCGAGCTGGGCTAGAGTTGCGTCCCGCCGCTTTTACGTCCGGCGTTCTTCCTGCCTGTCCGATGAATGATCTGCCTTACCTCGCCGGCTATCCCGCCGAACTGCTGGACCGCGTTCGCGGGTTGATCGCGCGTGGCGAGCTGGCGAAATGGATTGCCTCCCGCTATCCGGAACGCCATGCGATGCAGACCGACCGCGCCCTCTACGACTATGTGAACGAGTTGCGCCAGCGCTATCTGCGCAACACTTCGCCGCTCTCCAAGGTGTGCTACGACGCGGCAATGCACCCGGTGCGGGGCACGCTGGGCAGCAACGCCTTCGTCAGCCGGGTGCAGGGGGCAAAGTTGAAGCGGCGCAACGAGATCCGCATCGCCACCCTGTTCAGGGAGGCGCCGCCGCAGGGGTTGCGCATGGTGGTGGTGCATGAGCTGGCGCACCTGAAGGAGAAGGACCACGACAAGGCCTTCTACCAGCTGTGCTGCCACATGGAGCCGGCCTACCATCAGCTGGAGTTCGACATGCGGGTGTGGCTGACGGCGCGGGAGTTGCCGGCGGTTTAGCGCCATCACTATCCGGCGGCAGGCCGGCGGGCGATGCCGTTCGCCCTGGGGCGGACGAAGGGCGCGGTGCCGGAACGGTTTCGACAAGCCCGCGCGGTCGAAGCCCGGGGACTCCGGCTGGAACGAGCGCCGGCCTTCCCGGCCGGGCCAGGGGGACGGGGGCTGGCGCGCGCGCCGCGGCCTTCAGGCCTTGCGCAGGTAGCAGGCCTTGAGCATGAAGTTGCCGCCGTCCATCTTGCAGTCGACCTCGTGGTCGCCATCCACCAGGCGGATGCTCTTCACCTTGGTGCCCATCTTCAGGGTGATGGAGGAACCCTTCACCTTCAGGTCCTTGATCAGCACCACTGCGTCGCCGTCGGCCAGCGGGTTGCCGTTGGCGTCGCGCACCACGGTGCTTTCCTCCTCGGCCGCGGCGGTCGGCGACCATTCATGGCCGCAGTCGGCGCAGATGTAGTTGTCGCCGTCGGGGTAGGTGTTTTCGAGCGAGCACAGGGGGCAGGGCGGAATGGCGGTCATGGCGTGGGTCTGTAGCGAGAAGCAGCGGAAAAAGAAAACCGGCGCCGCGGGCGGCACCGGTGGGGGCGGATTCTAGGCCAGCGGGGCGGAACGCTCTGTCTATGGTTGGCGCGGAACCCGCAGTCACACCGCCGGCAGGGTCATTCGGCACCGAAATCCACCCGGTACACCCGCGCCTCGTAGGGCGCCAGCAGGCAGGCGATGCCGGGCGGATGCGGCGCCACTTCGCGGTTGGCCATCGCCAGGGCCTCGTGGCGCAGGCGCAGGCCGCGATGCTGGTAGTGCGCCGGCTGGCCACTGAGGTTGCACAACACCAGGAAACCGCTGCCGCCCTGGCGCCGGGTGTAGGCGTAGATCTGCGGGTTGCGTTCCAGCAGCGCACCGTAGCGGCCGTGGCGCAGGGCCGGCTCGGCGGCGCGCAGGGCGATCAGGCGGCGGTAGTAGTTGAGCACCGAGGCGGGGTCCGCGCGCTCGCCGGCGACGTTGATCTCGCGGTACTCCGGGTTGGGCCGCAGCCACGGCGTGCCGCTGCTGAAGCCGGCGTTGGCGCCGGCGTCCCAGGGCATGGGCGTGCGTGCGTTGTCGCGCGAGGTGAGCGCCAGTTCCCTGAGGATGGCGTCGTCGCCCTGGCCGGCATCGCGCATGCGGCGGATGCGGTTGCGCGCGTAGACGTCCACGAAGTCGTCCAGGGTGTCGAAGCGGGTGTTGGCCATGCCCAGCTCCTGGCCCTGGTAGATGAAGGGCGTGCCCTCCATCAGGAAGTACATGGTGGCCAGCGCGGTGGCGCTCTCGCGACGATGGTGCTGCGCATCGCCCCAGCGCGACAGCACCCGCGGCAGGTCGTGGTTCTCGATGAACAGCGCGTTCCAGCCGCGGCCGTGGAGGGCGTGCTGCCAGCGGCCGAGGATGCGGCGCAGGCCCGGCAGGTCCAGCCCGGCGTGGGGCTGGCTGGACCACAGGTGAGAGTGCTCGAACTGCAGGATCATGGACAGGCGCTGGCTGCTCACCCAGGCCTCCGCCTGGTCGGCGGCCACGCCGTTGGCCTCGCCTATGGTGGCGGCGTCGTAGTCGCGGAAGGCGTCGGCGGCCAGTTCCTCGACGAAGTCCAGCACGCCGGGCACGTTGCGGTGATGCGGATAGGCCCAGGCGAAGGGCAGGCCGTCCGGGTTGGGCGCGTCCGGCAGGCCGGGCGTTTTCTTCAGGTGGGTGATGGCGTCGATGCGGAAGCCATCCACGCCCTTGTCCAGCCACCACCGCGCGGTGGCCGCCATCGCTTTGCGTACCGCCGGGTTTTCCCAGTTGAGATCGGGCTGGCGGGGGGAGAACAGGTGGAGGAAGTACTGGCCGGTGGCGGCGTCGTATTGCCAGGCGGGGCCCTTGAAGATGCTCTCCCAGTTGTTCGGCGGACCGCCATCCGGCCCGCCGTTGACGCCCAGCCGCGGGCTGCTGCCCGGCCCCCCGCGGCCGTCGCGCCAGATGTACCAGTCGCGCTTGGGGTCGTCGCGCGAACTGCGCGAGGCCTTGAACCACGGGTGTTCGTCGCTGGTGTGGTTGAGCACCAGGTCCAGGATCAGCCGCATGCCGCGGCGATGCACTTCGTCCAGCAGGCGGTCGAAGTCTTCCATGGAGCCGAACTCGGCCATGATCCCCTGGTAGTCGGAGACGTCGTAGCCGTTGTCGTCGTTGGGCGAGGTGAAGATGGGGCACAGCCACAGCGCGTTCACGCCCAGCCACTGCAGGTAGTCCAGGCGGGCGAAGATGCCGGGCAGATCACCGATGCCGTCGCCGTTGCTGTCCATGAAGCTGCGCGGGTAGATCTGATAGATCACCGCGTCCTTCCACCAGGGTGCCGTCATCCTCTCCTCCCATGCCCGGACCGGGTACCCGCCGGATTCTAGACGCTGGCGTGGCGGCCTGCCGCCGCCGGCATGTGACGAAAGGCGTATGCTGTCAGCACGGGGCCGACAAGGAGAAAAACCATGGAAACCCAAGTGAACAAGCTGCGCGGCGTGAATCTCGGCAGTTGGCTGCTGCTGGAAAAATGGATGGTGCCCAGCGTGTTCGAAGGCACCGCCGCCACCGATGAAACCACCTGGTGCGCCGAACTGGGCGCCGCCGCGCCGGAGCGCCTGCGCCGGCACTGGAACAGCTTCGTCACCCGCGAGGATTTCGCCTGGATCGCCGAGCGCGGCCTCAACGCGGTGCGCATCCCGGTGGGCCACTGGATCTTCGGCCCGGATTATCCCTACCACCCCAGCTACGGCAAGGCGCGCCACCCCTTCGTCACCGGCGGCATCGAGGTGCTGGACCGGGCGATGGACTGGGCCGCCGAGTTCGGGCTGAAAGTGATGCTGGATCTGCACGCCGCGCCCGGCTGCCAGAACGGCTTCGACAATGGCGGCATCAAGGACGTGTGCGAATGGCACACCCGGGCGGAGTACCGGGAGCACGCGCTGGCGGTGCTGGAGCGCCTGGCCGGGCGCTACCGCGCGGCGCCGGCGCTGGCCGCCATCGAGGTGCTCAACGAGCCGCGCTGGGACATCCCCACCGACTACCTCAAGGCCTACAACCTCGCCGCCTACGAGCGCATCCGCCGCCACTGCCCGGCGGAGAAGGTGGCGGTGGTGTTCCACGATGGTTTCCGCTCCTACCGCGAATACCTCGGCTTCATGCAGGCGCCGGAATTCCGCAACGTGGTGTTCGACCTGCACCGCTACCAGTGCTTCGACCGCGCCGACATCGACAGCGACATCTATGCCCACCTGCACAAGGCCGCCGGCGACTGGCGCGGCGAGGCGGATGCGATCAACGCCGAGCTGGGCCTGCCGGCGATCTGCGGCGAGTGGAGCCTGGGGCTGGACCTGAAGGTGGTCTCGCTGTGGGCGGAAGGGCCGTACAACCATGCGCTGGAGCACATGGACGACTTCCAGCAGCACGTCGCCAACCGTGGCTACGCCGCCGCCCAGTTGCTGAGCTTCGAGAAGTACCTGGGCTGGTTCTTCTGGAGCTACAAGACCGAGACCACGCCGGCCTGGAGTTTCCGCGACTGCGTGGCGCGCGGCTGGCTGCCTTCAAGCTTCAGGTAGCGTGGCGGCAGGCGTGGGCGTGGCGGTGTCCGCCGCGCCCTCGTGCCGCGGATGGGCGCGGCGGTCGCCCTGGCGCTGGAGGTCCAGCCGGCGGTCGTAGAAATGCTCCAGGCCGTTATGCAGGCAGATGTGCAGCAGCGTGGCGTCCGGCAGTTCGTGGTGCAGCATCTCCATGGTGGATTGCTCCTCCTTCAGTTCGAAGGCGTCGGTGGCCTCCTCGATGAAGATCCAGGCCGGCTGCTGCAGGAACACCCGGGCGATGCCCAGGCGCTGCTGGGCGCGCAGTGGCAGGGCGTGGGTCCAGTCGTCGCTGTCGTCCAGCCGCGGCGCCAGCCAGGCGATGCCGGCGCATTCCAGCGCCCGCAGCAGGCCGGCGTCGTCGTAGCGCGTGGCGTCCTGCGGATAGGCGAGCAGCGCGCGCAGGCTGCCGGCGGGCAGGTAGGGGCGCTGCGGCACGAACATCATGTCCTGGTCGCGCGGCAGCACGATCTCGCCGCCGCCCCAAGGCCACAGCCCGGCCACCGCCTTGAACAGCGCGATGGTGACCGCCGGATCGCCGGTGATCAGCACCCGTTCGCCGCGCCGCACATGCAGGTCCAGCCCCTCCAGCAGCAACTGCCCGGTGGGGGCGAGGAGGCGCAGCTGGCGGATGTCCAGGTCGGCATGCGCGGCGTGGTAGAGGCAGACTTCCTCGCTGCATTCCTCGCCGCGGTCGTGCCGCGCCATCGCCTGCATGTCCTCGTGCAGCGACACGATGCGGTCCACCGAAGCGCGGCAGCGCGCCAGTTCGCCCAGGTTGTCTATCGGCCAGGACAGCGCCGAACTCAGGCGCTGGAAGGCCTGCGCCGCCTGCATCAGCAGGCCCAGCGTCATGGTGCCGGCGATGTACTGCGGCGCCGCGATCAGGATGGGCAGCACCGGCAGCAGGGTGCCGTAGCCGGTGGAGAAGGAGACGATGCCGAGGTAGGCCAGCGTCTGCCGGTTCCAGCCGCGGCCGACGTCGGCGAACAGGCGGGCGGCGTTCTCCCGCTCGTGCGCCTCACCGTGCATCAGCACTACCGATTCCGCATGCTCGCGGGCGCGGGCGAGGCCGTAGCGCAGGTTGGCCTCCACGCTCTGCAGGCGGTTGGTGCTGCGCACCAGCGGCCGCCCCAGCACCAGCCCCAGCAGCGCGCCGGCGCCGGCATAGAGGAAGGCGGCCAGCACCATGTAGCTGGGGATGCTCACCTCGGTGCCGGGCAGCTGCAGGCTGCCGGAGACGGCCAGCAGGATGTCCACGAAGCTGCCGAGGATGAGCACCGAATAGAGCAGGGAGTGGAACAGGCCCACCGCGGATTCGGTGGCGATGCGCACATCCTCGGCGATGCGGGCGTCCGGGTTGTCGTGGTCGCCGGGGGCGAACTGCAGGCGGTAGTGGCGGGCGTGGTCCATCCACTGGCCCACCAGCAGCTCGGTGAGCCAGCGCCGCCAGTCCAGCTGCAGCCAGCGCTTCACCTCCAGGTGCAGCGCGGTGACCGCCACCGTGAGCAGGAAGATGAGGCCGAAGCTGCCCGCCAGCCGCCACAGCGCGCTGCCGGTGCGGTTCTCCAGCGCGTCGAACAGATCCCGGTTCCAGTAGCTGATCCAGATCGCCAGCGCCACCTGCGCCAGCGTGAGCAGCACCAGCAGCAGGATGGCGCCGCGCACCGGCCAGCGTCGCGGGCCATTCCAGTAGCCGGCGGTGAGGCGCAGGAAGCGCCAGGGTGCGCGCGGGGGGCGGGCGGCTTTCCCCTTGCCGGCCTCAGCCATGGGCATCCCCGGCCAGGCATTCGGCGGCGAGCAGGGCCGCGCCGCGGGCGGCGCCGTAGAGGCCGAGCAAGTCGTCGATCACCACATGTAGCGGAATCTCCCGCAGCAGCGCCTGCATCGGCGGCTTGTCGCAGAAGGCCTGCAGCACCGCCGGCGCCTGCAGGAAGGGCAGCAGGCGCGGGGCGATGCCGCCGCACAGGTAGACGCCGCCGTGGGCCAGGGTGGTGAGCGCCAGGTTGCCGGCGGTGGCGGCATAGATGCGGGCGAACAGCGCTGCCGCGGCGGCGGCGGCCGGCTCGCCCGCCAGCGCGGCGCTGCCGATGGCGGGGGCGTCCAGCGCCGGGTTGCCGCCGGCGTAGCGGTGGAGCCGCGCCAGGCCGCGGCCGGATAGCAGGGTTTCCAGGCTGCAATCCTCGCCGCTGGCGCGCAGGTGTTGCAGCAAGGCGTCCTGCTCGGCGTCGGCGGGAGCGAAGCCGGCGTGGCCGCCTTCGCTCTGCAGCGCGCTGCCGCCCACCAGTTGGGCCACGCCCAGGCCGGTGCCGGCGCCTATCAGCAGGCGCGGCGCGTCCGCCTGCGGGCGGCCGGCCTGCAGCGTGCACAGGCTGCTCCCCGGCAGGTCGGGCAGGCCCAGCGCCTGGGCGGCGAAGTCGTTGATCAGGCGCAGCCGGCGCAGCTTGAACCGGGCGGTGAGGTCGGCGGCATCCACCGTCCACGGCAGGTTGGTCATCCGCAGCCGGCCGTTTTCCAGCGGGCCGGCGAGGGCGAGGCAGGCTGCCTGGGGCGCGTCGCCCGGCTGCAGGAAGGCGAGCAGCAGGCTGTCCAGGTCGGCGAAATCGCCGCTGGGGTAGATCGTTCGCCGCCGTTCTGTCCAGCGGCCGTCGCGGTAATCGCCGATCAGCAGTCGCGCACGCGAGCCGCCGATGTCCGCCGCCAGTATCTCCATCGCCTTCCCAAGCCTATGCATTTCGGCCGAGGTTACCGCAAAGCCGCGCGGCCGCCGCGCCCGCGGCGGTGGTTTGTTTCAGCGGCGAGGGCTTTCCATGAGCTGGATCAAGAGCTCGGCGACGCGGCGGCGCATTTCCTCGCGCTGCGGGCCGCCCGCGCCGGCCGCAAGCTCGGCCCGCAACGCCGCCAGCTCACGGCGCAGGCCGAGCTCGGTGGGGGTGAAGCCGGCGTTCTTCAGGATGCGGTTGAAAGTGCGGGTTTCGCCATCCACCAGCGGATCGTCGTCGAACACCAGCGGCTTGCCGGCGCCGGGCAGATTGTCCAGCTCGCCACGGCGCTGGGCGTCGGCGATGCGCTGCTCGGCCAGGATGTCGAAGATGGACATGGCGAAGATGGACATCGCCTACTTCAGCAGCCGCCGCCGCATCAGCGCCAGCGCCAGCCAGAAGGCCACCGCGCCGTAGGCCAGCAGTGCGCCCAGGTGCAGGCCCACGTCCTGCGGCATCTGCCCCAGCAGCAGCGGCCGGCCGATCTGTACCGCGTGCGCCAGCGGCAGCAGCCCGGTCACCGCGCGCAGCGCCTCCGGCAGCTGCTCCGCCGGAAAGAACACGCCGGAAACCAGCATCATCGGCGTGATGAACAGGGTGAAGTAGTACATGAAGAAGTCGTAGCTCGGTGCCAGCGCGGTCACCACCAGCCCCAGCGCGCCGAACACCAGGCCGACGAGGAAGATCAGCGGCAGCACCCACAGCACGTAGCGCGGCTCGACGAAGCCGAACAGCGTCACCACCAGCAGGATGGCCGCGCCTGACAGCAGCGCCTTGGACGCCGCCCACACCAGTTCGGCGAACACCACGTCGTCCAGCGCCACCGGCGCGTTCAGGATCGCATCCCAGGTGCGCTGCACATGCATGCGCGAAAAGCTGGAATACAGCACCTCGAAGGTCGCCGCGTTCATCGTCGAGTAGCACACCATCCCGGCCGCCAGGAAGGTGATGTACGACACCCCGCCCACCTCAGGCACCAGCATGCCGATGCCGAAACCCAGCCCGAACAGGTAGATCACCGGGTCGGCCAGATTGCCCAGGATGGAAGGCAGCGCCAGCTTGCGCCAGACAAGGAAATTGCGCCGCCAGACAGGGAGGAAGCGCGGGGAGAGAACGGGGAGGCGCCAGGGGGTGGGGGTCATGGCAGGAAGACGCGGGACTGATGAGGAGAGGAGGACGCGGAAACCGGAAGGTTCAGAGCTCAACGCTCTTCTTCAGCGCCTCCAGCTGTTCCAGATCTGGGCTGGTCTGGCCGGCTTCAGGCGCCGTCCGTCCCGTCATCAGCCACAGCGTGTATTCCGGGAACAGCCCACAGATTTGCTCCAGATGGTCCGCGCTCGGTTTCGTCCGCCCATGCCAGACGTGTGCCCAGGCACGGGCGCTGATACCGGTCTGTTCTTCGAGCAAGGTGAATGCGCCATGCCGTGGCAGACGCGCATTGATAATCTTTATCAGGCGCTCGAAAACCATAGAGAATGTTCATTTGAACAAACCTTGTACTAGGACAATAATCATCCATATGAACAAAATTTGTTCTTAATGTCGAATTGTGGTCAACAGTGATGAATAGTGGTCGACATGCCCGATTCCATCAAGCTGGTCCAACTCTACCCCGTGCCCATCATGCATTGGCGCTTCTTCGCGCAGCAGGTCGGCGTCGACGAAGGCATCGTCCGCGGCCTGTGCGAAAAGGGACATCTGCCGATCGTTCACTTTGGCCGGCATCGCTTTATCAATCTTGCTCGGCTTACTGCGGAGTGCATAGCTCAGGAGGAAGACTGATATCGGTGTCGCAGAGCCGGCGGATCAAGCTCTCATTTGCTATGGGGCTTGCTGAAGAAAAGCAGGCTTGTGAGCGATCGAATCAGTCGCAAGAGATTCTGAAAATGGCTGCAACGGATTCATGCAAGGAGGTCTCTCCTAGGATTTCTTTTCCCAGCCGACCACTCCACCATTCTCAATGGTGATGCGAAGCCCGTATCTGCCTTTTCCCGTCCGGTGATATTTCCAGACTTCTTTTGACTTTGTCTTAAGGACTTTCTTGTCTACATCAACGGGGTTTCCGAGGGCATCCAGCAATTGCTCCACGGTTTGTCCCTGCCAAAACATGTGTTTCATGATCATGTCGACTATTTGCTTGTCACCGTATTTCCCAAGCAGCGCTTCCCTCCTTTTCTTTTTCAAATGGGAAGAAATGAAAATCCAGCCAGCAACGGCAATAACAAGGAATATCAATATTTCCATCTGATTTACTCCACGTGCGAGGGTACTTTCAATTTGGTCCGTCGGTTTGAGGCTTGGCCTCAAGTGAGCAATCTCTTTTGCCGGTGGAGATTGAAATGCTCCGGCCTTTTCCACCAATCCGACCCAGAGGCGGTTTTCAAAAAAGCTCCTCTGGATCGTGTGGGTTACTTCGCAGGAACCCCATCCTTCAAATAGAACGGCGACCGCGGTCCGTAGAGAATGCCGTTCGGCTGACCCGCCATCAACAGCCGCCCGCTGGTTCGCCCGGCGATCAGGTGGCCCTGTTCGCTGACGGTTTCCATGATTTGCTTGACTGCCGCCATGATCAGCATGCCGATCAGGCCGCCGCCGGAGTTGTTGTTGCCTTCGGCGCTGGAGGCGGTGGCGGCGCCTTCCCACAGCGTTTTGCCGGAGCGCAGGTCGACCAGCTTGGCGACCGCGGTGACGCGGGTTTCGCTGGAGATGACGGCATAGGTGGTGCCGTACTGCTTCACCTCGATGTAGAGCGCGGAGTCGGCGCCGAAGATTTCCCGCAGCTTGGCGATGGAGACCTGCTGGATGTCGGTGGGCGAGGTGAGGCCGTTCTGCTTGAAGGTCTCTTCCACCAGCGTGACCGGGAAGACGTAGTAGCCGGATTCGGCCAGCGGCAGCGTGGTGTGGGACATCATGCTGTAGGTGGCGTTGATGTCCGGCGAGCTGTTGACCGGCGGCAGCACCAGGATGGAGGCGGGTCGGGCTTCCTTGAAGTTGGCGTAGTTGTAGGCCTTGGTGGCGCAGCCGGTGAGGGCGAGGGTGGCGCAGGCCAGGGCGGCGAGGCCGGCCAGGCGGAAGGGCTTGGTGGGCATGGTCTTGCTCATTGCGGGGTCTTCTTCTTCAGCAGGAAGTCCACATAGGGGCCGCTTTCAGGGAACTGCTGGCGTTCCGCTTCGAGGTTGGCGACGAAGAGATCGGAGCGGCCGGTGACGCCGTAGAGCATGCCGAGGTGGGCCTGCAGGCCGGGCGGCAGGGCCTGGCCGCTGGCCTTGGCCTGCTCGCGGATCTTCTCCAGTTCCAGGATTTCCTCTTCCGGCCCCTTGTCGCCCTTGAGGTAGGCGTATTGCTGGTCGGTGAAGTTGCCCCAGTGATAAAGCGAGCGCTGCGTGGCGCAGCCGGCGAGCAGGGTGGAAGCGGCGAGGAGGGCGAGCAGCATGCGCTGCGCTGGGAGGCGTGACATGGCGCGCTTCCTCAGTTGGCCGGGCGCCAGGCGCCGCCCTCGATGCCCTTCACCAGTCCATCCACCGCCTCGCGGATGGCGAGGTCCAGCACCTTGCCGTTCAGGGTGGAGTCGTAGCTGGCGGTGCCGCCGAAGCCGATGATCTCGCGGTTGGAAAGCGCGTATTCGCCGGCGCCGATGGCGGAGTAGATGACTTCCGAGGTCTGCACATCCACCACGTTCAGCGCCACCTTGGCGTAGGCCACTTGTTCCTTGCCGCGGCCGAGGATGCCGAACAGCTGGCGGTCGCCGACTTCCTTGCGGCCGAATTCGGTGACGTCGCCGGTGACCACGTAGCGCGCCCCGCGCAGGGTTTGCTGCGTTTTGGCGATCTCGGCTTCCTGCTTGATCTCGCTCATGTTCTCGCGGTCGAGCACGTTGAAGCGGTTGGTTTGCTGCAGGTGGGTGAGCAGGATGGTCTTGGCCTGGCTGCCGAGGCGGTCCACGCCATCGGTGAACACGCCGCGCATGAAGCTGGAGCGGTTGTCGAACTTGCCCACCGAGATCGGCTGGCGCGCGCCGTTGTACGGTCGCGCGGCGGAGACGGTCTGCTGCGCGGCGATGCTGCGGGAACTCTCGGTTGCGCAGCCGGCGAGCAGGGTGACGGAGGCGGCGAGGCAGGCGAGGGCGAGGTGTTGCTTGCGGGTCACGATGATCCTTTATATGGGCGGATGGAATGGGAGGCGGGCTGCGAAGCCGGGGCCGGGGAGGCAGGAGGATGCACGCGGTGATTGATGCGGGGCACGGACCGTGTCGCGCCAAACGCGGCCGCCTGGGGGAACCGTGACCGGTGGGGGACTGAGGGCTGTGTTCATCGGCTTGGCATGGTCTGAATGTCATAGTACGTTCGCACGGAGCCATGTAACTGACAATTCCTTCACGGCTTGACCGCATCGGAACATGCGTGGCGCGCTATGCCTTCACGGGCGAAGCCTGCGTCCGCCCGCAGAAAGGCCGGTTGCCGAGCCTCCCTGGCGTTGTTCCCCGGGATGGGGCGGGAACACGCCCGAAATTCAGAAACCGCTTTCCATCGTTGGCATGAAACATCCAGATCGCCACTAACGCTGCGTCGCGAACTGGCAGAGCTGCGCTCCGGCGCGCCGTGAGGGATGTCACGGCCCCAATAAGCTTCACGGCATATGCTCAGGGCTTGGAGGGAAGATGACGGATAAGAAGACAGAAGGGCGGCGCTTCCATGCGCACTCCACCGCGACACCGGATCGCTCGGACTGGCAGCCGCTGGCGGAGCATCTGCGGAGTGTCGCCGACCTGGCGGGCGCTTTTGCTTCCGTCTTCAATGCCTCCGGTTTCGCAGGCCCCGCCGGCCTGCTGCACGACATCGGCAAATACACCGACGATTTCCAGCGCCGGATCGCCGGCGAGGCGGTGCGGGTGGACCACGCCACCCATGGCGCGAGGCTGGCATGCAAGGAGTACGGCCAGTTTGGCTATCTGATCGCCTATGCCATCGCCGGCCATCACGCCGGGCTGGCGAATGGCCTTGAAAGCGGCGAGCGCACTTCCTTGAAGGATCGGCTGCGCGGCGTGGGTTTGCCGCCGCTGCTGCCGCAGTGGCAGGAGGAGCTCGCGCTGCCGCGCGATCTTGGCCCGCTGCCCTTCAAGCAAGGTGGCGCCGGCGGGCCGATGTTCCAGGCCGCTTTCCTCGCACGCATGCTGTTCTCCAGCCTGGTGGATGCCGATTACCTGGATACCGAGGCCTTCTACGACAAGGTCGCCGGTGAGGGCGAGCCGCGGGATCGCGGGGCCCTGCGGGCACTCGCCGCGCCCTCCCTGCCGGCTTTGCGGGACCGGCTGGATGACCACCTGTCTGCCTTCTCCCCGGACTCGGACGTCAATCGAATCAGGGCGGACATCCTCGCGCATGTGCGCGAGCAGGCCGCCTGCGAGCCGGGGATGTTCTCGCTGACGGTGCCGACCGGCGGCGGCAAGACCCTGGCCTCGCTCGCCTTTGCCCTGGACCACGCCATCCGGCACGGCCTGCGGCGGGTGATCTTCGTCATCCCCTTCACCAGCATCGTCGAACAGAACGCAGCGGTGTTCCGCCGCGCCCTCGGCGATCTTGGAGAAAGCGCGGTGCTGGAGCACCACAGCGCCTTCGTGCAGCCACCGCCGGCGCGTGACGACGCCGAGCGCTACCAGTCGCAGGAGAAGCTCAAACTGGCGATGGAGAACTGGGACGCGCCCATCGTCGTCACCACCGCCGTCCAGTTCTTCGAAAGCCTGTTCGCCGCACGGCCATCCCAGTGCCGCAAGCTGCACAACATCGCCGGCAGCGTGGTGATCCTGGACGAAGCCCAGACCCTGCCGCTGAAGCTGCTGCGCCCGGCGGTGGCCGCCATCGACGAGCTGGCGCGCAACTACCGCAGCAGCGTGGTGCTGTGCACCGCCACCCAGCCGGCGCTGAAGGCGCCGGAGTTCGTCGGCGGATTCGAGCATGTGCGGGAGCTTGCGCCCGAGCCGCTCCAGCTGTTCCGCAAGCTGGAGCGCGTTCGCGTACGCCATGTGGGCGAACTGGACGATGAGGCGCTGGCCGCCCAGATGCGCACGCAAGAACAGGTGCTGTGCATCGTGAACAACCGCCGCCATGCGCGCGCGGTGTTCCAGGGCATGGCCGATCTTCCCGGCGCGCGGCACCTGACGACGCTGATGTGCGCCAGCCATCGCAGCAAGGTGCTGGCCGAGGTGCGGGAGGATCTGAAGTCGGGCCGGCCTTGCCGCCTCGTCTCGACCAGCCTGATCGAAGCCGGGGTGGATGTGGACTTCCCCCTGGTGCTGCGCGCCGAAGCCGGGCTGGACTCCATCGCCCAGGCCGCCGGCCGCTGCAACCGGGAAGGGCGGCGGAATGCGGCGGCCAGCGAAGTCCTGGTGTTCTCCACCGCCAACGCCGACTGGGCGCCGCCGCCGGAGCTCAAGCAGTTCACCCAGGCGGCTGCCACCGTATTGCGCAGCCATGCGGAAGACCCGCTATGCCCGGCGGCCATCGAGGCCTATTTCCGCGAGCTCTATTGGCAGAAGGGCGATGCCGCGCTGGATGGGGGCGGGCTGCTGGGCCTGCTGCGCAGCTGCCGCCTCGACAGCCTGCCGCTGGAAACCCTGGCGGCGCGCTTCCGCATGATCGACTCGGTGCAGATGCCGGTAATCGTGCCCTACGACGACACCGCCCGCGATGCGCTGGAAGCCTTGCGCCACGCGGACAAGAGCGGCGGCATCGCCCGCCGCCTGCAGCCCTACCTGGTGCAACTGCCGCGCCAGGGTTTTGAAGCGCTGCGGAAGTCGGGTGCCGTCCAGCCGGTGGCGCCGGAGCGCTGGGGTGAGCAGTTCATGGCGCTGACGGTGATGGATCTTTATAGCAAGGACTTTGGTTTGAGTTGGGACGATCCCGCGTTCCTAAAGGCGGAGAGTTTGTGCTGGGGATAAACAGTTGATTTGTTTTAAGATGGCAGTGATTTAAATAAATAGTTCATTGAGCTGTTCGAAGAAGGCGATGATTTATATGAGGAGTTGACGAAGCCAGTACATGAGGCTACTCTCATCCGCGAAAAGGCGAAGGCCCCGGTGTCTGCCAACACCGGGGCCTTCTGAGAGCAACTCGCTTCGTACGCGGAAAACGCTAGCGCCTTGAGCTAGCAGGGAGGGCCGAGATATGGCTAGAACCCATATGACCTCATTAGGCTGACGCTAGACGCCTGCCCCGCTCTATTAAGAGGCGGAGCAGGCGCACTGTAACGCAGTAGTAGGGTGTTGCGCCTGTCTCGTCTCATTGAGGCGTGTGGATTGAAATATTGAGCTGTTGGCAGAAGGCGTTTGATGGAAGGGCGCCCTGAGCACGTGTAATTGGCTAGGGGCGCCCTACAGCCTTTCTGTACGACAGCAATTGCATCAATATTATTTGCACGTCATTTAACTTGAGCGGGAGGGCAAAGTGAGTTTTGGAGTACGTCTCGAGATTTGGGGCGAGCGAGCCTGCTTCACGCGACCAGAGATGAAGGTCGAGCGCGTGAGTTACGACGTGATCACCCCGTCGGCCGCACGGGGCATCCTGGAAGCGATCCACTGGAAGCCGGCGATACGCTGGCACATCGACCGCATCCATGTGCTGAAGCCGATCCGCTTCGAATCTATCCGGCGCAACGAGGTGAGCGGCAAGCTGTCGCCGGCCAGCGTGGCGAAGGCGATGAAGGCGGGCAGCACCGCCGGCCTGGCCGCCTATGTGGATGAAGACCGCCAGCAGCGCGCCGCCACCGTGCTGCGCGATGTGCACTACCTGATCGAAGCCCATTTCCAGCTCACCGGCCGCGCCGGGCCGGACGACTCGGTGGGCAAGCACCTGGACATCTTCAACCGCCGCGCGCGCAAGGGCCAGTGTTTCCATGCACCTTGCCTGGGCGTGCGCGAGTTCCCCGCCAGCTTCGAGCTGCTGGAGGAGGGCGCCTCGCCACCCGCGCCGGCAGCCGGCGTGGAGCTGGACAAAGACCTCGGCTGGATGCTGCACGACATCGACTTCGCCGATGGCATGACGCCGCACTTCTTCCGCGCTTGCATGAAGAACGGCGTGATCGAAGTGCCGCCTTGGCAGGCAGCGGAGGTGAAGGCATGATCCTGCAGGCCTTGGTGCGCTACTACCAGCGCATGACAGCGCGCGGCGCCGGCGGCATCGCCGCCTACGGCTACAGCCCGGAGAAGATCAGCTACGAGATCGTGCTGGCGGCGGATGGCGCGGTGCTGGCGGTGAATGACATCCGCGACACCACCGGCAAGAAGCCGCAGCCCCGGGTGCTGGACGTTCCCCAGCCGGAAAAGCGCACGGTCGGCATCAAGTCCAATTTCCTGTGGGACAAGACCAGCTACGTGCTTGGCGTCAGCGCCACCAGCAAGCGCGCCGACAAGGAGCATGAAGCCTTCAAGGCGCTGCATGAAACGGCCCTGGCGGGCGTGCAGGACGAAGGGCTGCAGGCCCTGCTGGCCTTTTTGCGGCGCTGGTCGCCGGAGCAGTTCCAGGCGCCGCTGTTTCCCGAGGAAATGCGCGACGCCAACCTGGTGTTCCGCCTGGGGAATGAGCATCGCCACCTGCACGAGCGTGAAGCAGCGCAGGCGCTGCGTGCCCGGCTGCTGGGCGATGGGGAGGGCGAAGAAGGCACCCCGTCCGCCGCGGCCGCCGGTGCGATCTGCCTGGTGAGCGGCGAGGTCGCGCCTATCGCCCGCCTGCATCCGGCGATCAAGGGCGTGAATGGTGCGCAAACTGCTGGCGCCTCGCTGGTGTCTTTCAACCTGGACGCCTTCACCTCCTACGGCAAGAACCAGGGCGACAACGCGCCGGTGTCCGAGCAGGCGGCCTTCGCCTACACCTCGGTGCTGAATCACCTGCTGCGGCGCGGTCCCGACAACCGCCAGCGCCTGCAGGTGGGCGACACCTCGGTGGTGTTCTGGGCCGAGGCCGCCGGCAGCGAGGCCGACGCCCAGGCGGCGGAGGATTTCCTCTCCAGCCTGCTCGTGCCACCGGATGACGAGAACGAAGCCGAGCGCCTGCGCACGGTGCTGGACGGGCTGGGCAAGGGCAAGCCGCTAGCCGACCTGGACCCCGGCCTCGCGCCCGGCACCCGCATGTACGTACTGGGGCTGGCGCCGAACGCCTCGCGGCTTTCGGTGCGCTACTGGCAGGTGGATACGCTGGAGGTGTTCGCCAAGCGCCTGGCCGAGCATGCGCAGGATCTGCGCATCGAACCGCTGCCCTGGCGCATTGAGCCCACCGTCTACCGCCTGCTGCTGGCAACGGTACCCAACCGCGAGGGCGCAATGCCCAAGGCCGACGATGCCTTCGCCAACCTCATCGGCGAAACCATGCGCGCCATCCTCAGCGGCGGCTTGTATCCGCGCAGCCTGCTCGCCAACACCGTGATGCGCATCCGCAGCGACGGCAATCTTTCCGGCATGCGTGCCGCGATCTGCAAAGGTGTTCTGGCGCGCGAGTTCCGCCGGGGCGTCCGTACTTCCGAGGAGGAGATTCCTGTGAGTCTAGACAAGCAATCCACCCAGCCCGGCTATCTGCTCGGGCGTCTGTTCGCGGTACTGGAGTTCGTGCAGCGCTGCGCGCTGGGTGGCCAGGTCAACGCCACCATCCGCGACCGCTACTACGGCGCGGCCTCTGCAACGCCGGCGGCCATCTTCCCGGTACTGCTGCGCAACACCCAGAACCACATGGGCAAGCTGCGCAAGGAGCGCCCCGGCCAGGCGGTGAACCTGGAAAAGGAAATCCGCGACATCGTCGAAGGCCTGCCGGACCAGTTCCCGCGCAGCCTGAAGATCGAGGACCAGGGCCGCTTCGCCATCGGCTACTACCACCAGTCCCACATCCATTTCGCCAAGCGCGACGCCGGCGGCGATGCCGCTGAAGACACCGAAACCGATACCGAAGGAGCCATTTGATGACGGCCATCGCCCACCGCTACGAATTCGTCTACCTGTTCGACGTCACCAACGGCAATCCGAATGGCGACCCGGACGCCGGCAACCTGCCGCGGCTGGACCCGGAAACCAACCGCGGCCTGGTCACCGACGTCGCCCTCAAGCGCAAGATCCGCAACTTCGTCACCCTGGACAAGGACGGCGGCCCGGGCTACGCCATCTACATGCAGGAAAAGGCCGTGCTGAACAACCAGCACAAACGGGCCTACGACGCGCTGGAGATCAAGCCGGAAGACAAGAAGCTGCCCAAGGACGAAGCCAAGGCACGCGCGATCACCGCCTGGATGTGCGCCAACTTCTTCGACGTGCGCACCTTCGGCGCGGTGATGACCACCGGCGTCAATGCCGGCCAGGTGCGCGGCCCGGTGCAGCTCGGTTTCGCCACCTCGGTGGAGCCGGTGCTGCCGCTGGAAATCTCCATCACCCGCATGGCGGTCACCACCGAGAAGGAGGCCGAGGCGCAGAGCGGCGACAACCGCACCATGGGCCGCAAGCACATCCTGCCCTACGGCCTGTACCGCGCCCACGGTTTCGTCTCCGCCAAGCTGGCCGAGCGCACCGGCTTTTCCGATGAAGACCTGCAACTGCTGTGGCAGGCGCTCATCAACATGTTCGAGCATGACCGCTCCGCCGCCCGCGGCGAGATGGCGGCGCGCAAGCTCATCGTGTTCGAGCACGACAACGCCATGGGCAACGCGCCGGCGCATGTGTTGTTCAAGACTGTTGATGTGACGCGGGCCAAGCCGGAGGAGGATGGCCCGGCGCGCAGCTTTGCCGACTACAAGGTCAAGGTGGATGCCGAAGCCCTGCCCCAGGGCGTGAGCGTGCGCGAGTACCTCTGAGGGCGCGGGGGGTGCAGACGGACGACGACCTCATCCCCCTCTCCGCCCTCCAGCACTATCTCTACTGCCCGCGCCAATGCGCGCTCATCCACCTGGAGCAGCAGTGGGCCGAGAACCGGCAGACTGCCGAGGGGCGCCTGCTGCACGACAAGGCCGACACCCCCGCGGTGGAGCGCCGCCACGGCGTGCGCACCGTCACCGCCATGCCCTTGTCCAGCGCGGCGCTGGGCATCAGCGGCGTGGCGGACGTGGTGGAGTTCCATGCTGAAGCGGCCGGCGAGTGCCCTTATCCGGTGGAGTACAAGCGCGGCCGCCCCAAGGCCCACCGGGCGGATGAAGTGCAGCTGTGCGCCCAGGCGCTGTGCCTCGAAGCCATGTTCGGCGTGGCGGTGGCGGAAGGCGCCCTGTTCTACGGCCAGCCGCGGCGGCGGGAGCCGGTGGCCTTCGACGCGGCGCTGCGCGCACTGACGCAGGAAACGATAGCCGCCACCCGCGCCATGTTCCGCGCCGGCCGCACGCCGCTGGCAAGCTACGACGCCAGGCGCTGCGACAACTGTTCCCTGCTCGATCTCTGCCAGCCGCGGCTGCTGGCGAAAGCCGGCGGCGTGGAAGCCTGGATGAAACGGCAATTGCAGAACGAGGACTGAGGCATGCGCCGCCAGCTCAACACCCTGTACATCACCACCGAAGGCGCCTGGTTGAAGAAGGATGGCGCCAACATCGTCATGGAAGTGGAGGGCGCGGAGCGCGCCCGCCTGCCCGTCCACATGCTGGAGAGCATGGTGTGCATCGGCCGGGTGATGGTGTCGCCGCCGCTGCTCGGCTACTGCGCCGAGCAAGGCATCTGCGTCAGCTTCCTGTCGCCCAACGGCAAGTTCCTGGCGCGCATGGAAGGGCCGGTTTCGGGCAACGTGCTGCTGCGGCGCGAGCAGTACCGCCGTACCGATGCCCTGGCCGGCTGTGCGCTGGTCGTCCGCAATCTGCTGATCGGCAAGGTGCATAACCAGCGTGCGGTGCTTGGCCGCGCGCTACGCGATCACGGTGAGGGCATGCCGGAGGTGGATCAGGCCGCCCTGGTCCATGCCCGGGAACGTCTGCGCCGCATCTCCGCGCGCCTGCTGCAGGAAGAACAGCTCGACGTGCTGCGCGGCCTGGAGGGCGAGGCGGCGCAGGCCTACTTCGGCGTTTTCGATCACCTCATCCGCGTGCCGGAACCGGCCTTGCGCTTCAAGGGCCGCAGCCGGCGGCCGCCGCTGGACGCGGTGAATGCCTTGCTCTCCTTCCTCTACACGCTGCTGACGCACGACTGCCGCTCCGCGCTGGAGAGCGTGGGGCTGGACCCGGCGGTGGGCTTCCTGCACCGCGACCGCCCCGGCCGGCCCAGCCTCGCGTTGGACCTGCTGGAGGAGTTCCGCCCCGTCATGGCGGATCGACTGGCGCTGTCGCTGATCAACCGGCGCCAGCTCGGCGAGCGCGACTTCGTCCAGCTGGACAACGGCGCAGTCTCCCTCAAGGAAGAATCCCGCAAGACGGTGCTCACGGCTTACCAGGAGCGCAAGCGGGAGGAAATGCGGCACGCCTTTCTCGAAGAGAAGCTCGCCGTCGGCCTGTTTCCCGCCGTCCAGGCACAGCTGCTCGCCCGCCACCTGCGCGGCGACCTGGAAGCCTATCCACCTTTCCTGTGGAAGTGAGCCGCCGCCATGATGGTCCTGGTGAGCTATGACGTGAGCACCCGCGAGCCAGCCGGCGAACGCCGCCTGCGCCGGGTCGCCAAGGCCTGCCGCGACTACGGCCAGCGGGTGCAGTTCTCGGTCTTCGAGATCGAGGTCGACCCCGCGCAATGGACGCTGCTCAAGCACCGGCTGATGGAACTGATCGACCCGACGCAGGACAGCTTGCGCTTCTACTACCTCGGCAAGAACTGGAAGACCAAGGTCGAACACATCGGCGCCAAGGCCGCCCTCGACCTGAACGGCCCACTGGTTTTCTGACCGCCTCCGCGAACCCCTAGCTGCCGGGAAAAGTCCGGGAGGTTCGCGTTTTGCTATCCAGCTGATGTAGAAGATATTTTCTTGATCTTGCCAAATTCATTGGCATTTTGCAGGGATTGTCCGTGCAGGTTCGCGGAATCCGGGCGTATTTCCCTTGCCTGGCAAGGTGTTACCTTGACGGAGTCGCGCCCCTCGCGGGCGCGTGGATTGAAACTTTTCGAACGCGGCGAGGCGCTGCTGGGCTTCCAGCGTCGCGCCCCTCGCGGGCGCGTGGATTGAAACGCCGCGGGCATCCTCCAGAAACTCGGCAATCACATCCCGTCGCGCCCCTCGCGGGCGCGTGGATTGAAACTTGTGCGGTAGTAGTACCAGACGCCGCCGCCCCTTAGGTCGCGCCCCTCGCGGGCGCGTGGATTGAAACGGCAACCTCGATGCCTTGAACGAGGTGGGTGAGTACGTCGCGCCCCTCGCGGGCGCGTGGATTGAAACAGCGCCATCTTCGGCAAAGCCACGCTCACCGATGTCGCGCCCCTCGCGGGCGCGTGGATTGAAACGATTTCCGCCCATTTCAGTTTGGCGGCTGGTAGGTCGTCGCGCCCCTCGCGGGCGCGTGGATTGAAACAGTGCAACGGCGGCAATCCCGGTCGCGCTGCTGGCCGTCGCGCCCCTCGCGGGCGCGTGGATTGAAACGAGCTGTGGGACAAGCTGATGGCTGCGCCCCTCGAAGTCGCGCCCCTCGCGGGCGCGTGGATTGAAACTTCGCCACCTTGCCCATCGCCTCAGCGATTTCATCGTCGCGCCCCTCGCGGGCGCGTGGATTGAAACGCATAACCCGGCTGATCGTCCGCGTTGAGTACGCGGGTCGCGCCCCTCGCGGGCGCGTGGATTGAAACTTGTAGTAGCGGCGGCGGAACAGGGTGGCGGACTCGTCGCGCCCCTCGCGGGCGCGTGGATTGAAACGAGGAGATCCTCGCCGAGCGCAAGGCCCGCTTGCTCGTCGCGCCCCTCGCGGGCGCGTGGATTGAAACGAGGCGGATCTGCTCGACAAAGGCAAGATGGACCTCGTCGCGCCCCTCGCGGGCGCGTGGATTGAAACATCCGCTCCTCTCGTGGCTCGTCTAGGCACTCTGGTCGCGCCCCTCGCGGGCGCGTGGATTGAAACGTCGGCCATGCCGAAGCCCTCGCCGCGCGCCCAGGTCGCGCCCCTCGCGGGCGCGTGGATTGAAACCGCACCGCCTGCGAGCGCATCGAGCGCGCCCACCGCGTCGCGCCCCTCGCGGGCGCGTGGATTGAAACGGCGGCAGCGCCTCTCCCTGGAGCAATGGCACCGGGTCGCGCCCCTCGCGGGCGCGTGGATTGAAACGGCCATGACCGCGCGGGCGCCGTAGGTGTTGCCGCGTCGCGCCCCTCGCGGGCGCGTGGATTGAAACCAGGTCGCGCAGCGTGTCGCGGGCGGCCTTGACCGTCGCGCCCCTCGCGGGCGCGTGGATTGAAACGGCGCACCCAGCGACAAGGTGCTGAGCGATCAAATCGTCGCGCCCCTCGCGGGCGCGTGGATTGAAACAACGGCACCGACACATGGATGGTCATGTCCGGCACGTCGCGCCCCTCGCGGGCGCGTGGATTGAAACTGCTTGCGCGGGTCCGCCATGGCGTCGCGCTGCGTGTCGCGCCCCTCGCGGGCGCGTGGATTGAAACAATGCCCGACTGCGCAGCGAATTGCCGGAAGCCTGGGTCGCGCCCCTCGCGGGCGCGTGGATTGAAACCCGAAGTCCTTGTAGGCCCGGTTGCTCACGTCCATGTCGCGCCCCTCGCGGGCGCGTGGATTGAAACCAACCCCCGACAGCGCCATCGAGCCCGTGCCGGATGTCGCGCCCCTCGCGGGCGCGTGGATTGAAACACGCGCCTGGGCACGCAGGGTTTCGAGGGCGGCGGGTCGCGCCCCTCGCGGGCGCGTGGATTGAAACCAGGGCGACGACGCGAGCCAGCAGGAAGACTGGCGTCGCGCCCCTCGCGGGCGCGTGGATTGAAACCAGCAGCGCATCACCGATCAATACCTGCTCGACTTCGCGTCGCGCCCCTCGCGGGCGCGTGGATTGAAACAACGCGGCCGGCAGCGGTGCGGACTTGCTCAACGTCAGGTCGCGCCCCTCGCGGGCGCGTGGATTGAAACATTGCCGGCGAGGGCGCACGCTTCGACGAGGCGGCCGCGTCGCGCCCCTCGCGGGCGCGTGGATTGAAACGTCAACGCCTACAGCGAGCGCAACCACGTCAATTTGTCGCGCCCCTCGCGGGCGCGTGGATTGAAACAACGGCTTCAGCTGCGATACCCCGCGCCGCTTCGCGTCGCGCCCCTCGCGGGCGCGTGGATTGAAACTTGTCCTTGACATCGCTTGGCGGCGGAGCCTGCAAGGTCGCGCCCCTCGCGGGCGCGTGGATTGAAACCTTCGCCTCGATCAGCGCCGGCGGGGATGGCGGCCCGTCGCGCCCCTCGCGGGCGCGTGGATTGAAACGTTGGTGGTGTCGTAGTCGCGCATGCGCTCCACCAGGTCGCGCCCCTCGCGGGCGCGTGGATTGAAACGCGCAGGTGCTGCACCTTGCCGTTCTGCCAGCTGCGTCGCGCCCCTCGCGGGCGCGTGGATTGAAACCTCCTTTTTTCTTTGTGCGGGTTGTGCGGAATAGGTGGGGTCGCGCCCCTCGCGGGCGCGTGGATTGAAACGAGGAGGCGGTGGAGGCCAACATCCATATCGCCGGTCGCGCCCCTCGCGGGCGCGTGGATTGAAACTGGCGGTGATCCAGGCCGCCGGCCTGGAGCCCGAAGGTCGCGCCCCTCGCGGGCGCGTGGATTGAAACAAATTCGCCGTGCTTGAGCGCTGCATGGTCGATGCGTCGCGCCCCTCGCGGGCGCGTGGATTGAAACATCGGCTGAACCCGGACCTCCCCGAGTTGCTCTTCGGTCGCGCCCCTCGCGGGCGCGTGGATTGAAACAGCAGCACGGTGTATTCAGGGCCCGAAAGCAACACGTCGCGCCCCTCGCGGGCGCGTGGATTGAAACAACGGCATCACGATCTTTCCGGAACCTAAGAAGGTCGGTCGCGCCCCTCGCGGGCGCGTGGATTGAAACGCCTGGGCGATCTCCACGTCCTCTTGAGCAGCTTCGTCGCGCCCCTCGCGGGCGCGTGGATTGAAACTGGAGGGGCTCCACGGTCACCACCTGGACGTGACGCGTCGCGCCCCTCGCGGGCGCGTGGATTGAAACATTCGCTTAACCCCGATCAACGTCACTTTCATCGCAGTCGCGCCCCTCGCGGGCGCGTGGATTGAAACCTCGGTGAGACGGAGAAGAAAGTCAGAAGCCTCGTCGTCGCGCCCCTCGCGGGCGCGTGGATTGAAACAAGCGGAAGTGCGTCGGCCTGGCTGAGTCTTGCCGTCGCGCCCCTCGCGGGCGCGTGGATTGAAACGCGCCGCGCAGGTCCGCGCCGCCCAGGTCCGCGCCGTCGCGCCCCTCGCGGGCGCGTGGATTGAAACGTCCGCGATGACGACGCCAGCCCGATCCCCGAGGCGGGTCGCGCCCCTCGCGGGCGCGTGGATTGAAACTCGAAGACGCGGGCGCCTTCCAGCAAGCGCACCAGCCCGTCGCGCCCCTCGCGGCGCGTGGATTGAAACATGGCTCGGGCGCTGGCTATTGCGACGCTGCCTCACGTCGCGCCCCTTGCGGGCGCGGCCTTTCCTTCAATTCGCCGAGCTGAGGTTCTGCGCGCATTGATGCAGAACCATCGTCACAGGGCTTGCCCTCTGCCGGCCCAGCCTCAGTCTCGCAACTCCCGCCCCGTCAGCTTCAGGAACACGTCCTCCAGGTTCGCTGGCCGGTGCAGGTAGCGCAGGCCTTGTTGCTGGGCGAGGTGGGCGAGCAGGGGGGCGGGGTCGTGGACGTAGCAGAAGGCGGTTTCGCCGCTGATTTCGTAGCGGTGGGAGAGGGCGGCGGCGTGGGTGTTGGCCCAGGCGGCGGCGCCGCTGGCGGTGGTGGTGTCGTGGCCGTTCCAGTCGCCGAAGACTTCGACGACTTGCGGTTCGATGTGGGCGGCGATGACTTCGCGCGGGCTGCCGGTGGTGAGGAGGCGACCGGCGTCGAGGATGGCGAGCTGGTCGGAGAGGCGTTCGGCCTCGTCCATGAAGTGGGTGGTGAGGAGCACGGTGGTGCCGCCGCGTATGAGTTGCTTGAGGCGGTCCCAGATGAGGTGGCGGGCTTGCGGGTCCAGGCCGGTGGTGGGTTCGTCCAGCACCAGCAGTTCGGGGCGGTTGATGAGGGCGCGGGCGAGGGTGAGGCGCCGCTTCATGCCGCCGGAGAGGGACTGGATGCGGGCGTCGGCCTTGCCTTCGAGGCCGGCGAAGGCGAGCAGCTCCGGGATGCGGGCGCGGATGTCGGCGCTGGAAAGGCCGAAGTAGCGGCCGTAGACCAGCAGGTTCTCGGCGCAGGTGAAGTCGGGGTCGAGGTTGTCGAGCTGGGGGACGATGCCGACGCGCATGCGCGCCTCGCGGGCGCGTTCGGGCACCGGTTCGCCGCAGAGCCGGATTTCGCCGGCGCTGGGGGCGGTGAGGCCGAGGGCACAGCGCAGGGTGGTGGTTTTGCCGGCGCCGTTGGGGCCGAGCAGGGTGAAGCATTCGCCGGGGCGCAGTTCGAGGTCGATGCCGCGCACGATCTCCGCCTCGCCGTAACGCTTGACCAGGCCGCGGATGAGGAGCGGGGAGCGGGTTCCGGCGGCGGGCGGGATGGCCTGCTGGGGCGGCAGCGCGGCGGTCATGCCTCAGCCCAGCGCCGGTACGTTGCGCAGGATGATGTCGCGCAGGATGTGCAGCTTGGCGTGGAAGAAGTGGTCCGCGCCGGGGATGACGGTAACCGGCAGTTCCTGCGGCCGCGCCCATTCGAAGACGTTGGCCAGCGGCACGGTGTCGTCGGCTTCGCCGTGGATCAGCAGCGCCGGGATGCCCTTGGGCAGCGCCTGGGTGTCGTAGCTGCGCTGGCCGTGGGAGGCGACGCCGGCGGCGGTGCCGACAAGCACGATCTGGCGCGGGGGAGCGACGCCGTCGGCCAGCCGGTTCACCACCCGCGTCTGCACGAAGGCACCGAAGGAGAAGCCGCCCAGCGCCAGCGGCAGGCTGCCCCAGCGCGACTGCGCCCAGGCGATCACCGCCAGCATGTCTTCGGTTTCGCCGTCGCCGTGGTCGTGCGTGCCTTCGCTCTTGCCGACGCCGCGGAAGTTGGGGCGCAGCGCGGCGTAGCCGAGGTCGCGGTAGGCGCGCGCCAGGGTGTGGGCGACCTTGTTGGTGTTGCTGCCGCTGAACAGCGGATGCGGGTGGCAGACGAGGGCGATGCCGCGCACCTCGGCGGGGGCGTCGATGAGGACGTCGATATTGCCTTCGGCGCCGCGCAGCAGCACGGATTCGGTGGGCGGGTTGCGGCTGGGCTCGGTGCTCATGCGGCTTGGTCCGGCAGGCGCAGGCGTTCGACGATGCGGCCGCCGGCGAGGTGTTGGTCGATGATCTCGTCGATGTCTTCCTTGTCGACGAAGGTGTACCAGACGTTGTCCGGATAGACCACCAGCACCGGGCCGTCGTCGCAGCGGCCGAGGCAGCCGGCCTTGTTGATGCGTACCTTGCCGGCGCCCTTCAGGCCCAGCTGGGAGATGCGGTCCTTGGCGTAGGTCTGCATTTCGGTGGCGTGGTGGTCGTTGCAACAGGATTCGCCGGGCTTGCGCTGGTTGCAGCAGAAGAAGACGTGGTGGCTGAAATAGCTCATGGGGCTCTCCGTGGGATGGCGCCGATTATAAGAGTTGAGCAAGGCGCAAGCCCGCGCGGGGGCTCAGCGCCCGGGGCTGTGCTCCTCGGCCAGGTGTTGCCCGCGCCACAGGCCGAGGGCGGAAAGGTAGGCCAGCGCGGCGAAGGGCCACAGGCTGTCCACCAGCTGGGTGAGGCCGTGGAAATTGAGGAAGTTGCTCTGCCGGGTGAAGCTGAGGTTGTAGAGCAGGTAGGGGTTTTCCGGCAGCAGGTTCACCAGCGCGGTGGCGGCCAGCAGCGTGGTGCCGGCGATGGCGTGCTGCACTACCCGCGGCAGCGCCAGGCTGCCCAGCAGCAGCGCGGCGCCCACCAGCGCGCCGCGTTCGGCGCCGGGGGTGAGCCAGGCCAGCGGCGCGCTGGGCACGAAGAAGGTGGTGGTGGCCAGGGCCTTGGCGCCTATGCCGAGCGCGATCAGCACCAGCACCGGCCACGGGCTGGGCCGGCGCATCATGCAGCGCACCAGCAGGCCGAGGGCGACGATGGTGGTGGCCGACAGCGCGGTTTCGAAGGCGATGAAGCGTTCCGGGGCGAAGCGCAGCGGCGCGGCGATGCCGAACAGGCTGCGGATGTCGCCGCTGCCGAACAGCAGGTCGTCCGGGGTGAGCTGGCCGAGCACCCACAGGCCGAGCAGGATGAGCCCGGCGTCGCCGGTGTGGCCGTCGATGATGCGTTCATTGCGCCAGCGCTGCAGCGCGCCGCTGTGGTCGAACAGCGGGTGGCCCCAGCGCGCGCCGAAGGCGGCGCCCAGCAGCGCGCCGGCGGTATTGGCCGCGAGATCCAGGTTGCTGGCGACGCGGGTGGGCAGGTAGTTCTGGGTGGTCTCCAACGCGAAGCTGAGCAGGGCGCACAACAGGGTGGCGAGCGCCACCGTGCTCCACGCCGGCCAGGCGCGCGGCAGCGCGGCGGCGGCGACGAAGCCCAGCGGCAGGTAGCCGAGGATGTTGAACACCATGTCCGCCGGGATGAAGTACTTCGGCCAGGGGGCGACCATGAAGTCGAACAGCGGCAGGCCGGTGGCCTTCCAGCCGGTGAAGGGGTGCAGGCAGGCGTAGACGATGAGCAGCCCGTAAGCGATCGCGAGGTTGCGCGGCAGCGAGGAGGGGCGGTGGGGGG
>NZ_WUEI01000062.1 GCF_012911025.1 Azoarcus sp. TTM-91 | reverse complement strand
CCCTTGCCCGGCTCGGCCCCGGCATCGCGCTGGTCGCTGCGCTCGCCCTGGGCACCGCCCCGGCCCAGGCCGCCGCCACGCCCGGCAAGGCGGCGCCTGCGAGCTCCCAATGGCAAGGCGCCGCCTTTGAAGGCGACCGTGCCTCGCTGGCCGCGCTGGCGATGGCCGGCGCCAAGGTGATCCGCGTCTATCGCGAGTCCGACGCCTGGGTGCTGGACGAAGCGCACAAGCTGGGCCTGAAGGTGGTGATGGGCATCTGGCTGGGCCATCCGCGCCACGGCTTCCGGCTGGAGGACGATGCCGCGCGCGCGGCGCAGGAGCGCCAGGTCAGCGAATTCGTGCGCCGTTACCGCAAGCACCCCGCTCTGCTCTCCTGGGGCGTGGGCAACGAGGTGGAGACCGACATGCCGGACCCCGCGCCGGCCTGGCGCGAGGTGGATCGCATCGCCGGCCTGGTGAAGGCGCTGGACCCGACGCACCCGACGCTGATGGTGGTGGCCGACACCAGCATGGAACGCCTGCGCCAGCTCGCCGACTGCTGCCAGCAGGTGGACATGCTGGGCATCAACATCTACGCCGGCGCGGTGTTCGACCTGCCGCAGCGGCTACGCACCGCCGGCATCAGCAAGCCGGTGGTGGTCGCCGAACTCGGCCCGCTGGGCCAGTGGCAGGCCGGCCGCAAGCCCTGGGGCGCGCCGGTGGAGCTCACCAGCAGCCAGAAAGCGGAGTTCTTCCGCAAGGCGCTGGCCTACCTGCGGGATCAGCCGCAGATCGCCGGCGTATTCCCTTTCCTGTGGGGCGCCAAGCAGGAGCAGACCGAGACCTGGCACGGCCTGCTCCTGCCCGATGGCAGCCAGACGGCGATGACCGATGCCCTGTCCGCCGCCTGGGGCAAGCCGGTGGCCACGCCGGCACCGGTGATCCGCGGCGTCGGCATAGGCCGCGACGTATTCGCGCCCGGCAGCGAAGTTTCCGCCGGCGTGGATGCGGTTTCCGCCGCCAACGGCCCGCTGCAGACCGACTGGAAAGTGCTGGCCGAAGCCACCGACCTGCGCCTGGGCGGCGACATCGAAACCGCGCCGGCCCGCATCCCGGTGAAAGTGCTGCAGGCGGATGCCGCCAGCGTGCGCTTCATCGCCCCCGCCCAACCGGGCGCCTACCGGCTGTTCATCACCGTGCGCGACGCCAGCGGCAAGGCCGCCACCGCCAACCTGCCTTTCCTCGTCGCCCGCGATTGATCAATCAAGCCGTATAGCGCCGCCACTCCGCCGCGATGTGCGCCGCGCTGCGGTGGGCCAGCGCCGAGGCGGTGAAGGTGGGATTCACCGAACCGCCGCTGGGGAACAGGCTGGGGCCGGCGATGAAGAGGTTGGCCAGCTCGTGACAACGGCCGTAGCCGTCGGTGACCGAGCTGGCGGCATCCTTGCCCATGCGGGCGCCGCCCAGCAGGTGCATGCCGGCCATCGGCCCATGCCAGGCTTCGCGTGCGCCGGCGCTGCGGAAGATGTCCACGCCCTCCTTCATCGCATGGGCGTAGAGGCGCTTGGCGTTGTCGTCCCAGCGGTGGGTCACCTGCATCTTCGGCATGCCGTGTTCGTCCAGCTCCCGCGCCAGCTCCACCCGGTTCTCCGCCAGCGGCAGGCTCTCGCCCACCGCGGTCATGGAGCCGAAGTGTTTCACCGCGTCGGCCATGAAGGCGTTGAAGGCGGCGCCGTGCAGGTCCGGCCGGCTGCAGGCGATGCCGAGCAGGTCGTTGGGCTTGGCCGAGTGGCCGATCAGCCACTGGTAGCCGCCGACGAAGTCCTTGCCCTCCGCCACCGGCTTGGCGTAGCCGTCCTGGCACAGCAGCTGGCCGCCATTGACGCCCAGGTGGGGGTCGGTTTCCTCGTTGAACAGGCCGAACACGCCACCCGCCACATGGCTGTGCAGATAGCGCCCCAGCGTGCCGGAGCCGTTCGCCAGTCCCTGCGGATGGCGCTCGGTGGCCGAGGCCAGCAGCAGGCGCGGCGTCTCCAGCGCGAAGCCGGCGACGATGACCAGCGCCGCCGGCTGGAAGTAGCGCTCGCCATCGCGCGAGACGATGACGCCGGTGACGCGCCCGCCCGCCTCGTCCGTCACCAGCCGGACCACCCGCGAACGGTAGGCGATGGCGGCCCCCTGTTCCTTCGCCCATTTCAGGTAGGTGACCAGCGGGTTGGCCAGCGCGCCGGTGGGGCAGCCAGCGTCGCACCAGCCGTCGTAGATGCAGGATTGCCGCCCCTTGTAGGGCACGGTGGCGATGGCCAGCGGCAGCGGCGACACATGCAGGCCCTTGCGGGCGAAGCCGCGCGCCAGCACTTCGCCCTGGCGGAAACGCGGGAATGGCGGCAGCGGATAGTCCGCGCCCGGCGGCCGCCAGCGCTCGGCGGCGGCATCGCCGGCCAGGCCGACTTCCTCCTGCACCGCGTCGTAGGCGCTGCGCAGATCCTCGTAGCCCAGTGGCCAGTCGGCGGCGACGCCGTGGCGGCTGCGCATCTCGAAATCCTCTGGATGCAGCCGGAACCAGCAGGCGTAGTGATGCACCGCCGAGCCGCCCGCGCCCTGGCCGGTGTTGAAATTCACCCCCAGCGGATCGGCGCCGCCGCTGGCGACCACGCCCGGCGTGCCCTTGAGCTGCCGTGCCCAGATCTGCGAACTCGCCAGGCTCTGGGCGCCGCGCTCGGCGCCGGCCTCGAACACCGTCACCGAGCGCCCTGCCGCCGCCAGCTTGGCCGCCATCAGGCTGCCGACCTGGCCGGCGCCCACGATCACCACGTCGACTTCCTTTGCCATCCTCATCGTCCGCGCCCTCATGCCTTGCGCGGCCAGGCGCTGGCCGGTTCGACGTGGGCGCGATAGTCCAGCCCCAGTTGCTTGAAGCCGGCGCGGGTGCCGAACACCAGGTCGGCGCCATCCGCCTTGCAGACGAAGTAAAACAGCCCGGCCGGCGGCCCCACCCAGGGCGCGGGCGCACCGGCGGCGATCTCGCCCACCAGCGCACTGCGGGCAGGGGCGTCGAGCGCGGCGAAGCCCCGGCCCTTGCGCACCTGGGCCAGCACGTCCACCGCGCGGATGCCATCGCGGTAGAAGGCCCGGTAGTCGCCCGGCCAGTCCATGTAGCGCAGGAAGAGCGCGCTGTGGTCGCGCGGCAGGGCGAGCTGGGCCTGCAGGTAATCGGCGGCGCCGGCCTGGGCGGCGCCGGGCACCAGGGTGTCCAGCCACAGCGACCACAGGCTGGCGCTGCGCGTATCCAGCGCGGGCTCCGGCTGGCGGGCGGCCAGCGCGGCTTCGGGGGCGAGGGCGAGCAGGCCGGCGCCGGCGGCGGCTTTCAGCGCGTCGCGGCGGTCCGGCCGGGTACAGCCCGGCTTGTGCTTGTTCATGGCAGCCTCTCTCGTCGGGAATATGTCGCCGCACTCGGCGTGTGCGGCTTTTCCCGGACGCTAGCGGCGAGCGGCCGCGGCGGCTATCCGAATCCCGCAGGCTTTGTCCGCCGGTCGCAGGAGATGGCTCGCGCCTGGGCCCGGAAAGGCAAGCGGCCGGCGGGCAAGGCTGCCGCGCTGGCCGCTTCAGCCATGAGAAAGGCTGCGCGTGTTCAGCCCGGCATCAACCGCCAGCGCCCTTCGCCCAGCAGTTCCAGCGTGCGGGTATGGAAGGCGCCCAGGCTGCTGCGGTGGCCGACGCTGACGATGATGGTGTTCGGCAGGCTCTCGCGCAGCAGGCCGTACATGGCATGTTCCAGGCCCTCGTCCATCGCCGAGCTGGCCTCGTCCAGGAAAACGATTTCCGGCTGCACCAGCAATGCGCGGGCGATGGCCAGGCGCTGCTGCTCGCCCAGCGACAGGATGCGGCCCCAGTCGGCCTGCTCGTCCAGCCGGCCGACGAGGTTGGCCAGCTGGCACACGCGCAGCACGCCCTCGGCGCGGCCATCCTCCGCCGGCGGTTCCGGGTAATACAACGCGGTGCGCAGCGAGCCCAGCGGAAGGTAGGGCTTCTGTGGCAGGAACAGCGCGGCGCGCTCCACCGGCCGGCCTACGCGCCCTTCCACGTAGGGCCACAGTCCGGCGATGGCGCGCAGCAGCGTGGTCTTGCCAATGCCGGAGGGGCCGCGGATCAGCAGCGCATCGCCGGCCTGCAGTTCCAGCGCCAGATCGCTGACCAGCGCCTCGCCGGCCGGCTTGCGCACGGACAGACCCTGCAGGCTCAGCCTGCCCTGCTCCGGCGTCGGCGCCAGCACCGGCAGCTGGCCGGCTTCCTCCACCGCGTCCAGGAAACCGGTGAGGCGGTCCAGCACCGCGCGGTAGCTGGCGAACTCATCGTAGGAGGTACGGAAGAAGGACAGCGCCTCCTCCACCTGGCCGAAGGCCTGGGCGGTCTGTATCACGTCGCCCAGGGTGATCTCCTTGCTCAGCAGCCGCGGCGCCTGGACGATGAAGGGAAACACCACCGCGATCTGGCTCACCGTGAGGTTGAAGCCCTGGAACTTGAGGGAACGGAAAACGATGGCCCAGCTGTTGGCGATCACATCCGCGAAGCGGCCGGCCAGGGTCTTGCGCTCCACCGCCTCGCCACGGAAGAAGGCGATGCTCTCGCCGTACTCCCGCAGGCGGATCAGCGCGTAACGGAAGCTGGCGTTGAAGCGCTCGTTGAGGAAACTCAGCCCCACCAGCGGCCGGCCGATGCGCACCGCGAACACGGTGGCGACGATCACGTAGAGGTACACCAGGAACACCATGGCCCGCGGCACTTCCACGCCGAACACCGCCAGCGCGCCAGATAGCGTCCACAGGATCAGGGTGAAGGAGAACAGCGACACCACCGCGTCCAGCAGGCCCATGGACAGCGTCAGCGAACTGGTGACGAAGCTGTCCACATCCTGCTGCACCCGCTGGTCCGGGTTGTCTATGGCCTGGGCCACGTGATGGGTGCGGTAGTAGGCCTGCTTGTCCAGCCAGCGCGCCATCAGCGCCTCGGTGAGCCAGACCCGCCAGCGGATCATGAAAGCCTGCCGCAGGTAGAAGGCCAGCAGCGCGCGCAGCACATGCAGGGTGGCGAGCACGCCGAACACGCCGAGCATGAACCAGAAGGCGGCGGCGTCCAGCGCCTGCATCGCGCTGTAGAAACCGTTGTACCAGTACGAGAACAGCACGTTCATGCGTACCGACAGCAGGGTGAACAAGACGATGAGTGCCAGCCAGGCCAGCGGCACCCAGCTGCGCCCCGGCTGGAAATAAGGCCAGGCCAGCCGGCGGACCTGGCGGCCCCAGGCGGTGTGGTGCGCCAGCCCGGCGAGCACCGCCGCCAGGCCGACGATACAGAGGGGAAAGGCAATCGCCAGCCAGGTGAGGCTGTCGATCAACTCGTTGCTCCAATCCATGCGTAACTCCCGAAGCCCCGCCGCTGCGGGGGCGGGAGGGGGCAGCCCGGCGGAGCGAAGCGCCGATGCTAGCGCATCCGGGATTTTTGCAGCGGGAGGGTATTACCGGGTGGATCCAGGAGGAGAAGGTGAAATAACGCTGGCATGGAGGGCTTCAATGCGGTGGCCCTACTGGAATGGCTCCCCTCTTTCCTGCGGGCGTGGGCGGAAGAAGGCGAGGCACTGTTTCGCCCGGTGGGGCATGGAACAGAGGCGGTGTGCAGCGCCTGGGCCTGTGGCGCCGAAGCCGCCCCTGCGGGGCGCCCCCTCTCCCCCGCTCCCGCGAGGGGAGAGGGAGTGCTGGCGGCGGTTGCTGGATGGCGTGGCTGCCGCCCAGCCCGCAGCTCACCGCCCTGCCCTCACGCGGCAGCCAGGCTCTCCGCCGGCTGGCGTCTTACCAGCACCGATTTGATGCGTTGCTCGTCCGCATCGATCACCCGGAACTCGTAACCCCGGAAGGGCATCACCTCGCTGACCTTGGGCAGGTAGTCGAAGCGCGCCAGCAGGAAGCCGGCGAGTGAGGTGTAGCTCTCGTCCTCGCTCACCAGGCCGTCGGTTTCCAGCGCCAGTTCCAGCTGGTGCAGGTCGGCGCTGCCGGCGACGATCCACTGCCCGGGGCCGTTCTCGCGGATCTCCAGTTCCTCGTCCTCGTCCGGGAATTCGCCGGCGATGGCTTCCAGCACATCCATCGGCGTCACCACGCCCTTGAGCAGTCCGTACTCGTCATTCACCAGCGCGAGCTGGCCACGGGTGTCGCGGAAGATGTCGATGAGCTTGATCACCGTGGTGCTCTCCGGCACGTACAGCGGCGCGCGCAGGCTGGCGGCTTCCTCCAGCTTGCCCCCGCGCATGAGCACACCGAGCAGATCCTTGGCCCAGGCGACGCCGACCACTTCGTCCAGCGAGCCGCGGCACAGCGGCAGCATGCCGTGGGCGGCCTCCAGCAGTTGTTGCTTCACCTCGTCGGCGGGGGCGTCGAGGTCTATCCAGGCGACGTCGGCACGCGGGGTCATGATGGAGCGCAGGTTGCGCTCGGCCAGCGACAGCACGCCGCTCACCATGTGGCGCTCTTCCAGCGCGAAGGCGGGCAGCTCCGCCGGCGCGCTGCCCTGTTCGTCCGCCGGCGCCTGTTCCTCCCGCTGCATGCGCCCGCCCAGCAGCCGCAGCACCGATTCGGCGGTGCGCTCGCGCAGCGGCCGGCGCGCTTCCAGCCTCACCATGTTGCGGCGGGCGAGCTGGTTGAAGAATTCGATCAGGATGGAGAAGCCGATGGCGGCGTACAGATAGCCCTTGGGCAGGTGGAAGCCCAGGCCTTCCGCCACCAGGCTGAGGCCGATCATCAGCAGGAAGCTGAGGCACAGCACCACCACCGTCGGGTGGGCGTTGACGAAGCGGGTCAGCGGCTTGGAAGCGAGCAGCATCACGCCGATGGAGATCACCACCGCCGCCATCATCACCGGCAGATGCTCGACCATGCCGACCGCGGTGATCACCGCGTCGAGCGAGAACACCGCGTCCAGCACCACGATCTGCGCCACTACCAGGCCGAAGCTGGCGTAGCCGTTGCTGCGCGTCTTCGAGTGCTCCACGCCTTCCAGCCGCTCGTGCAGCTCGGTGGTGGCCTTGAACAGCAGGAACAGGCCGCCCAGCAGCAGGATGAGGTCGCGGCCGGAGAGGCCGAAGCCGAGCACGGTGAACAACGGCGTGGTCAGCGTCACCAGCCAGGAGATGACCGACAGCAAGCCCAGGCGCATCAGCAACGCCAGGCTGAGGCCGATCACCCGCGCCCGGTCGCGCTGATGCGGCGGCAGCTTCTCGGTGAGGATGGCGATGAAGATGAGGTTGTCGATGCCGAGAACGATCTCGAGCACGACCAGGGTCGCAAGGCCGATCCAGGCAGCCGGATCGGTAAGCAGTTCAATCATGGTTGTATGCGATGAAGGGAAAACGGGGCAGACGAGCACAGGCGGCCCGGCATGGACGTGGCCATACCGGGCGTGCGGACGCGGGAATGCGGGAGATGTCCGGCGCTTGGCCGGCGAGCCCGCGTAGGCGCGGGGGAATCGGGTTGAAGCTCGGAAGGAGCGCAGCAAGGGCCGGCGGGCGCCGGCGGGCTACTTGGAGGTTCTGAAGCAGTTTCCATGGCGGTGGAGTTTAACCGATTGCGTTCGGACAAAACATTTTTGTCAGCCGACCGTCAGCATGCCTTCCCTCGCGGCCCTTCCCTTTCGCAGACCCGCGGCCTTGCGCGCTGGAGCGTGGTGCGCCAGCCTGCCCTGGCTCCGCCGCCCTGCAGCGCCCGCCGTGTGCCCCCCGCTACGCCGGGGGCATGCGCTACCATCCGGCATCCGCTCTCTCGCTGCCGGGGCCTACGATGTCCGACTCGCCGCCACGCGCCCTCGCCCTCTTCACCGACCGCAACGAGCAACGCGCCGACCTCGATGCCCACCTGGAACGCCTGCGCCTGGGACTGGGCCACACCCAGGGCGCGGTACTGAGCTTCCACGGCGTCGGCGGTGTGGGCAAGACCACCCTGCGGGAAAAGGGCATTGCCGACTTCCGCGCCAAGCTCGCCCGGGATCGCTACAGCATCGCGCCCTTTGCCCTGGCCGAGCTGGACCTGGACTCCGACAGCATCCGCCCGGACCTGCCGGTCGCCCTCTTCCTCGGCCGCGTGCGCACCGCCCTGCGCAAGGCCGGCATCGCCACCCCGCTGTTCGACTACGTCTACCTCACCTGGCTGCAGGCGGAGCACCCGGACCAAGCCATCACGCTGCGCCGCCATACCCGGGGCGAAGGTACGATGGCCGGCCTGCTGGACCTCGCCGACCTCATCGGCAACCTCGGCGCCGCGGTCGGCCTCAGTGTTCCCTCGATGGCGACCGCCCAGGGCTTCAACAAGCTCTTCCCCAGGCTGGGCGAGTGGTTCCGGCACAGCCGCGCGCACCAGCGCTTCGACGCTTCGCCCCAGAGCTGGTCGCAACGCGAGCGCACCGAACGCATGCCCACCGTACTGGCGCTCGATCTGCTGGAGGCGATCGCCCACCACCCGCAGACGGCCCTCTGCCTCGTCATCGACGGCTTCGAGCGGGTGCAATCCCGTGAATCGCGTCCGGACGCGCAATGGGCCCTGGCCACGCTGGTGGCCGAAGTCCTGCGCTGCGCGGACACCCTACCGCCCCCCGATGGCAAACCCTTGCGCGGACGCATCGGCTTCATCGTCTTCGGCCGCGAGAAGCTGCGCTGGACGGAGTTCTACGGCCGCGAGCGGGTACGCACCGACTGGGCGCGCGAAATCAACGACCAGGCGGAGCTGCTCGGCCTCACCGAAGACGATGCACGCGGCTTCCTGGTCGAAAAAGCCGCTGCCTGGGAACGGGCGCAGGGCCGCCACGAAATCGCCGGGCTGATCGAGCGTCACCTCGACGCCATCCTGCGCGCAGCCGCCGAACGCCTGCCCGGAAAGCCACCCAGCTTCCTGCCCTACTACCTCGACCTCGCGGTACTGATGATCCGCGACAATGCGGGCGCCTTCACCCCCGACCTGCTGGGCGACACCCCGGCGGAACTCGAGCGGCGCTTCCTGCGCAACCTGGCGCCGCAGCACCTGCGCGCCCTGCAGGCGCTCGCCGTGGCCCTGGAGTTCGATCGCGGCATCTTCGACCTCCTGCGCGAACGTGGAGACATCGAAGGCCACGACTTTGCCTGGCTGGTCGGCGAGCACTGGTCTTTCGTCAATCCGGTCGGCGACCGCCCCGGCTTTCACGGCTTTCACCGCCACATGCAAGCCAGCCTGATCGCCAGCCTGACGCCGGCGGAGGAGCGAGCATGGGCACGCGACGTCCTCACCGCCCTGTTGGACCGGCTCTTCGAGAGAATGCGCTTCGAACGCCCGGCGGATTTCGGACCGGTGCAGGAATCGGCGCTCGCGGATGCGATCAGCCTGCTGCGCGAGCACGTCGCCGACGGGCTTCTGGATGGCGAGACTGCCATCACCCGCGCGCTCGCCTTCGAGGAGCCCTTCGAAGGGCTTCAGGCTGCAAGCCTGCGCCGGCCCTTTCTGGATTGGACACAACAGACGGCCCACCGGCTGCTCGACCCCGGGCATCCGGATGCGCTCGTCGCCCGCAGCAACTTCGCCTCCTTCATCGGCGACGCCGGCGAGCCCTCGACCGCACTCCAGCTTTTCCGCGCGCTGCTGCCCGACATCGAACGCATACTCGGCGCCAACCATTCGGACACGCTCATCACCCGGGCCAACATTGCCTCCTGGACGGGCGACGCAGGACACCCCGGGGACGCACTCACGCTTTTCCGGGAGTTGCTGCCCGACATGCAGCGGCTGCTCGGCCCCAGGCACCCGGCCACCCTCGTCGCCCGCAACAACATCGCGTTCTGGACCGGCAAGGCGGGCGACCCGGAAACCGCCCTCAAGCTGCTCCAGGAACTGCTGCCCGACGTGGAACGCATCCTCGGGCCTGATCACCCTCATGCCCTGGGCACCCGTGGCAACATCGCCGAAGCAACGTGGAGCACCGGCAAGCCCGCGCTGGCGCTCACGCTTTTCCAGGACTTGCTGCCCGCCCGGATACGCGTTCTCGGCGCCGAGCACCCCGATACCCTGAGCACCCGCTACGACATTGCGTCTCTCACCCGGGATACCGGCGACCCCGCAGCCGCACTGGTGCTTTTTCGCACACTGTTGCCTGACCAGGAGCAGGCGCTCGGCCCCGATCACCTCGACACACTGAGTACCCGCCAGAGCATCGCTGCCCTTACCGGGAGCATGGGCGAGCCTGCCGCCGCGCTCAGCCTTCTCCACTCACTGATAGCGGATATGGAGCGGGTTCTCGGCGCCGGGCATTCTTCCGTTCTCAACACACTTGCCCTGGCGAAGCACCTGGAAGCGATGATGACGAGCCGGACTGAGTAAGCCGTGGCACCCCGCACCCTGCTTGAAAGAGACTCAAGCAAGGCCGCTGGCTGCAGCGCCCTTGCCCGCCCCTGCGTAAAGCGGACAAAGCCCTGCGGATTCCGGATTTTTCCTTCCCGCCTTCCGGTCCACCCTTACGCCATAACCCGAATCGGGCGCGGCCGCCCTGGCCAGGTCGGCACCGCGGCCGCGCCCAATGCTTCATCCCCTCACCCCCTGCCCCAACCAGGAGAGCCCGCATGGCCAGTACCAATCTTGCTGCCTTTCTCGCCGACCTCCAGGGCGGCCGCATCCGTGTGGTCGACCTCACCCAGACGCTGACGCCGGAATTCCCCACCATTCCGCTGCCGCCGCAGTTCGGCCAGTGCGCGCCCTTCACCATCGAGAACGTGTCGCGCTATGACGAGCGCGGCCCGGCCTGGTACTGGAACAACTTCGCCTGCAACGAGCACACCGGCACCCACTTCGACGCGCCCATCCACTGGGTCACCGGCAAGGACCTGCCGGACAACGCGGTCGATACCATCCCGGCGCAGAAATTCATCGCCGCCGCGGCGGTGATCGACTGCAGCAAGGAAGTGGCCGCCAACCCGGATTTCCTGCTCACCGTCGGCTTCGTCAAGGCCTGGGAAGAAAAGCACGGCCGCATTCCCGCTGGCGCCTGGGTGCTGATGCGCACCGACTGGTCCAAGCAACCGACGCCGGCCGCCTACCTCAACGCCAAGGAAGATGGCTGCCACACCCCCGGCCCGGACGCCGGCGTGGTGCAGTGGATGATCGAGGAACGCGACGTCTGCGGTTTCGGCGTGGAGGCCATCGGCACCGACGCCGGCCAGTCCTACGCCTGGGAAACGCCTTTCCCCTGTCACTACTTCATGCACGGCAACAACCGCTACGGCCTGCAATGCCTGACCAACCTGGACCTGCTGCCGCCGCAGGGCGCGGTGATCTTCGCCGCGCCGCTGAAGATCCAGAACGGTTCGGGCAGCCCGCTGCGGGTGCTCGCCATGGTGCAGGACGCCTGAGCCCCACCCCTTCCCGTCCAGACGGACATACGACGAAGCGCTTAATCCCAGGCTCTGCGGGTCCGTCTTCCCGACGCTCGGCGACATCCGGTTGCCGGGCGTTTTTTTTGCCCCACTTTAGTGCATCGATCCTGATTCCATGCTGCAACTGCAACATCGAAAACGGCTAATACCGCGGGAGAAAAGGGTTTTTTCCCAGCACCTTGATGGTGCGCCGCCGCACCGTTTTGGCAAAGGTATGTTTTTGTTTTTTCGTGTTATTTTTGGATATCCATGAAATTTCATCTTTTAGATTGACAGCAGAAATGTTCATTTCTAAAGTAGTTCTCAACGCATAGATTCATGGGCTTTCGATATTGCGTCGCAGCAAGCTGTGGAACCTCGACGCGCACATGGATCGAAGGAGATAAAACGATGGCCGACCACGATCTGGCCCCCAGCGGTACGCAGACCATCGCGTACGCCCAGCCCCCCCAACAGGGCTGCCTGAAGACGATGCGCCGCGACGGCAGCGAGGAGATCAGCAATGGCTGAACGTTCGTTCAAGAAGGAAGTGCAGCAGCTCCGGATTCCCGCCGGAGAGGAATTCCGCGGCGAGGGCATTCTCGCCATCACCAAGGCCCTGCTGCAGTCGGGCGTGGGCTACGTCGGCGGCTACCAGGGCTCGCCGATCTCCCACCTGATGGACGTGCTGGCCGACGCCAACGAGATCCTGCAGGAGCTGGACGTCCACTTCGAGACCAGCGCCTCCGAAGCCACCGCCGCCGCCATGCTGGCCGCCTCGGTGATGTATCCGATCCGCGGCGCGGTCACCTGGAAATCCACCGTCGGCACCAACGTCGCCTCCGACGCGCTCGCCAACCTTGCCTCCGGCGGCGTCACCGGCGGCGCGCTGATCATCATCGGCGAGGACTACGGCGAAGGCTCCTCCATCATGCAGGAGCGCTCCCACGCCTTCGCCATGAAGTCGCAGATGTGGCTGCTGGACCCGCGTCCCAACCTGGAGTCCATCGTGCAGTCGGTGGAAGACGGCTTCGAGCTGTCCGAGGCCTCCAACACGCCGGTGATGCTGCAGGTGCGCATCCGCTCCTGTCACGTGCACGGCCGCTTCATCACCAAGGAAAACAAGCGCCCGCGCTACACGCTGAAGCAGGCGCTGGAAAACCCGGTGCGCGACACCAGCCGCATCGTGCTGCCGCCCGCCTCTTTCACCCATGAGCACGAGAAGATCCAGCAGCGCTGGCCGGCCGCGGTGAAGTTCATCCGCGAGAAGAAGCTCAACGAGTTCTTCGACGGCGATGTGGAAGACGTCGGCCTCATCCTGCAGGGCGGCCTCTACAACGGCGTGATCCGCGCCCTGCAGCTGCTCGGCCTGGCCGACAGCTTCGGCAACAGCCGCCTGCCGATGTACGTCATGAACGTCACCTACCCGGTGATCGACGAGGAAGTCGTCGACTTCTGCAAGGGCAAGCGCGCGGTGCTGATGCTGGAAGAAGGCCAGCCGGACTACATCGAACAGAACCTGCACGCCATCCTGCGCAAGAACAAGGTGGACACCCACCTCTCCGGCAAGGACGTGCTGCCGATGGCGGGCGAATACACGACCGCGGCGATGAAGACCGGCCTGGAAGCCTTCATCAAGGCCTGGCGGCCGGAGTTGCTGGCAACCCACGAAGCGGTGGCGGCCGACGAAGTCGCCGCCGATGCGGTTGCCGCCGCGGCGCCCGCGGTTGCCAAGGCCAAGCCGGCCGGCGTGCCCATCACCTTCCACCCGAAGGTGAAAGACCTGGCCGAAGTGGTGCCGCCCCGCCCCGCCGGTTTCTGCGTCGGCTGCCCGGAGCGCCCCATCTTCGCCGCGATGAAGCTGGCCCAGCAGGATCTCGGCGAACACCATGTGTCGTGCGACATCGGCTGTCACCTGTTCTCCATCCTGCCGCCCTTCAACCTGGGCGCCACCACCATGGGCTACGGCCTGGGCGCGGCGTCGAGCTCGGCCTTCAACGTCAAGACCGGCAAGCGCTCCATCTCGGTGATGGGCGACGGCGGCTTCTGGCACAACGGCCTGACCTCCGGCATCGGCAATGCGGTGTTCAACAAGAACGACGGCGTCATCGTCATCGTTGACAACTACTACTCCTCGGCCACCGGCGGACAGGACATCCTCTCCTCCCGCGCCGAGAACGCCGACCGCTCGACCAAGAACCCGATCGAGAACGCCATCCGCGGCGCCGGCGTGAAGTGGGTGCGCACCATAGACCGCACCTACGACGTCGCCCGCGTGCGCGACACCCTGGAAGAAGCGCTCACCACCACCACCGACGGGCCCAAGGTCATCATCGCCCAGTCGGAATGCATGCTGAACAAGCAGCGCCGCATCAAGCCCATCTTCACCAAGGCGGTGAAGAGCGGCCAGCGCGCGGTGAAGGAGCGCTTCGGCGTCGATGCCGACGTGTGCACCGGCGACCACGCCTGCATCCGCCTCTCCGGCTGCCCCTCGCTCAGCGTGAAGGACAGCGGCGACCCGCTGAAGGAAGATCCGGTGGCCCATGTGGACAACGGCTGCGTCGGCTGCGGCAACTGCGGTGAAGTGGCCGAAGCCGCGGTGCTGTGCCCGTCCTTCTACCGCGCCGACATCATCCACAACCCGAACCGCGGCGACCGCCTGATGGCGAAACTGCGCAAGGCGGTGATCGGCTTCCTGCAGCGCCGCCGCGCCTCCCGTCAGGCCGAGTACGCCCTGTAAGCGCCCAGGAGAGAGAACAGACATGAGCAAGATCGTTTTTCACCCGGGCACGCCGATCAAGATCGCGGTGCTCGCCATGGGCGGCCAAGGCGGCGGCGTGCTCGCCGACTGGATCGTGGACATGGCCGAGAAGGCCGGCTGGTGGGCGCAGACCACCTCGGTGCCGGGCGTTGCCCAGCGCACCGGCGCCACCATCTACTACCTCGAACTGCTGCCCGAGAGCGATGCGCACGCCGCCGGCAAGCCGCCCACGCTGGCGATGATGCCGACGCCGGGCGACCTCGACCTGGTCGTCGCCGCCGAGCTGATGGAAGCCGGCCGCGCCATGCAGCGCGGGCTGGTGACGCCGGACCGCACCACCCTCATCACCTCCACCCACCGCAGCTACTCGGTGACCGAGAAGGCGGCGCTGGGCAACGGCATCGGCGACCCCAACAAGGTCATCGAAGCCGGCCTGGAAGCCTCCAAACGCATGCTGGCCTTCGACCTGCAGGCGCTGGCCGAAAAGGGTGGCAGCGTGATCTCCGCCAGCCTGTTCGGCGCGGTCGCCGGCTCCGGCGCCCTGCCCTTCAGCCGCGAGGCCTTCGAGGAAACCATCCGCGACAGCGGCAAGGGCGTGGAAGCCAGCCTGCGCGCCTTCGCCCTCGGTTTCGACGCCGCCGCCAAGGCCCCCGCCGCGCCGGAGCGCATCGACACCTCCCGCCCCGCGCCGGACGTGCCGGAGAAGGCCGCCAACCCCAAGGTGGATGCCCTGCTGCAGCGGGTGAAGCGCGAATTCCCGCAAGCCGCCCACGGCATGCTGGTGGCCGGCCTGCGCCGCCTGATCGACTTCCAGGACATCGCCTACGCCAGCGAATACCTGGACCAGATCGCCAAGGTACGCGAGCTCGATGCCGCCAAGGGTGGCGAGGCCAAGGGCTGGGCGCTGACCCAGGCCATGGCGCACCGCCTGGCGGTGGCCAAGAGCTACGACGACGTGATCCGCGTCGCCGACCTCAAGACCCGCGGCAGCCGCTTCGAGCGCGTGCGCAAGGAAGTCGGCGCCAAGCCGGACCAGTTGGTCTACACCACCGAGTTCATGCATCCGCGGCTGGAAGAAATCTGCGGCACCCTGCCCGCCGGCCTCGGCCGCTGGCTGGAGAACTCCAAGGGTGTGGGCGGCTTCGTCAAGCGCAAGATGGAGCATGGCCGCCGCGTCGAAACCGGCACGCTGACCTGGTTCATCGCCCTGTACATGCTGGCCGGCATGCGCCGCTTCCGCCGCAGCACGCTGCGCCACCAGATCGAGACCGCCGGCATCAACGCCTGGTACGAGCGGGTGCTGAAGAACGCCGCCGCGGATTACGACTTCGCCGTGGAAATCGCACACTGCCGCCGTTTGGTGAAGGGCTACAGTGGCACGCACGCTCGCAGCGGCGACCGCTTCGCCCGCCTGATGGAGGCGGCCGACCGCCTCGCCGGCCAGGCCGACGCGGCGGCCACGCTGAAGCGGCTGCGCGAAGCGGCGATGGCCGATGAGGAAGGCCGCCAGCTGGAAAACCAGCTTGGCCTGCTGATGAAGAGCACCACGGCGGAAGCCGGCTTCACCCGCCAGGCGGCCTGAACCGCACAGACGGCGCACGGGACCGCAAACGGCAATAAACGGACGAGATAGAGGAAGAGACGCGATGTCAGAACTGGAACTCACGGTCAGCGAAATCCGGGCGGAAACGCCGCTGATCCGCACCCTGTACCTGCAGGCGGCGGACGGCAGCGCGCTGCCCGCCTTCACCCCGGGCGCCCACCTGAAGGTGAGCATTCCGGGTCTGGCAGATGCGCGCTGCTACTCCCTCGTCTCGTTCGAGCCCACCGGCGGTTTCGATGCGCCGTCCGCCTACCGCCTCGGCATCCGCCTGGAAGAGGAAAGCCAGGGCGGCTCGCGCCACATGCACACTCTGGCGGTGGGCGACCGGGTGACGGTCTCCGCGCCCAAGAACGACTTTCCGCTGCATGCCGCCGAAGCCAGCGAAGGCGAAGTGGTGTTGCTGGCCGGCGGCATCGGCATCACCCCCATCGCCGCCATGGCCTGTGGCCTGCAAGCCGCCGGCCGCAGCTACCAGCTGCACTACAGCGGCCGCAGCCGCAGCCAGCTCGCCTTCCTCGACGAACTGGCCAGTCTCGCCGGCCCGGCCCTCAAGGTGCATGCCGACGACGAAGCCGATACCAGGCTGGACATCGGCGCCCTGCTGGACGGTCTCAAGACCACCCAGCACCTCTATGTCTGCGGCCCCAAGGGCATGATCGACGCCCTCATCGAAGGCGCCAAGCAACGCGGCTGGCCTGCCGACCGCGTGCATTTCGAACTCTTCGCCGCCGCCGCGCCGCTCGAAGGCGACCAACCCTTCGAAGTGGAGCTGCGCCAGTCCGGCGTCACCCTCACCGTGCCGGCCGACAAGACCATCCTCGACGTGATGGAAGAACAGGGCTGCGACCCGATGTACGACTGCAAGCGCGGCGAATGCGGCGTGTGCACCGCCACTGTGCTCGAAGGCGTGCCCGACCACCGCGACTACTTCCTGTCCGACGCCGAAAGGGCGGAGGGCAAACTGATCCAGATCTGCATCTCGCGGAGCAAGACACCGCGCCTGGTGCTCGATCTTTGATACCCGGATGCGACCGACGGCCGCAAGCAGACAGCATGAGGACATCGCGATGAGCAAGTACAGGAACAACCCGGCGGCGGTACGTGCGCTGGTGCGGGAAACCGAGGTGCACAAAGACGCCTACATCGACCAGGAAGTATTCGACCTGGAGATGGAGCAGGTCTTCACCAACAGCTGGGTCTACGTCGGCCATGCCAGCCAGATTCCGAACAAGGGCGACTACTACACCACCACCGTCGGCGACCAGCCGGTGGTCATGGTCCGCCACAGCGACGACAGCATCAAGGTGCTGCACAACCGCTGCCCCCACAAAGGCGTGAAGGTGGCCGGCGAAGGCTGTGGCAACACCGGCAAGTTCTTCCGCTGCCCCTACCACGCCTGGACCTTCAAGACCGACGGCTCGCTGCTCTCCATCCCGCTGAAGAACGGCTACGCCGACACCGGCTTCGAATCCTGCGAAGCCAGCCACGGCATGGCGGCGGTGAAGAACGTGCACGTCTATCGCGACTTCGTGTTCTGCCGCCTGGCCAACGAAGGCATCTCCTTCGAGGAGTTCTTCGGCGACTCCCTCAGCACCATCGACAACATGGTGGACCGCTCCCCGGTCGGCAAGCTGGAGGTGGCCGGCGGCGTGCTGCGCTACATCAACAACTGCAACTGGAAGATGCTGGTCGACAACCAGACCGACACCTGCCACCCGATGGTCGCCCACGAATCCTCCGCCGGCACCGCGGTGGACGTATGGAAGCGCGCCCCCGAAGGCACGCCCAAGCCGATGGCGGTGGAGCTCTTCGCCCCCTTCGCCTCGCCCTACGAATTCTTCGAGAAGATGGGCATCCGCGTCTGGCCCAACGGCCACGGCCACACCGGCGTGTCCGACTCCATCCACGCCGACTACTCCGCCATTCCCGACTACTGGGAAGCCATGGTGGCCAACTACGGCGAAGACCGCGCCAAGCAGATCCTCGGCGAGTGCCGCCACAACACGGTGTATTTCCCCAACATGACGATGAAGGGCCCCATCCAGGCCATGCGGGTATTCAAGCCGCTGGGCCCGGGCAAGACCCTGGTCGAGTCCTGGACCTTCCGCCTCGTCGGCGCGCCGGACATCCTGCTCGAACGCACCCTGATGTACACCCGCCTCATCAACGCGCCCACCTCGGTCGTCGCCCACGACGACACCGAGATGTACGAGCGCGCCCAGGAAGTGCTGCACAGCCGCGGCCGCGAGTGGGTGAACCTGCAGCGCCTGTACGACGGCAGCGAGCAGCCGGACGTGAGCACCGTCACCAACGGCACCAACGAATGGCAGATGCGCAACCAGATGCGCGCCTGGGTCAAGTTCATGGGCCCGGCCGCCAAGGCGGAGTAAGGAAGGAAATCGAACGATGAACACCTTGACCGAAAAGACCGTACTCGACTTCGTCTATGCCGAAGCCCGCATGCTGGACGAGCAGCGCTTCGACGACTGGCTGCAGCTCTTCACCGACGACGGCTACTACTGGATGCCGCTGACGCACGACCAGCCGGACCCGCGCCTGCATACCTCGCTGCTGTACGAAGACAAGCTGCTGCTGCAGGTGCGCATCGAGCGCCTGCACGGCAAGCGCACCTTCTCCCAGCAGCCGCACAGCCGCAGCCACCACCTGCTGCAGCTGCCCACGCTGGAATCCATGGACGCCGCCAAGGGCGAAGCAGTGGTTCGCACCGCCTTCCACTACGTCGAAACCCGGGTGGACGAGCAGCAGCTCTATGCCGGCTGGGCCACCCACACCCTGGTGATGCAGGACGGCGTGCTCAAGATCAAGTTGAAGAAAGTCGAGCTGGTGAACTGCGATGCGGCCTTCGGCAACATCCAGCTCTTCATGTAAGCGCCACACATAAACGACAATCGCCCACCGCGCGCAGGCGCGGAGGGCGGGCACAACAAACCTCTGACAGAAAGGTGAGGCGCCGCCAGCCCCAGGGCTGGAACGGAGACCACGCCGGGAGCAAGACTTGGCAAGCACAGTTCACCAGGCCTTCTACGAGGCCGCCGTCCGCTGGGCGAAGCAGCCCTTCCTCTGCATCCTGCCGGAAACGGCGGGCATCTACGGAGTGGAGGCCGGCGAGTTCGGCTACGCCGAAACCTTCGAGCGCGTCGAAGCCCTGCGCCAGGCCTACGCCGCCGCCGGCTACGGCCACGGCCACCGCGTCGGCATCCTGCTGGAAAACCGCCCCGCCTTCTTCCTGCACTGGTTCGCGCTGAACGGCCTGGGCGTTTCCGTGGTGCCCATCAACCCGGACATGCGGGCCGCCGAGCTGGAATACCTCATCGGCCACTCCGAGATCGCGCTGGCCATCGCCCTGCCCCATCGCCACGACGACCTGAAGGCCGCCGCCGAACGCGCCGGCCGCCCCTTCGCGGTGATGGCCGACGGCGATCTGCCGCCGCGGGCCAGCTTCCCGGCGCCGCAAGCGGACACCGCCCCCGGCGAGCTCACCGAGTGCGCCCTGCTCTACACCTCCGGCACCACCGGCCGGCCCAAGGGCTGCATCCTGCCCAACCGCTACTTCCTGCACGCCGGCAAGTGGTACGCCGACATCGGCGGCCTGGCCCAGCTGCATCCGGGCAAGGAACGCATGATCACCCCGCTGCCCCTGGTGCACATGAACGCCATGGCCTACTCGGCGATGGCCATGGTGCTCACCGGCGGCTGCCTGATCCCGCTGGACCGTTTCCACCCGCGCAGCTGGTGGGCCAGCGTGCGCGAATCCCGCGCTACCGTGGTGCACTACCTGGGCGTGATGCCGGCCATGCTGATGAAGGCCGAGGCCGGCCCGGCGGACCGCCAGCACAGCGTGCGCTTCGGCTTCGGCGCCGGGGTGGACCGCACCCTGCACGCGCCCTTCGAAGAGCGCTTCGGTTTCCCGCTGCTGGAAGCCTGGGCGATGACCGAGACCGGCGCCGGCGCCGTCGTCATCGCCAACAAGGAACCGCGCCACATCGGCAGCTCCTGCTTCGGCAAGGAAGGCGACGACGTGCTGGTGCGCATCGTCAAGGACGATGGCACTGAAACCGGCGCCGGGGAACAGGGCGAACTGCTGGTGCGCCACGCCGGCGACGATCCGCGCTACGGCTTCCTCGCCGGCTACCTGAAAGACCCGGCGGCCACCGACGAAGCCTGGGCCGGCGGCTGGTTCCACACCGGCGACATCGTGCGCCGCGACGCCGACGGCTACCTGCACTTCGTCGATCGCAAGAAAAACGTCATCCGCCGCAGCGGCGAGAACATCGCCGCGGTGGAAGTGGAAGCGGTGCTGCAGCAGCATCCGCTGGTGAAGTCGGTGGCGGTGGCGGCGGTGCCGGACCCGGTGCGCGGCGACGAGGTGATGGCGCTGGTCATCGCCCAGGACGCGCCCGCCGACCGCCCGGCGATGGAAGCCGCCGCGCTGGAGCTGGTCACCTGGTCTCTGTCCCAGCTCGCCTACTACAAGGCGCCGGGCTACGTCGCCTTCGTCGACAGCCTGCCGCTCACCACCACCAACAAGATCCAGCGCGGCGAACTGAAGGCGCTGGCGCCCACCCTGGTCGACGCCGCCAACTGCGTGAACACCTGCGCGATGAAGAAGCGCCAGGGAGATCACAAGTGAGTGCGGCAACAAGTCCGGCGGCAAGTGCAGCGCCCGCCGGGAAACGGCGCGGCTATGACGGCGTCGCCGTCACCGTGCCGGTCACCATTCCCTACGTGCGCTACTCCACCCGCAGCGCGCACTGGTGGCTGGGCCGCGCGCTGGCGGAGCTGATCCGCGGCGCCGGCATCGCCAAGGGCGAAGTGGACGGCGTCTGCGTCTCCAGCTTCACCCTGGGGCCGGACACCGCCGTCGGCCTGATGCAGCACCTGGGCATGAGCCCGCGCTGGCTGGACCACATTCCCATGGGCGGCGCCTCCGGCGTGGTCGCGCTGCGCCGCGCGGCGCGGGCGGTGCAGGCCGGCGACGCGGACGTCATCGCCTGCATCGCCGGCGACACCAACCATGTGGACTCCTTCCGCAACACGGTGAGCCAGTTCTCCCGCTTCGCGCAGGACGCGGTCTATCCCTACGGCGCCGGCGGCCCCAACGCCAGCTTCGCGCTGCTCACCGACTACTACATGAAGCACTACGGCGCCAGCCGCGAGGACTTCGGCAAGCTCTGCGTCGCCCAGCGCGACAACGCCCTGAAGAACCCGCATGCGCTGATGAAGAAGCCGCTGACCCTGCAGCAATACCTCGACGCCCGCCCCATTACCGACCCCATCCACCTGTTCGACTGCGTGATGCCCTGTGCCGGCGCCGAAGGCTATCTGGTGATGAGCGAGGAACGCGCCCGGGCGCTCAAGCTGCCCTACGCCCGCGTGCGCTCCACCATCGAACGCCACAACGCCTTCCCGGAAGACCCCATCCAGTTCCGCGGCGGCTGGGCGATGGACAAGGACGCGCTCTACGAGCACGCCGGCGTGGCCCCGGCGGACGTCGATTTCCTCGAGACCTACGACGACTACCCGGTCATCAACGCCATGCAGTTCGAAGACCTCGGCTTCTGCGCCAAGGGCGAAGTCGCCGGCTTCATCCGCGCCAACGAATTCACCATCGACGGCAGCTTCCCCTTCAACACCTCCGGCGGCCAGCTCTCGGTCGGCCAGGCCGGCGCCGCGGGCGGCTACCTCGGCTTCGTGCAGGCGCTGCGCCAGCTCACCGGCGGCGCCGGCCGCACCCAGGTGAAGGACGCGAAGATAGGCGTGGTCTCCGGCTTCGGCATGATCAATTACGACCGCGGCCTGTGCTCCGGCGCGGCCATCCTGGAACGCGGCGCGACGCAAGGAGAAGCGGCATGACCGAACCGCTCGTCAAACCGAAGAAGAAAAACCCGGTACTGCGCACCCGGCTGGCCACGCTGCCGCCGGTGCCGCGCAGCCGCACTGCGCTGGGCCTGACCCGCGCCGCCGCCGAAGGCGTGTTCGAGATGCAGGTGTGCGCCGACTGCGGCACGGTGCAGTACCCGCCGCGCGAAGTCTGCGGCAGCTGCCTCTCCGAGCACCTGGCGTGGAAGCCGGTGGACAACCGCGGCGAACTCATCGCCACCACCACCCTGCGCCACAGCAACGACCTCTACTTCCGCGAGCGCCTGCCCTGGCGCGTCGGCACGGTGAAGATGGCCGCCGGCCCCTCGGTGGTCGCTCATGTGCACGAGGACTGCGCCGAAGGCGGCAGCGTGCGGCTGACGCTGAAGCTGGACCGCAGCGGCCAGGCGGTGCTCCATGCGCTGCCGGAAAAGGACACCCCGAACATGAACGACGCCCCGCAGCTGCGCGAATCCACCTGCGACCCGAAGTTCCGCCGCGTGCTCGTCACCGACGGCAAGTCCGCCACCGGCATGGCGGTCGCCAAGGCCATGCTGGAAGCCGGCGCCAACGCCGTTTTCCTCGGCGACGCCAGCACCTGGAAGACGGTGCCCGCCTTCGACAAGCTGGTCGCCTCCGACCCGCGCCTGCAAGTGGTGGAGCTCGACGTGACCGACACCGACTCGGTGGACCGCCTCGCCGCCTCCATCGGCGGCAAGGTCGAGATCCTGGTGAACACCGCCGACTACCTGCGTGACGGCGGCATCCTCAACCGCAAGGATGTGAACCTCGCCCGCGACGCCATGGAAGTGAACGTGCTCGGCCTGATGCGCCTCGCCCAAGCCTTCGGCCCCGGCATGTGCTTCCGCGCCGCGGACGGCAGCAACAACGCGGTGGCCTGGGTGAACATCCTCTCCATCCACGCCCATGCCGCCCTGCCGGCGCGCGGCGCCTGGTCCGCCTCCAAGGCGGCAGCGCTGTCGCTGTCGCACACGCTGCGCGCCGAACTGCGCGGCGCCGGCGTGCGGGTGATGAACGTGTTCCCCGGCCCGGTGGACGAGGAATGGGAACAGCTCACGCCGCCGCCCAAGATCGCGCCCTCCGGCCTGGCCAAGGCCATCGTCAAGGGCCTGCAGGACGGCGTCGAGGACCTCTATGTCGGCGACATCGCCGAGGAACTGCGCACCCGCCTGCGCGAAAACCACAAGGCCGTCGAACGCGAGCTGGGCCAGTAAGCCCGGCCACGCACAGGAGAACCGCAGATGAGCACCCCCATCCTCGCCCAGTTCATGGCCGAGCTGCTGTCCGGCCGCGTGAAGCTGGTCGACCTCACCCAGACGCTGACGCCGGAATTCCCCATCATCCAGCTGCCGCCGGAGTTCGGTCAGGCCTGGCCCTTCCGCATCGAGGAGATCTCCCGCTACGACGAGCGCGGCCCGGCCTGGTACTGGAACAACTTCTCCATGTCGGAGCACACCGGCACCCACTTCGATGCGCCCATCCACTGGATCAGCGGCAAGGACCAGCCGGACAACGCGGTGGACTCCATCCCGGTGGAGAACTTCATCGCCTCCGCCTGCGTGATCGACGTTTCCGCCGAGTGCGCCGAGAACCCGGATTTCCTCCTCACCGTCGAGTATGTGAAGGCCTGGGAAGAGAAGCATGGCCGCATCCCGGAACGCGCCTGGGTGCTGATGCGCACCGACTGGTCCAAGCGTGCCATGCCCAAGGAATACCTGAACATGGCCGAGGATGGCGCCCACTCCCCCGGCCCCGACGCCGAAGTGGTTCCGTGGCTGATTCAGGAACGGAACGTGCATGGCTTCGGTACCGAATCGGTCGGCACCGACGCCGGCCAGGCCCATCACCTCAACCCGCCCTACCCCTGCCACTACTTCATGCACGGCAACAACCGCTACGGCCTCCAGTGCCTGACCAATCTGGATCTGCTGCCGCCGCAAGGTGCCGTCATCTTCGCCGCGCCTCTCAAGATCCGTAACGGATCCGGCAGCCCGCTGCGCGTACTGGCACTGACTCCCACGGTTTGAGGAACGGAACATGAGTGAAAAGCACGTCGCCGTCGTCACTGGCGGCTCGGCCGGGATCGGCGCCGACATCTGCAAGCGCATGCTGGCCGACGGCTACGAGGTCATTTCCCTGGCCCGCCGCGCACCAGATTGGACCCACCCCCGCCTCAAGACCGTGCAGGTCGATCTGCTGGACGCCGCCGCCACCGCGCAGGCCGGCCAGGAGATCGCCGCCGCCCACGAGGTCAGCCACTTCATCCACAACGCCGGCGTGATCTGGCCCAAGCTGCTGGGCGAAGTGAAGAACGAGGAGTTGCAGGGCCTGACCCAGATCCACCTGGGAGCGGCCATTGACCTGATGCAGGCCTTCCTGCCGGGCATGACCCAGCGCCAGTTCGGCCGCGTGGTGCTGATGTCCTCCCGCGGCGCGCTGGGCCTGCCAACTCGTACCGCGTACTCGGCCACCAAGGCCGGCATGATCGGCATGGCGCGCACCTGGGCGCTGGAGCTCGCGCCCAAGGGCATCACGGTGAACGTGGTTGCACCGGGCCCGATACAGACCGACATGTACTACGCCGTCATCGAAGCCGGCAGCGAGCGCGAGAAAGCGCTGGCGGCAGCGATCCCGGTCAAGCGCGTCGGCCGTGCGGACGACGTCACCCGGGCCGTGATGTTCTTTGCCGACCCCGAGAACAGTTTCGTCACCGGCCAGACCCTGTACGTCTGTGGCGGAGCGAGCGTAGGCACCATAACAATCTGAAGTCAAAACGAAGTAGCCGCTCTTTTTTCACTCACACCTGCTGCACGAAAGAACCCTAACGGAGGTTTCGCCATGTTGCTGAAGAAGATCACCGCTGCCGTCGCCCTGGCCACCCTGGCCACCACCGCCTTCGCCCAGGTGAAGGTCGGTGTCATCACCTCCGCCACCGGCCCGATCGCCCTGGTCGGCATCCCGCAGAAGAACACCGTTCCGCTGATGCCGAAGAAGGTCGGCGACCTGACCATCGAGTACATCTCCCTGGACGACGCCAGTGATTCCACCGCCTCCGTGACCGCGGTGAAGAAGCTGATCTCCGAGAACAACGTGGACGCCATCATCGGACCTTCCGGCTCGCCCAACGCCATGGGCGCCATCGGCTTCGTCGCCGAGGCCGGCGTGCCGCTGCTGGCGCCGGTGGGCACCGCCGCCGTGGTGCTGCCGATGACCGAGCAGAAGAAGTGGGTGTTCAAGACCACCCAGAACGACGACATCATCGCCAAGGCGCTGGTCGAGCACATGGCCAAGAACGGCGTGAAGAGCCTGGGCCTGTTCGGCACCGGCGACCCCTACGGTGAAAACTGGAGCAAGGTGATGACCGCGCTGGCCGAGAAGAACGGCATCCAGATCGTCGCCAACGAGAAGTTCCAGCGCAACGACACCTCCGTCACCGGCCAGACCCTGAAGATCATCGGCGCCAAGCCGGATGCGGTGCTGATCGCCGCCCCGGGCAGTTCCGCCGTGCTGCCGCAGACTTCGCTGTTCGACCGCGGCTACAAGGGCAAGTACTACCAGACCCACGGCGCCGCGCTGGATGACTTCCTGAAGCTGGGCGGCAAGAAGGTGGAAGGCACCATCCTGGCGGCCAGCCTGATGCTGGTGCTGGACGAGATCCCGGACAGCAACCCGGCCAAGAAGGTCGCCGCCGAGTACATGGGCGCCTACGAGAAGATGTACGGCAACAAGCCGGCCACCTTCGGCGCCAACGTCTATGACGCCGGCCTGCTGCTGCAGAAGGCCATCCCCATCGCCGAGAAGAAGGGCAAGCCGGGCACCAAGGAATTCCGTGCCGCCCTGCGCGACGCGCTGGAACAGACCAAGGAACTGGTGGGCGCACAGGGCGTGTACAACATGACGCCGGAAGATCACAGCGGCTTCGACGAGCGTGGCCGCGAGATGATCACCGTGAAGAACGGTGCCTGGGCCCTGCTCAAGTAAAACGCTTTGCCGGCACCGCTCACCCGGTGCCGGTTTTCCTTCAGGCCCGGCGCTGCGGCGGCGGGTCGAACCAGCCCCCCGGTATTCCTGCCAGGCGGAGTCAGCCTCTACCGGCAGCTCCGGCGGTCCCGCTCACCCCGCGGGAACGCGCACCGGGAGGGCGGAGACGCCAACCGCGTCATGTCGTGCCCCTGTCCACCCCCGCGGCGGAACGGCCGGCCTGAACGAAGGACTTTGTTCGAATGGACCTACAGATTGCCTTGATCCTGGGGCAGGACGGCGTCACCAACGGTGCGATCTACGCACTGCTGGCGCTCTCCATCCTGCTCGTCTTCACCGTCACCCGGGTATTGCTGATCCCGCTGGGTGAGTTCGTTTCCTTCGGCGCGCTCACCATGGCCGCCGTCCAATCCGGCACGCCCAACAGCATCGTCTGGCTGGTGGCCGGCCTCGCCGTGGTCGAAGCCGCGCTGGACCTGCGCGTGCGCTTGCGCTCGCCCTCGCGCCGCGGCATTCCGCTCAGCATGGTGCTGAAGGTTGCCTACGCCTTCGCCCTCGTCGTGCTGATGTACCAGTTGCCGCTGGCTGACCTGCCGATGGCCGCCCAGGTGCTGCTCACGCTGGCCGTGGTGGTGCCGCTGGGTCCGCAGATGTATCGCCTGTTCTTCCAGCCGATCGCGAATGCGCCCTCGCTGGTGCTGCTGATCGTCTCCATCGCGGTGCACGTCGCCATGGTCGGCGTCGGCCTGCTGCTGTTCGGCCCCAGTGGCGCGCAGACCAAACCCTTCTCCGAAGCCGGCTTCGAGCTCGGTCCGCTGATGATCAATAGCCAGAGCCTGTGGGTGATCGCGATGTCGCTGGCGCTCATCATCATCCTGTACCAGTTCTTCGAGCGCACCATCTACGGCAAGGCCCTGCGCGCCACCGCGATCAACCGCGTCGGCTCGCAGTTGATGGGCATCTCGCCGGTGTTCGCCGGCCGCGCCAGCTTCCTGCTCGCCTCCTTCATCGGCACCCTGTCCGGCGTGATGGTCGCGCCCATCACCACGATCTACTTCGACTCCGGCTTCATCATCAGCCTGAAGGGCTTCGTCGGCGCCATCATCGGCGGCCTCGCCAGCTACCCGCTGGCAGCGGTGGGCGCGGTGCTCGTCGGCCTGCTCGAAGCCTTCTCCTCCTTCTGGGCCAGTACCTACAAGGAAGTCATCGTGTTCACCCTGATCATCCCCTTCCTGCTCTGGCGTTCGCTCACCAGCCGTCACGTGGAGGAAGAAGAATGAATCCGCGCTACTTCCTGTTCGGCTTCCTCGCCCTGCTGGCCGTTGCCCCGCAGTTCCTCCCGCCCTTCTACGTCACCCTGCTCAACTACATCGGCCTCTACGCCCTGGTGGCGCTGGGCCTGGTGCTCTTGACCGGCGTGGGCGGCCTCACCAGCTTCGGCCAGGCCGCCTTCGTCGGCCTCGGGGCCTACACCACCGCCGTCCTCACCACCGCCACCGAATTGCCCGGCTGGCTCGCCTGGGCCGGCGGCTCGCCCTGGCTCGCCCTCGTCGTGGGCCTCGTCTTCACCGCGGTGGTCGCCCTGGTGCTGGGCTCGCTCACGCTCAAACTCTCCGGCCACTACCTGCCGCTGGGCACCATCGCCTGGGGCATCTCGCTCTACTTCCTGTTCGGCACCCTGGAGAGTCTGGGCGGGCACACCGGCTTGACCGGCATCCCCCCCATCACCCTCTTCGGCGTGGTGCTCGACGACGGCCCCAAGATCTACTACCTCATCTGGCTCTTCCTGCTCGCCGCCGTCTTCACCACCCAGAACCTGCTCGACTCGCGTGAAGGCCGCGCCATCCGCGCACTCAAGGGCGGCATGGTCATGGCCGAAGCCATGGGGGTGAACACCTCGCGCTCGCGCATGATCATCTTCCTCATCGCAGCACTCCACGCCTGCGCCTCCGGCTGGCTCTACGCCCACATGCAGCGCTTCGTGAACCCCACCCCCTTCGGCCTGCACATCGGCATCGAATACCTCTTCATGGCGGTCGTCGGCGG
>NZ_WUEI01000061.1 GCF_012911025.1 Azoarcus sp. TTM-91 | reverse complement strand
CCGCCTCACACCGCATACTGCCCCACCGCCTTGCGCATGCGGTCCACCACCATGTCCAGCTGGCGCACCATCTCCTCGGCGTCGCCGACCACCGCCACGTTCTGTTCGGTCATCGCCGCCACTTCCTCGATGTGGCGTGCCAGTTCGTCCATCGCGCCCTGCTGCTCGGCGGAGGCGCGGGTGATGCCGGTGACGCGCTCCATGGTGCGCACCATCTCGTCGTTGATCCGGTGCAGCGAATCCTCCGCCGCGCTGACGCGCTGCACGCCCTCGCCGACCTGGGCGGCGCCCTCGCGCATCGCGCCCACCGCCTGGCGGGTTTCGCTGCGCACGTTCTCTATCATCTCGCCGATCTCGCGGGTGGCCTGGCCGGTGCGCTCGGCCAGCTTGCGTACTTCGTCCGCCACCACCGCGAAGCCGCGGCCCTGCTCGCCGGCGCGCGCGGCCTCGATGGCGGCGTTGAGCGCCAGCAGATTGGTCTGCTCGGCAATTTCGCGGATCACGCCGGTGACGCGGCCAATCTCGTCCGAACGCTTGCCCAGCGATTCCAGCTGTTCCGCCGAGGCGCGCACGCGGTCGGCCAGGGACTGGATGTTGGCGCTGGCGTCGCGGGTGATGCGGGCGCCTTCGTCCGACACCCGGCTGGTTTCCTCCGCCACGCTGCGGGTGGAGTCGGCATGGGTGGCAACCTCGGCAATGGCGCTGCCCACCACTTCGATGGCCGCGCCGGCCGAGGTGGCGGCGACACGCTGGGTCTGCGCGGCGCTGCGCACCTCGCGCACGCCGGTGCCGACGCGGTTGGTTGCGCCTTCCACCTGCTGGGCGACTTCCGACATGCCCTGCAGCGTGGCCTGCAGCGAGGACACCACCTTGTCCGCCCGGCGCGAGATGGCACCGATCACGTCGCGCCGGTCCAGGCCGTGGCGGCTGCGCAGGTCGCCGGTGCACAGCACGTCGTCCAGCCAGTCGGCGGTGGCGCCGAGGTCGCGGTTGAGACGAGGGCCGTAGACCAGCAGGAAATAGAGCGCGTACAGCAGCGCCACGGCGCCCAGCGCGCCGGCGGCCGTCGCCGGCAGGCCGCCGGCGCCGCTGTGGCTGGCGAGCAGCACCAGCGCCGGCAGCAGGGCGGCCAGGCCGATGTAGTTGGTCTGCGCCCGCACCGAACACAGCCGCGCCAGCCATTCCGGACGCCTGCGCACGACCCGGCCGTGCCACACCATCAGGCAGCGGTCGCCCGCCCGCAGACGCTTGTAGGCCGCGTCCGCCGCCTCGATCTCGGCCCGCGAGGGCTTGCCGCGGATCGACTGGTAGCCCACCACCTTGCCGTTCTCCCGCACCGGCGAGGCATTCGCCACCACCCAGTAGTAGCCGCCATCCTTGCGCCGGTTCTTCACCAGGCCGCGCCAGGGCCGCCCGGCCTTGAGGTCGTTCCACATGTCGGCGAAGGCTTCGGCCGGCATGTCCGGGTGGCGGACCATGTTGTGCGGCCGCCCTATCATTTCTTCCCGGGTATAGGCGCTGATGCGGGCGAAGGCGTCGTTCGCCTCTAGGATGTTGCCCTTGAGATCGGTGAGCGAGTAGATGAACTCTCCGTCCGGGATCACGGTTTCCATTGTGCTCACAGCGGCGGCGGTAGGCATGGCGATGGCTCCGGGGCTGGGCGCGGCGGGGGCGTTGCGCGCGGCGACCGATGGGAACGATGGGCCCGTCGCGGCCTGGGGATCAGCAGTCGGACGGTGGGGGGATTCGGGACGGAAAACTTCGAGGAATTTGTCCGAAGTCCAGGAAACATACGTCATTTGACCATTTCCGGATAAGGCTTTTTCTTACGACCAAAGTACTGGATTTGACGTCGCACGGATTATTCCGATTGCCTAGCCTGGAGGTCCGCCGCGCGCCGCTGGCAAGGACGGTCAGGCAAAAAACGTGCGAGAAGAAGGAGATGGGCGCGGATCGGGCTGCTCCGGGCCGGAGCAGACATGAGGCGACGCTGGTTTTCGCCGTACTTGCACCGCTTTTCCCGGAGGAAGGTGACAAGAGAGCATGCCCTTGTAAGGTTTCCTTCATATTGCACAGGAAGTAGGTGCCGATGCCCGGCCGCTGTGGTTCAATCCGTCCCCATGCTTGAAGTCGAAGATCTAGCCTGCCTGAAGGGAGACCGCCTGCTGTTCCGCGAATTGGCGTTCGCCGTGGCGCCGCAGGAAATGCTGCGTATCGCCGGTCCCAACGGCGCGGGCAAGACCAGCCTGCTGCGTTTGCTCACCGGCCTGTCGCTGCCGGAGGCGGGCGAGGTGCGCTGGCAGGGGCAGCCGATACGGCGCGTCCGCGAGGCTTTCCACCGTGCCCTGTGCTACCTCGGCCATTCCCCGGCGCTCAACGACATGCTGACGCCGCTGGAAAACCTGCGCTTCGCCTGCGAGGCGGGCGGCGATCAGGTCTCGGTGCAGGATTGCGAGCAGGCGCTGGCGCGCATCGGCCTGGCGAACCAGCTGGACCTGCCTGCGAGGGTGCTGTCCCAGGGCCAGCGGCGGCGGGTTGGCCTGGCGCGGCTCTTCCTTGCTGCCAGACGACCGCTGTGGGTGCTGGACGAGCCTTTCACCGCGCTGGACGTCAACGCGGTGGCGGAACTGGCGCAGACCCTGTCGGCCCATTGCGCCGGCGGCGGCACAGTGCTGCTCACCACCCACCAGGACGCGCCCTTCGCTGTTCCGCCGCGCGTGCTGGACCTGGGGGACTGGGCATGCTGAACACCTTCGTCGCGGTGTTGCGCCGCGATCTGTTGCTGGCCTGGCGCGGCCGGGCGGACGTGCTGGTGACGCTGGCCTTCTTCGTCATCGTCGTCTGCCTCTTCCCCTTCGGCGTGGGCGCGGAGCCCAACCAGCTGCGGGCCATCGCGCCCGGCGTATTGTGGGTGGCGGTGCTGCTGTCCTGCCTGTTGTCCATGCACCGGCTGTTTGCCCAGGACCATGCCGATGGAACCCTGGAGCAGCTTCTTCTGTCTAGTGAGCCGGCCGTCGTCTGGGTTGGCGCCAAGGTGCTCGCCTTCTGGCTGAGCACCGGCCTGCCGGTAGTGGTGGTGGCGCCGGGGCTTGCCCTGCTGCTTGACCTTGAGCAAGGAGCCCTGCCGGTGTTGGTAGTAAGTTTGCTGCTCGGCACGCCCATTCTCGCCCTGCTGGGCGCAGTTGGAGCGGCGCTGACGCTGGGTGTGCGCGGCGGTGGCATGCTGCTGGCGCTGCTGGTGTTGCCCCTGTTCGTGCCGGTGCTGATCTTTGGCGCCGGCGCGGTGGAGGCGGAGTTGTCCGGAACCGGGGCGGTGGCGCACCTGCTGCTGCTCGGCGGCGGATGCGCCGGTGCGCTGGCGCTCGCCCCCTGGGCATGTGCCGCCTCTTTGCGTATATCGATGGAATGAACAGAACAACCTTCCCTTCCTGCGGCGCTGCCGCAGCCTCCGGCGCCGGAGCCTGTACGCGATGATTGCCGCAGAGCGCGCGCCGCGTGCGTCCCTGTTCCGTTTCGCCGCGCCCCAGGCTTTCTATCCTCTGGCCGGCCGGCTTGCTCCCTGGTTCGCCGCCGCTGCACTGCTGCTGACGCTGGCCGGCATGTGGCTGGGTTTCTTCGTCGCGCCGACCGACGCCACCCAGGGCGAGGTCTACCGGGTCATCTTCATCCATGTGCCGGCGGCCTGGATGTCCATGTTCATCTACCTGGTGATGGCCTTCTGGTCGGCGGTGGGGCTGGTCATGAACACCCGCCTGTCCTTCGTCATGAGCCAGGCCCTGGCGCCTACCGGGGCGATGTTCTGTTTCGTCGCGCTGTGGACCGGCGCGCTGTGGGGCCGTCCGACCTGGGGCGCCTACTGGGTGTGGGATGCCCGCCTGACCTCCCAACTCTTGCTGCTCTTCCTTTACCTCGGCTTCATCGCCCTGACCCGCGCCATCGAGGATCCCCGCCGTGCCGATCGCGCCGGCGCGATGATTGCGCTGGTGGGCGCGGTGAACGTGCCCATCATCTATTTCTCGGTGAAGTGGTGGAACACCCTGCACCAGGGCGCTTCGGTGAGCCTGACCAAGGCGCCGTCGATGGCCTCGACCATGCTCGCCGGCATGCTGGTGATGGCCTTCGCCGCCTGGGCCTACACGCTGGCGGTGACGCTGTGGCGGGTGCGGCCGATGATCCTGGAGCGCGAGCGCCATACCGAATGGGTGGGCGCGGTGCTGGAGGCCGAGGGCGCCAAGGCCGGAGGAGGGCGCTGATGCAGTGGGATTCGCTGTCCGCTTTCTGGGACATGGGTGGTGCGGCGGCCTTCGTCTGGGGCAGCTATGGCGTCACCTTCGCGCTGGTGGCGCTGGAGTTCTTCCTGGTGCGCCGCCGCCGGCTGGACACGGTGCGCCGGTTGTTGCGCTGGCGCCGTGCCGTCGGCAAGGAAAAGAAGGAGCGCGCCGCCTGAGCCGGCGCGATGGAGACGCAAGATGAAAGCCCGTAGCAAACGCCTGATCCTGGTCGGTACCGGGGTCGTCCTGTTCGGCGCCGCAGTGGCGCTGGTCCTTTCCGCCTTCCAGCAGAACCTGGTGTTCTTCCACACGCCCACCGAGGTGGTCGAGGGCAAGGCGCCGCTGGGCAAGACTTTCCGCATCGGCGGCATGGTGGAGCAAGGCTCAATCCGCCGCGACGCCGACGGCATCACCGTGCGCTTCGCCATCACCGACACCGCCAAGGTGATCCCGGTGAGCTACCAGGGCTCGCTGCCCGACCTGTTCAAGGAAGGCAAGGGCGCGGTGGTGCAGGGCAGCCTGGGGCCGGATGGTTTGTTCCGCGCCTCCGAGGTGCTGGCCAAGCACGACGAGAACTACATGCCGCCGGAAGCGGCGCACGCGGTGGCCGAGGCGCACAAGGCAGCGGCTACGCTGAAGCAGTAAGCCCGCACATTCTTTCCTGAAACCCCAGCAGGACCGGCATTCCCCTTCCGCCACCCAGGCGGGAGCGCTGGTCCGGAGTCTCCCGCAATGATTCCCGAACTCGGCCATTTCGCCCTCGTCCTCGCCCTCGTCATCGCGCTGGTGCAGGCGGTGGTGCCCCTGCTCGGCGCGCATCGGAACCGCCTGGCGCTGATGGCGGTGGGCCGGCCGGCAGCGCTGGGCCAGTTCCTGTTCACCGGCTTCTCCTTCGCCTGTCTGACCTGGGCCTTCGTGGTCAACGACTTCTCGGTCGAGTACGTGGCGATGCACTCCAACACCGCGACGCCGCTGATCTACCGCATCACCGCGGTGTGGGGCAGTCACGAAGGCTCGCTGCTGCTGTGGGCGCTGACGCTGTCGCTTTGGACGGTGGCGGTGGCGGTGTTCTCCCGCAACCTGCCGGAAGCCTTCGTCGCCCGCGTGCTGGGCACGCTGGGCTGGATCGCGGTGGGCTTCCTCGCCTTCATGCTGGTCACCTCCAACCCCTTCACCCGGCTGATTCCGGGCGCGGCCGAGGGGCGTGACCTCAATCCGCTGCTGCAGGACCCGGGCATGATCATCCACCCGCCGCTGCTCTACATGGGCTACGTCGGCTTCTCGGTGGCCTTCGCCTTCGCCATCGCCGCGCTGCTCACCGGCCGGCTGGATGCCGCCTGGGCGCGCTGGTCGCGGCCCTGGACTACCGCCGCCTGGGTGTTCCTCACCGCCGGCATCGCGCTCGGTTCCGGCTGGGCCTATTACGAGCTGGGCTGGGGCGGCTGGTGGTTCTGGGACCCGGTGGAGAACGCCTCCTTCATGCCCTGGCTGCTGGGTACCGCGCTGATCCACTCGCTGGCGGTCACCGAGAAGCGCGGCGCCTTCCGCAGCTGGACGGTGTTGCTGGCGATCGGCGCCTTTTCGCTGTCGCTGCTGGGCACCTTCCTGGTCCGCTCCGGTGTGCTCACCAGCGTGCACGCCTTCGCCACCGACCCGCGCCGCGGCCTCTTCATCCTCGCCTTCCTGGTGGCGGTGATCGGTGTGTCGCTGCTGCTCTACGCCTGGCGCGCGCCCAAGCTGGCCGGCGGCGGCAGCTTCGCCTTCGTGTCGCGGGATACCGCGCTGCTGGGCAACAACGTGCTGCTGTCGGTGGTGTCGGCCTCGGTGCTGCTGGGCACGCTGTATCCGCTGTTCCTGGATGCGCTGGGCCTGGGCAAGCTGTCGGTCGGCCCGCCGTACTTCGAGGCGGTGTTCGTGCCGCTGATGACGCCGGTGGTGGTGCTGATGATGTTCGGCCCCTTCCTGCGCTGGAAGGGCGACGAGCTGATGCCGGCGCTGCGCCGGGTGGCGCCCGCCTTCGTCGCCAGCATCCTGATCGGCCTGGGCACCGCTTTCGCCGTCGGCCATGTGAGCTGGCGCACCGTGCTCGGCCTGGCGCTGGCCGCCTGGGTGGTGCTGGCCAGCCTGCAGCTGCTGGCGACGCGCCTCAGGGAGCGCGCCGGCGCCTCCGCCGCCTCGCGGCTGGCGACCATCCCCGCCGCCTGGTGGGGCATGTGGCTGGCGCACCTGGGCGTGGGCATCTTCATCATCGGCGTCACCATGGTCGGCAGCCTGGAAAACAACCTGGACGTGAAGATGAAGGAAGGCGAGCGGGTGGAGTTCTCCGGCTACACCCTGCTGTTCCGCGGCGTGCAGGATGCGCCCGGCCCCAACTTCGCCGCCGCGCGTGCCAACCTGGAACTGTTCCGCGGCGATGTGGACATCGGCACGCTGCAGCCGGAAAAGCGCATCTACCTGGCGCAGCAGATGCCGATGACCGAAGCCGCCCTGGACGTCGGCCTGTTCCGCGACGTCTACGTCTCGCTGGGCGAGCAGCTGGAGGACGGCAGCTGGATCGTCAGCCTCCACTACAAGCCCTTCATCAGCTGGATCTGGGCCGGCTGCGTGCTGATGGCCCTGGGCGGCATCCTGGCCGCGGCCGACCGCCGCTATCGCCGCCTGGCCGAGCGCCGGCTGCCCGCCGCCGCGGTGCAGGCGGCCTGAGGAAATCATCGTCATGAAAGCCAAGTTTCTCGTTCCCCTGGCGTTGTTCCTGGTGCTGGTCGGCTTCCTCGCCTTCGGCCTGCGGCTGGACCCGCGCGAAGTGCCCTCGCCGCTGATCGACAAGCCGGCGCCCGCCTTCAGCCTCGCCCGCCTGGACGACAACAGCCAGCGCTTCGGCCTGGAGGAAATGCGCGGCCAGGTATGGCTGCTCAACGTCTGGGCTTCCTGGTGTGTGGCCTGCCGGCAGGAGCACCCGGTGCTGGTCGATCTCGCCCGCCGCCAGGTGGTGCCGGTGGTCGGCCTCAACTACAAGGAAGTGCGCGGCGACGGCGCCATCGACGCCCGCCGCCTGGCGCCCGAGCAGGAGCTGGCGATGGCGGTGGAGCGGGCGCGCGGCTGGCTCTCCGCCCACGGCGATCCCTACAAGCTGTCGGTGCTGGACCTGGATGGCCGCGTCGGCATCGACTTCGGCGTCTATGGCGTGCCCGAAACCTTCCTGATCGACCAGCGCGGCAGCGTGCGCTACAAGCACATCGGCCCGATCACGCCGGAGTCGCTGGAAAAAGTGCTGCTGCCCAAGATCGAGGAGCTGAAGCGTGCCGGCTGATCGTTTCCTGCGGGCGCTGCGTGGCGCCGCCTTCATCGGGGGCTGTCTGCTCGTCGCCGCTGCCTTTGCCGCGGATGCGCCCACCGCCAAGCCGCTGGTCGCCGACCCGGCGCTGGAAGCGCGGGTGCTGGACCTCTCCCACAAGCTGCGTTGCCTGGTGTGTCAGAACCAGTCCATCGCCGAATCCCACGCGCCGCTGGCGGTGGATCTGCGTGACCAGGTGCGCGAGCAACTCGCTGCCGGCCGCAGCGAGAACGAGGTGGTGGATTACCTCGTCGCCCGTTATGGCGATTTCGTGCTCTACGCGCCGCCCTTCAAGGCCACCACGCTGCTGCTGTGGCTGGGCCCCGCGGCGCTGCTGCTGGCCGGCGCCGGCTGGTTGGCGATACGCCTGCGCAGCCGCGAACGCGAAGCCGCAGTGACCCTGTCCGAAGCGGAGCACCGCCGCGCCCGCGAGCTGCTCGCCGGCAATGCCGCCGTACCGCCTTCCTCCAAGGAACCCCGTTCGTGAGCGCCGAATTGTCTACCCTGTTGCCCTTCATCGTCGGCGCCGCCGTTCTGGTCGGCGTTGCACTGCTGCTGCTGCTGCCGCCCCTGTTCCGCAGCGGCCGCAAGCAGGCCGCCGTTCCGGCGGATGCCGACGCCGGCCAGGCCGAAACCGCGCTGGTGGTGCTGCGCGAGCAACTCGCCGATCTCGAAGCCGAGCATGCAGCCGGCCGCATGGACGAAGCCACTTACCGCCGCAGCCGCGACGAGTTGGAGCGCCGTGCGCTGGACGAGGGCGAGGCCGGCGCCTCCACGCTGGTGGCCGCGCCATCGCGCTACTGGGCGGTGGTGGTGGCCATCGGCGTGCCGGTGATGGCCGCTGCGGTCTATCTCATCCTCGGCAACCCGGCCGGGCTGGACCCGCGCCAGATCGCCGGCGAACAGCAGTTCGATCCGCAGCAGATCGCCGGCATGGTGAACACCCTGGCCGAGCGCATGGAGAAGGAGCCGGACAACGTCGAGGGCTGGAGCATGCTGGCCCGCTCCTACGTGGTGCTGGAGGACTATGCCAAGGCCGCCGCCGCCTACGCCCATGTGGCCGAGCGGGTGAAGGACGATCCGGACCTGCTGGCCGACTGGGCGGACGTGGTCGCCGCCCGCGACCGCAGCGTCGCCGGCGAGGCGGAGCAGATCGCCAAGCGCGCGCTGGAGCTGGACCCCGGCCACCCGAAGTCGCGCCTGCTGGCCGGCACCGCCTCCTATCAGCGTGGCGACTATGCCGGCGCTTCGGCGCACTGGGAACGCATCCTCGCCACCGTGCCGCCGGGCGATCCGGTGATCGCCTCGCTGCTGGAAGGCATCAACGACGCCCGTGCCAAGGGCGGCCTGCCGCCGCTGTCGGCGCCTGCGGCTCCCGCCGCGCCGGCCGCTGCCGCCGGCCAGGGCGAGCTCAGCCTCTCCGGCCGCCTCGCGCTGGCGCCGGCGCTGGCCGACAAGGTGAAGGCGGATGACGTGGTCTTCGTCTTCGTCCGTGGCGAAGCCGGCGGCGCGCCGCTGGCGGCGCTGCGCTTCACCGCCGGCGAACTACCGCGCGACTTCAGTTTCTCCGGCGTGCCGCGCATGGCCGGCGACAGCCCGGTGCCGCCCAAGGTCACGCTGGCTGCCCGCGTCGCCAAGAGCGGCAATCCCAGCGGCGGCCCGGGCGACCTGGAAGGCCGCATGGCCGGCCTGGCGCCGGACACCACTGGCGTGGCGCTGGTGATCGACCAGATGCGAGAGTAGGGCTTGCCCCCGGTGCAATGAAGAAGAGGCTCCTGCGGGAGCCTCTTGCCGTTCAGGGGGCAGGCGCGGCCGCCGTGCCACGGTGCGCATGCCAAACGGCGGCGGGGCGCTCGCACTCCGGCGGGGGCCGTCATGAGCCCGCGTGCCGCCCCGGTGCTCGCTGGCTCCCGCGCCGCAATCGCAAGGCGGGCCAATAGCCGGCAAGGTGCGGCGCGTATCCTGCGCGCCTCGGCTCCGCCCCGGCGGGCTTTTCCAGCGGCCCTGCGCGCAGCCGGTTCCGATAGGGCCGCCCGGAGCTTGCACAAGGCCGCTGCCTGGATGCCGGGCCCGCCTGCGCCTCAGGCCGGCAGCAGCATCACCAGCAGCAGTTCCGGCGCGGTGGCCGGGGCCAGCGTGAGCTGGCGATAGCACAGCCGGCCGCGTCGTGGATGCAGGAAGGCGCGCAGCCCACCTTCCCGCTCTTCCACCTCCTGCGCTTCCCAGTAGCGCTGGAAGTCCGGGCTGACGGCCAGCAGTTCCTCCACCACCGCCATCGCCGCCGCGTTCTCCCGGTGGCGGCCGCTGTGGGCGCGGAACTCGGCCACCAGCCGGGCGGCGCGGTGCGGCCAGTCCGCCACCAGTTCGCGCAGCGCCGGCGACAGGAACATGCTGCGCAGCAGGTTGTGGCCGCCCGCCGCCGGCCTGTCCAGCCAGCCAACGAACAGGTCCGCCGCCGCACCATTGAAGGCCAGCGCATTCCACGCGGCATCCAGCACATAAGCCGGGCCGGCGATCAGCTGCACGCTGTCCAGCAGTTCTGGCGGCAGTTCGGCCACGGCCGGCGGTGAGGGATCGCGACGGCCCGCCAGATCGAACAGGTGGATGCGCTCCGCCCGTGACAGCTGGAGCGCATCGGCGATGCCGGCCAGCGCCCGTGGCGACAGTGACACTGCCCGCCCCTGTTCCAGCCAGGTGTACCAGGTGGGGCTAAGGCCGGCGAGCTGGGCGACTTCTTCGCGGCGCAGGCCGGGTGTGCGCCGCCGGCGCCCTTCCGGCAGGCCGGCCGCCGCCGGGCCGAGGCGTTCGCGGTGACGGCGCAGGAAGGCGCCGAGTTCGGTGGGGATGGCGCTGTCGGCAGTCATGTTCCGGAGCAAGGCAGTAGGCAAGCGGAGCGGTATTTATACCAGGATAAATTGCCATCTTGTACCCGGATAAATGGCGCCATACAGTGGCCTCGCCATTGTCGGCAGATATCCAGGAGCAGCCATGCAAGCCCATGAAACCCTCGTCAGCCAGCAGTTCGGCGCCACCGCCCGCGCCTATCTGGAAAGCGCGGTGCACGCCCGCGGCCAGGACCTGGAGCGGCTGGCGGCGCTGCTGGGCGCGCGTCCGCGTGGGCGGGTGCTGGACATCGGCTGTGGCGGCGGCCATGCCAGCTTTGCCGCCGCGCCGGTGGCGGAGGAGGTGTGGGCCACCGACCTGTCGGCGGACATGCTGGCGGTGGTTGCCGAGGCCGCCCACGAGCGCGGCTACGCCAACTTGCATACCCGGCAGGCGGCGGCCGATCTGCTGCCTTTCGCCGATGCCGGTTTCGACGCGGTGATCACCCGCATGAGCGCCCACCACTGGCGCGACGTGCCGGCCGCGCTGGCCGAGATCCGCCGGGTGCTGAAGCCCGACGGCGTGTTCCTGCTGATCGACATTGCCGGCGCCGAGGAGCCCCTGTGCGACACCTGGCTGCAGGGCATCGAATTGCTGCGCGATCCTTCCCATGTGCGCAATCACACGCCTTCAGCCTGGAGGGCGATGCTGGACGCCGCCGGTTTCGAGCGCGGCGATGCCTGGCTGTGGCGGCTGCCGATCGCCTTCGAGCCCTGGATCACCCGCATGCGCACGCCGCCGGTGGCGGTGGAGGCGATACGCCACCTGTGGTCGCTGGCGCCGGCGGAGGTGAAGCAGCGCCACGCGGTGGCGGCGGACTGCAGCTTCGAGCTGGATGCGCTGATGATGGTGGCGACGCCGGGGCTGCGGCTGGGGTGAGGCGGACGCGTGCGGCTTTTGGCGGCGAGGCAGGTGCGGGGGGATGCCGGCGAGGTTTTCGTCCTTGCGGCTGTGGGTGGAAAAACGAAGCACTGTGTCGCCTGCCAGAAGGCCATGTGGCGCGCAGGGCTGGGAGCAGGGGTTGCGCTTGCGGAGCTGAACGCGCCGCCCCTGCGAGGCGCTTCCTCTTCCAGCTCTCGCTGCGAGTGGAGAGGGCCTTACGGCGCGCCTCCGGCATGCTCAGCGCATCCGCGGGCGCCGTGCTGAAGTGTCCTTGGTATCGCTGCCAGCGCTGGCCACGGTTTTCAGGCCGCGGGTGTTGTCGTGCCTGCGGAGTGGATCGGCAGCGTCGTTTCCAGGCCTCAGCCGCATCCGCGCGAGAAGGGGCCCAGAAAACGGCGTGCGCCTCATCACTTGCCGGACGGCAGCGCTGAACTCAGGCCTCTCCGCCCTCGTACCGGAAGCCCACCCGCTTCACATTGCACAGCAGCTCATAGGAGATGGTGTTGGCCGCCGCGGCGATGCGGTTCACCGGCACCTCTTTGCCCCACAGCTCAACCCGGCTGCCGATGCCGGCGGCGGGCAGATGGGTGAGGTCCACCGTCAGCATATCCATGGATACCCGGCCGATCAGCTGGCTGGGCTGGCCGTCCACCGTGAGCGGCGTACCGTCGGGCACGGTGCGGGGATAGCCGTCGGCATAGCCCATGGCGACCAGGCCGATGCGGGTGCGCTGGGCGGCGACGAAGCGGGCGCCGTAGCCCAGCGGGGCGCCGGGCTGGATTTCACGCACCGCGATCACCGCACTCTCCAGCGTCATTACCGGGCGAAGCCCATTGCCCTCCGTCGGCATCGGGTCGGCGCCGTAGAGCAGGATGCCGGGGCGGGCCCAGTCGCGGTGGGCGTCCGGCCAGCCCAGCACCGCGGCGGAGTTGGCCAGGCTGCGGGGGCCGGGCAGCTCGCGGGTGGCGGCGTCGAATTCTGCGAGTTGCTCGGCGGTGGCGATCACCTGCGGCTCGTCGGCGCGGGCGAAGTGAGTCATGAGCGTGATGTCGCTTACCTTGCCGCTGGCCTGCAGGCGCTGCCAGGCCTGCGCCACCGCCGGGCCGACGAAGCCGGCGCGGTTCATGCCGCTGTTCACCTTCAGCCACACCGGCAGGGCCGCGGCCAGCGGCGCGGCTTCCAGCATGCGGATCTGGTCTTCGTGATGCACCACCTGCCACAGCCCATGCTCGGCGACGGCTGCGAGCTCGGCGGCATCGAACACGCCTTCCAGCAACAGGATGGGCTGGGTGATGCCGGCGGCGCGCAGTTCCAGCGCTTCGTCCAGGAAGGCCACCGCGTAGCCGTCCGCCTGGTCCGCCAGTGCCCGGGCGCAGCGCACCGCGCCGTGGCCATAGGCGTTGGCCTTGATCACGGCGAGGGCGCGGCCGCCGTGGCGCTGGCGGGCAAGGCGGTAGTTGTGGCGGAGGGCGTCGAGGTCGATACGGGCGAGGGCGGGGCGCATGGAGCTGGAAGCGTCTAGAGCCGGCCCGCGATGGACCGGCGTTGGGAGAAAAGGACGGGCGTGAGCGTGGATCAGACGGGCGAGAGGCCCATGGAACGGCGGCCCGCGGACGCTACTTTGCCATAACGGGCGAAAGCGAGATCGTCGTGGCGGATGGCGGGGCGCTTGCCGGCGACGAGGTCGGCCACCACCCGGCCGGAGCCGCAGGCCATGGTCCAGCCCAGGGTGCCGTGGCCGGTGTTGAGGTAGAGCTCCGGCCAGACGGTGGCGCCGACGATGGGCGTGCCGTCCGGTGTCATCGGCCGCAGCCCGGTCCAGAATTCGGCGGCGGGCAGGTCGCCGCAATCCGGGAAGAGGTCGCGCACCACCCTCTCCAGGGTTTCGCGGCGGCGCGGGTCGAGGCTGAGGTCGTAGCCGGCCAGCTCGGCCATGCCGCCCACCCGCAGGCGCTGGTCGAAGCGGGTGAGGGCGATCTTCCAGGTTTCGTCCAGCACGGTGGAAACCGGCGCGGCCTCGGCATCGGTGAGCGGCACGGTGAGGGAGTAGCCCTTCACCGGATACACCGGCAGGTCCAGCCCCAAGGGCCCGGCCAGGGCACGGGAGTAGCTGCCGAGGGCGAGCACGTAGCGGTCGGCACTCAGCACCTCGCCGCTGGCCAGGCGCACGCCGCGCAGTGCGCGACTGTCGCTGGCGAGGCCCTGGATGTCCACGCCGTAGCGGAATTCCACGCCCAGCGCCTGGGCGCGCTCGGCGAGGCGCCGGGTGAAGAGGTGGCAGTCGCCGGTTTCGTCGTTGGGCAGGCGCAGGCCGCCGGTGAACTTGTCGCGCATCCGCGCCAGCGCCGGCTCGGCGGCGGCGACGCCGTCGCGGTCCAGCAACTGGTAGGGCACGCCCAGCTCGGCCAGCACCGCTACGTCGCGGCCGGCGGCTTCGAGCTGCTCGGCGCTGCGGAACAGCTGCAGCGTGCCCAGCGCGCGTTCCTCGTAGTGCAGGTCGATGGCGGCGCGCAGTTCGCGCAGGCAGTCGCGGCTGTATTCGGCCAGCCGCATCATGCGCGCCTTGTTTTCGGCGTAACGGTCAGCGCGGCAGTTGCGCAGCATGGCGAGCATCCAGCGCAGCTGGAACAGGCTGCCGTCGGCGCGCAGGGCGAACGGCGCATGGCGCTGGGTGAGCCACTTCAGGGCCTTCAGCGGAATGCCGGGGGCGGCCCAGGGAGTGGAATAGCCAGGGGAAACCTGGCCGGCGTTGCCGTAGCTGGTTTCCAGGGCGGGGCCGGGCTGGCGGTCCAGCACGGTGACACGCAGGCCATGGTTGGCGAGATACCACGCGGTGGTGGTGCCGACCACACCGCTGCCGAGCACGATCACATGCATGGGAAAACTCCTGCGACAAGCGTGAATTGAATTACTTAAGTCTAGACGCCGTCAGCCAGTGTTTTTCGCTGAAGTGCTGCTAGGATTTGGCGCTTATAACTGAAAGCGCCGGTCTGGCCGGATGGAGAGAGGGGAATGCGCGAACTCGACCGCACCGACCGCAAGATCCTGGACATCCTGCAGCGTGAGGGCCGCATCGCGGTCACCGAACTGGCGCAGCGCGTCGGCCTCTCCGCCACCCCCTGCGCCGAGCGAGTGCGGCGGCTGGAGCGCGATGGGGTCATTACCGGCTACTACGCCCGTGTCGATCCGCATGCGCTGGGCGTGCCGCTGCTGGTGTTCGTCGAGATCAAGCTGTCGGCCAAGTCCAACGATGTCTTCGACCGGGTGAAGAAGGAGCTGCAGTTCGTGCCGGAGGTGATGGAGTGCCACCTGGTGTCCGGCGACTTCGACTACCTCATCAAGGCCCGGCTGGGCGAGATGGCGGACTACCGCCGCCTGCTCGGCAACATCCTGCTGAAGCTGCCGGCGGCGGCTGAGTCGCGCAGCTATGTGGTGATGGAAGAGGTCAAGGAAAGCCTGTTCCTGCCAACGCTGGGGTGACGCCCGGGCCGTCATTCCCCCTGCTATGCGGCTGCGGTATAGTCGGCGGTCGGAAAAAACCAGCTACCCAGGGGGAACTTTTCATGATCGGCAGTGTTGCGAAGGGAATGAAGACGGGCTTTACCGTGCTGGCGGCGACGCTGGCCCTGGGGGCGTGCAAGACCCTGGAGACGACGCCGGCTGCGCCGCTGCAGCAGGGCTACACCTGCTGCAACCTGCACCATGAAGGCGACTGGATCAGCGACTCCAACTACGCCGGCCTGCCGATGGTGCCCGCCGGCACGCCGGTCAAGGTGCTGTCATACGGCCGTTACCGCGCCCATGTGGACATGAACGGCAAGCCCTTCCGCCTCGGCCAGGACTATGGCCGCGAGCAGGAAAGCACCGAGAAGTGGGTGTCCAAGCTGGTGGTCACCGAAGATCCCAAGCTGAAGCTGGCGAGTTACCCGAAGGCGGTGCAGGAGGCGATCAAGGCCGGCCAGCTGATGAAGGGCATGACCAAGGAGCAGGTGATCATGTCGGTCGGCTATCCGCTGACCAACGAGAACCCCTCGCTGGACGCGCCCGTCTGGCGCTACTGGCGTTCCAGCTTCGATGAATACCAGGTGGAATGGGACAAGCAGGGCCGGGTGAAGAACATCGCCGCCCATCCCATGTCGCTGCCGCTGATCGAGTACAAGAAATGAGCACCGTGGCCGGAGCGCCCTTCTCGCGGGGGTCGGGCACGGCGGTGGAGGCCTCGGCGCCGCTGGGCTGCGACGTGCTGGTGATCGGCGGCGGCCCTGCCGGCTCCACCGTGGCCGCGCTGCTCGCCCAGCGCGGCCACGCGGTGACGCTGCTGGAGAAGTCCCACCATCCGCGTTTCCACATCGGTGAGTCGCTGCTGCCCGCCAACCTGCCCTTGTTCGAGAAGCTGGGCGTGGCGGACGAGATCCGCGCCATCGGCATGGTGAAGCACTGCGCGGAGTTCGTTTCGCCGCATCACGACTGCAAGCAGGTCTTTCACTTCGCCGAAGGTTGGGACGACCACCTGCCCTACGCCTACCAGGTGCGCCGCTCCGATTTCGACCACGTGCTGATCCGCAACGCGGCGCGCAAGGGCGCCACCGTGGTGGAGGGTTGCCGCGTCAAGGAAGTGGACTTCGTCGGCGACGGCGCGGTGGTGCAGGCCGAGCATGAGGACGGCCGCCGCCAGCAGTGGAACGCCCGCTTCGTCATCGACGCCTCCGGCCGCGACACCTTCATCGCCAACCGCCTGCGCGCCAAGCACCGCAACCCGAAGCACAACAGCTCGGCGCTGTACGGCCACTTCGATGGGGCCAAGCGCAACTGCGGCGAGGCGGAAGGCAACATCAGCATCTACTGGTTCGAGCACGGCTGGTTCTGGTTCATTCCGCTGGCCGATGGCGCCACCAGCGTGGGCGCGGTCACCTGGCCCTACTACATGAAGCAGCGCAACGGCCGCACGCTGGAGCGCTTCCTGCTCGACACCATCGCCCTGTGCCCGCCGCTGGCGGAGCGGCTGGCGGAGGCCACGCTGATGGCCGCGCCCGAGGCCACCGGCAACTTCTCCTACACCACCGACCATACCCACGGCGACCGCTACATCCTGCTGGGCGACGCCTACGCCTTCATCGACCCGGTGTTCTCCTCCGGCGTCATGCTGGCGATGCAGAGCGCCTTCTTCGGCGCCGACGCGGTGGATACCTGCCTGCGCGAGCCGGCCAAGTCCCACGCCGCGCTGGCGCGCTTCGACAAGGGCATCCGCCTCGGGCCGCGGGAGTTCTCCTGGTTCATCTACCGCATGACCAGCCCCACCATGCGCGACCTCTTCATGGGGCCGCGCAACCCGCTGCGGGTCAAGAACGCGCTGATCTCGCTGCTGGCCGGCGACATCTACGGCCGCGTGCCTATCCGCTTCTCCCTGGCGGCGTTCAAGACCATCTACTACGTGAACGCGATCGGCAACTGGCGGCGGACCCTGGCGGCCTGGCGCATGCGCAGGCGCAACATCCAGCCTGTGGATGACGGCATGGCCGCTGGCGCATGACGGCTGCCGTAATGGAACACGGGGCCAGCGTGTCGGCCCCGGCTTTGCAGTTGCACTGGCCGCTGGCGCCGGATGTGGCGCTGGATGCGCATGACCTCGGCGCCCTGGTATTCGGCGCTGCCCCCGCCGGCAAGCCTGCTGCTGACGCGCCCATCCTGCAGGTGATGACGCCCGCGCTGGCGCCGGCGCGGCCCTGGCTGGCCGCCTGGCGCAGCCCAGCCCCGGTGCGCGCAGGCCGCCACGGCCGGGTGAGTTACCGCTGCGCCGGCGGCCTGCTGTTCGGGGTGGTGACCGTCGCCGAGGATGAATGGGACGAGGCCGCCACGCTTGCAGGCGCCACGCAGGCCAGGCTGCAGTGTGCCGCCGGGCTCGCTTATGCCGAACTGTTCGGTGCCCTGGATGCGCTGGCCCACCCTCATCTGCTGCGCGTCTGGAACTACCTGCCGCATATCAACGCGGAAGAAGGCGGCGAGGAGCGCTACCGCCAGTTCAACGCCGGCCGCCAGGCTGCCTTCGCCGCCCACGGCCGCACGTTTGCCGGCGAGGTGCCGGCCGCCTGTGCGCTGGGCGTCGGCGGCGGGCCGCTGGCGATCGCCTTCCTGGCGGCAACGCAGCCGGCCCTGGCGGTGGAGAACCCGCGCCAGGTGGCGGCCTACGACTATCCGCCGGAGTACGGCCGGCGCAGCCCCACGTTCGCCCGCGCCACGCTGGCCCGCCAGGGCGGCCAGCGCTTGCTTTTCGTGTCCGGCACAGCCAGCATCGTCGGCCACCGCAGCCTGCATGCCGGCGACGTCGTCGCCCAGACGCGCGAAACCCTGGCCAACGTCGACGCCCTGCTGGCCGAGGTCGCACGGTTGGCGCCCGAAGCCGGTTTCCGTGCCGAAGCGCTGGCTTACGTCGCCTACCTGCGCCGGCCGCAGGATCTGCCGCTGGTTCGCGCCGAAGTGGAGCGCCGCCTGGGTGTCGATGCCGCGATTGCCTATGTCCAGGCCGACGTCTGCCGCGCCGACCTGCTAGTCGAGATCGAGGCCAGCGGCGGCCACCCGATGGAGTTCCGTTGTCGATGAGTTCAAGCGCCCGCCGTTTTTCCCGCCTCCTGCTGACGGTCCTGGGGGTGGCGGCCGCCGGCGCGGCGGTCGCGGCCGAGCGCCCGCTGTGGGAGCTCGGCCTGGGTGTGGGCGCGGTATCTTTCCCCGACTATCGCGGTGCTGACGAGCGCAGCACCTATGTGCTGCCGGCGCCCTACGTGGTCTATCGCGGCGAGTTCCTCAAGGCCGACCGCGACGGCGTGCGCGGCGTGTTCTTCGAGAGTGATCGCGTGGAGCTCAACTTCAGCGCCGCCGCCTCGGTGCCGGTGGACAGCGACGGTAACAAGGCCCGCCGCGGCATGCCGGACCTCAAACCCACGGTGGAGTTCGGCCCTTCGCTGGACCTCACCCTGTGGCGCGCGTCCGACCGTAGCGCCAAGCTGGATTTCCGCCTGCCGGTGCGGGCCGCCTACGCGGTCATCGGCGGCGTGAGGCGCGTCGGCCTGGTATCCACACCGACCCTCAACCTCGACCTGCGCGACCCCCTCGGCCAGCACGGCTGGAACCTCGGCCTGCTGGCCGGCCCGGTGTTCGGCGATGCCCGCCAGCACCGCTACTTCTACGACGTCGCCCCCGAGTACGCCACGCCCACCCGCGAGGCCTATCGCGCCAAGGGCGGCTACGGCGGCAGCCAGTTCCTTGCCGCCCTGTCCAAGCGCTACGACAACTATTGGGTGGGTGCCTTCGTGCGTTACGACAACCTGCGCGGGGCGGTCTTCGACGACAGCCCGCTGGTGAAGCGAGACCAGAGCTGGGCGGCCGGCTTCGCGGTCGCCTGGATCATCGGCGAGTCCGCCACCCGGGTGCAGGTGAATGACTGAAATGCTGCCGCAGGGTCCCGCGGCGCGCCAGCCGTCGGGACAAGGCGGGTACGCCTTCGCCCTGCCGTCCGGGGGGCGCCGATGAAGCGCGCGCTGCCCGGCTGGTATGCCTACTTCTGTCTCTACGCCGGCCTGGGCGCGCTCGGCCTGCTCTGTCTTGCCTGGCTGCCCTTCGCCATCGTGCTGCATCCGCTGCTGCCGGCGAGGCTGGGGCGCAGGCTGGGGCGCGGCGTCATCACCGCCGCCTTCCGCTTCTACCTCTTCATCCTCTCCGCCCTGGGCGCCTGCCGCTTCGAGTTCGAGGGGGTGGACGCGCTGCGCGATGCCGGGCCGCTCATCCTCGCGCCCAACCATCCCTGCCTGCTGGACGCGGTGATGGTGATCTCCCGCCTGCCGGACGTCGCCTGCGTGATGAAGGCGGCGCTGATGAAGAACCTCTTCCTCGGCGCCGGTGCCCGGCTGGCGCGCTACATTCCCAATGGCAAGCCGCTGGGCATGGTGATGGCGGCCTGCGAGGATCTTGCCGCCGGCAGCCAGCTGCTGATCTTCCCCGAAGGCACCCGCACCGCAGCCGCGCCGCTCAATCCCCTGCTGCCCAGCGTGGCGCTGATCTCCCGCCGGGCCGGGGTGCCGGTGCAGACGCTGATCATCGAAACCGACTCCGCCTACCTCGCCAAGGGCTGGCCGCTGTTCCGCCGCCCGCCCATGCCTATCCGCTACCGGGTGCGCGTCGGCCGTCGTTTTCCGCCCGCCACCGAAACCGCCGGCTTCGTGGCCGAGCTGGACGCCTATTTCCGCGCCGAACTGGCCCAGGCCGAGCTGGTGCCGCCGGTGTTCCAGCCCGGCTGAATCGGGTACCCTCGCCGGCCGTCGCACCTTCCCTGTCCGTCATGCGTTCCACCGCCACTCCCTCGCCGTCCGCCACCCACCTGGTGCTCATCCCCAGCTACAACCCGGGGCCCAAGGTGTTCGATACCGTGATGGCGGCGCGCGCGCAGTGGAATCCGGTGTGGGTGGTGGTGGATGGCAGCACCGATGGCACCGCCGAGGAACTGCAGCGCATGGCCGGGGAGGACGCCGGCCTGCGGGTGCTGGTGTTGCCGCACAACCGCGGCAAGGGCGCGGCGGTGCTGCACGGCCTGGACGAGGCGGCGCGCCTGGGTTACACCCATGCGCTGACGATGGATTCCGACGGCCAGCATCCGGCCGGGCTCATTCCGCAATTCATGGCTGAATCGGCCGCCGCGCCGGCGCGCATGATCCTCGGCCGGCCGGTGTTCGACGCCAGCGCGCCGCTGCTGCGGGTGCGCGGGCGCAAGGTGTCCAACGCCTGGGCCAACCTGGAGACGCTGTGGGTGGGCATAGGCGATTCGCTGTACGGCTTCCGCGTCTATCCCATCGCGCCGCTGCAGAAGGTGATGCGGGGCCAGCGCTGGATGCGCCGCTTCGACTTCGATCCGGAAGCGGTGGTGCGCCTGGCCTGGCGCGGTGTGCGGCCGGTGAATGTGGATGCGCCGGTGAAGTACTTCAGCGCGGAGGAGGGCGGCGTGTCGCACTTCAACTACCTGCGCGACAACACCCTGCTGACCTGGATGCACACCCGTCTCTTCCTCGGCTTCCTGCTGCGCCTGCCGCTGCTGCTGCTACGCCGCCTGGGCGGCGGCTGAAAGGCCGGCGGCGCCTCGCCGGGCGCCGCCTTGGTCCTGCTTGCTGCGGATTAGCCGGGAGGCGGGAAGCGCGCTCAGAGCCCCAGCATCAGCTTGAGGTTCTGCACCGCCGCACCGCTGGCGCCCTTGCCGAGGTTGTCCAGCCGCGCGATGGCGACGGCATGGCGCTCCGCCTCGTTGGCGAACACGCGGATCTCCAGCTGGTTGGTGTTGTTCAGCGCCAGCGCGTCCAGCTTGCCGTCCTCGGTCGCCGGCAGCACCTTCACGAAGTTCTCCGCGGTGTTGCTGCTGGCGTAATGCGCCGCGTAGGCGGCCTGCAGATCGGCGGCGGTCGGCTTGCCGGGCAGGGCGTCCAGGTGCAGCGGCAGGTTCACCAGCATGCCCTGGCGGAAGTTGCCCACCGCCGGAATGAACAGCGGGCGGCAGCTCAGGCCGGCGTACTGCATGATTTCCGGGATGTGCTTGTGCTTGAGGCCCAGCGCGTAGCTCTCATACAGCGGCGCGGTGCCGGCCTCGTAGGCCTCGATCATCGGCCGGCCGCCGCCGGAGTAGCCGCTCACCGAAGGCAGCGCAACCGGGAAGTCCTTGGGCAGCAGGCCGGCATCCACCAAGGGGCGCAGCAGCGCAATGGCGCCGGTGGCGTAGCAGCCGGGGTTGGCGACGCGCTCCGCCTTCGCCACCGCCTCCGCCTGGCCGGGCACCAGCTCAGGGAAGCCGTACACCCAGCCCGGGGCGACGCGGTGGGCGGTGGAGGCGTCAATGATGCGCGGGCGCTTGCCTTGCAGGCCGTCGATCAACGCCACCGATTCGCGCGCCGCATCGTCGTGCAGGCAGAGGATCACCAGGTCCACGCCAGCCATCAGTTCGCGCTTGGCGGCGACGTCCTTGCGCAGTTCGGGGGCGATGGAGACGAGTTCGAGCTGCGGCATCTGCTGCAGCTGTTCGCGGATTTGCAGGCCGGTGGTGCCGGCTTCGCCGTCGATGAAAACCTTGGGCATGTCTGTTCCTGATCGTTGGGCCTGGCCGCAACCGGAGCGGCTGCGGCGCAATGGGCTTTTGACGTGTCGCGTGGCGGCGAATTCAGCCGCGCCCCGCTATTTTGCCGAATGCGGGGGCCGCAGTCTGCCACGCGAGGGTTTCATTCGCGCACCGCCGGCGGCAGCGAATGGCCGATGCGCGGCAGCCACAGGCGCAGGCAGGGCGTGGTCACCACCGTGCTGACGATGGCCATGATCACCAGCATGGTGAAGACTTGCTGCGAGATCACGCCGAGGTCGTAGCCGACGTTGATCACGATGAGCTCCATCAGCGCTCGGGTGTTCATCATGACGCCGAGCAGGCTGGCCTCGTGGTGGCCCAGGCCGCAGCGGCGGGCGGCGAGGTAGGAGCCGCCGAACTTGCCCGCCGTGGCCAGCGCCACCACCAGCGCGCACCAGCCCCAGGCGGCGGCCGAATCCAGGCTGCCGACGTCGGTGCGCAGGCCGGTGTAGGTGAAGAAGATGGGCAGGAAGAACACGGTGACGAAGTGGCCCACCCGGATGTTCCAGGCTTCGCGCAGTTCGTGCTCGTCGTGCAGGATCACCCCCATCAGGAAGCCGCCGAAGATGGCGAAGATGCCCAACTGGTAGGTGGTCATGCCGGCGAGGAAGATCAGCGCGAGCAGTGCGCCCATCAGGTTGGGCGGGAAGCGGCCGCGGCCGGGGCGGGCGTGCCGCACCAGGCGCTTCACCAGCGGCCGCAGCACCAGCCAGGCGAAGGCGAAGAAGGCCAGCACCAGCGCCACCTTGGTGGCGAAGGCCAGCGGCTCGAAGTGGGACACCGCCAGCGTGGACACCAGCGCCAGCAGCAGCCAGCCGACCACATCGTTGATCGCCGCCGCACTGATCGCGATCACGCCCAGCGCCGTCCGGCTGAGCTGGAACTCGATCATGATGCGGCCGAGGATGGGCAGCGCGGTGATGGAAAAAGCGGTGGCGACGAACAGCCCCGCCGCCAGTGGCGACACGCCGGGAGGCGCCAGCAGCGGCGCGGTGTACCAGCCGAAGCCCAGGCCGAGCGCGAAGGGCAGCGCCAGCCCGGCGCCGGCCACCCACAGCACGGTGCGCTGGTGCTTGCGCTCGCGCAGGTGGCCGAAGTCGAACTCCAGGCCGATCTGGAACATCAGCAGCAGCAGGCCGATCTGCGACAGGATCTGCATGGGCTCGCCGGAGGCGCTGCGGAACACCAGGGCGAAGAGATCCGGCGCCAGCCAGCCGAACAGCGAAGGGCCGAGCAGGATGCCGGTGATGATCTCGCCCACCGCCGGCGACTGGCCGCAGCGCAGCGCCAGCGCGCCGCCGGCGCGGGCGGCGAGGATGATGATGGCCAACTGCAGCAGGGTGAAGAACAGCAGTGCCTCGCTGCGATGCACGGCCACGGCGTGCAGGGCGTCGGCGGTCTGGCTCATCGGGTGTCCTCGGGGTTCGGGCCCGGGCGGGAGAATGCGGCCGGGCAGGGCAATCGGGTTGGGGGAGAGCGGCGGGCGCGGCGCAGATCGCCGCACCGGGCCTCAGATCATGCCGCCGTTGATCGAGATGATCTGGCCGGTGATGTAGGCGGCGCGCGGCGAGGCGAGGAAGGCGACCAGGTCGGCCACTTCCTGTGGCTGGCCGGCGCGGCCCAGCGGCACCAGCCGCTTAACTGCGTCGGCATCGAAAGCGCCTTCGCTCATCGCGGTGTCTATGATCCCCGGCGCCACCGCATTCACCGTGATGCCGCGGCTGGCCAGCTCCAGCGCCAGCGACTTGGTGGCCGAATGCAGCGCGCCCTTGGCGGCGGCGTAGTTCACCTGGCCGCGGTTGCCGGCCAGCGCCGCCACCGAGGTGATGTTGATGATGCGGCCCCAGCGGGTGCGCACCATGGGCAGCGTCAGCGGCTGGGTGAGGTTGAAGAAGCCGTTGAGGCTCACGTCCATCACGCTGTGCCACTGGGTGGCGGACATGCCGGGGAACACCGCGTCGTCATGCACGCCGGCGTTGTTCACCAGTACCTGCACCGGCCCGGCGGCGAGCAGGGTTTCCACCGCGGCGGCGGTGGCGGCGGCGTCGGTGAGGTCGAAGGCGATGGCCTCGGCGCTGCCGCCGGCCTGGCGGATGTCTTCCGCCACCGCTTCGGCGGCGGCGAGCTTGCGGTTGGCGTGCACCAGGACGTGCAGGCCATCTTCGGCGAGGCGGCGGCAGATGGCGCGGCCTATGCCGCCGCTGCCGCCGCTGACCAGGGCGCGTTTGTTCATGTGGCGTTCCTGTGTTGCTTGCTTTGTCGTTATGGGCGCGGGCCGCAGGTGGTTCAGGCCGCGCTCAGCACCACCGAGGCGCGGCCGCGCAGCAGCGGCCGGCCGCCGGCGGAGAGGGTGAAGGCGTAGAGCAGGGCGCGGTCGTCGGCGGACAGGCATTCCGCTTCCACCTGCAGATCGTCGGCGATGTCGTCCAGCCGGCTGACCAGGCATTCCACCGCGCGGGCGCTGCCCAGCATGCCGGGGCGGGAGGAGGCGCAGGCCTCGCCGCCGGCGCGCAGCGCGCCATGCACCGCCATCGCCTGGGCGGCGTATTCGATGCCGGTGAGCGCGCCCAGGCGGCCACCGGCGCGCAACGGGTTGGCCGGGTCGCAGTGGCTCACCGCGCGGCAACGGATGCGCTCCGGGCTCCAGCTCTCCACCGCGTCCAGCAGGCACATGCTGCCCTGGTGCGGCACATGCGCGGCGATCCAGGCGTGGTCCAGCGCGGCGGTACCGGCTTGGCTGTCGGGTGGCGTCATGGCGTCACATCCACCGCCAGCGCCAGGCCGTCCAGGTATTCGAGCACGCTGGTGCCGGCCTCGCCGCGCGCCATGCGGGCGAGCAGCGGCAGCGCGCGGGCGGCGGGCACGTCGCGGCGCAGGGCGTCCAGCGCCGGGTCGGGCAGGCTGTCGCAGGCGCAGCAGGTGAAGCCGGCCAGGGCGAGGCGCGGCAACGCCTGGGCGCCGTGGCTGTCCGGCGTCAGCAGCAGCGCAGTGGCGAAGGCTGCGCCCTGCGGCCGGGCGGCGGCGAGCGGCTCCGGGTAGGGCAGGTCGTAGGCGATCAGCAGCACCGGCGCGGCGCTGGCGCGCAGCTGGGAGAGCGCTTCCACCAGCCCGGCGGCGAAGCTGCCGTCGTAGGCGGAGACGATGGTGGACGCGGCCTGCGCGCCGGTGGCGATACCCCAGTAGCCGGAGGCGGCGTTGTTCACCGAGTTGTGGAAGCGGGTGGGCGAGATCAGCCGGTCGCCGCTCGCCAGTGCTTCGCAGATGGCGTGGCAGTTGGCGCCGTCGCCACCGGAGGAGGCGAATACCGTCGCCAGTGTGGCGGCGTCGGCGCCGCCGGCGCTGGCGGCCTGCATGCCGACGGCCAGCGCCAGGCGGACGACGTTGCCGACGCGGCGGCGTTCCGCCGGCGGCAGGCTTTCGGGCGCTGGCATGGGCGTGGCGCTTGGTGTCCACGGCGCACCGGCGAGCACCGCGCGGGCGGCGGCCCAGTCGGCCAGGCCGGGGCCGAGCACGCCGATGCCGGCGATGTGGGCGGACAGGGGCTGGTAGAGCGTCATCAGCGGGTGCCCTCCACTGCGGCGAGCCGGCCGAACAGCAGGCTGCAGTTGGTGCCGCCGAAGCCGAAGGAATTGCTCAGCACATGCCGCAGCGGCGCCTGCCGCGGCCTGCATTCATAGCGCAGCGCCAGCGCCGGATCGAGGGCGCGGGTGCCGGGGCTGCCAGGGATCAGGCCGTCGGCCAGGGCGAGGGCGCTGAATACCGCTTCCAGCGCGCCGGCCGCGCCCAGGGTGTGGCCGGTGGCGCCCTTGGTGGAGCTGGCGGGCACGCGGTCGCCGAACAGGGCCTGCACTGCCTTGCCCTCGGCGGCATCGTTGCTGGGGGTGCCGGTGCCGTGGAGGTTGATGTAGTCGATGGCGTCCGCTGCCAGCGCCGCGCTGGCGAGCGCCTGCTCCATCGCCTGGCAGGCACCGCGGCCTTCGGGATGCGGCGAGGACATGTGGTAGGCGTCGCTGGATTCGCCACTGCCGAGCAGCAGCACGGCGTTGCCGTCCGCCGCGGCGGAGGGGCGCTCCAGCAGCGCGAAGGCGGCGGCCTCGCCGATGGAGATGCCCTTGCGCGCGGCGTCGTAGGGCCGGCAGGGTTCGGCGGCGACCAGCTCCAGCGAGTTGAAACCGTACAGCGTGGTCAGGCACAGCGAGTCGACGCCGCCGACGATGGCTGCATCCACCAACCCGGCCTCGATCAGCCGCGCGGCGCTGGCGAAGACCTTGGCGCTGGAGGAGCAGGCGGTGGAGCTGACCCAGGCCGGGCCGTGGGCACCGGTCAGCTCACGGGTGAATTCCGCCACCGAGTAGATGTTGTGCGTGCCGCGGTAGTTGAAACCCGCCGGCAGCGCGCCGCTGGCCGGATCGCGCTGGCGATAGGCGAGCTCGGTTTCCAGGATGCCGGAGGTGCTGGTGCCCAGCAGCACCGCCACCCGGTGGGCGCCGTAGCGGGCGACGGCTTCGCGGGCGGCGTCGAGGAAGCCATCCTGCTGCAGGCCGAGCAGGGCCAGGCGGTTGTTGCGGCAGTCGTAGGCGGCCAGCTGTGTCGGCAGGGCGGCATCCTCGACCCCGGCAACGCGGCCTATCCAGGTGTCCAGCGCGACCGTCTCGAAATCGCAGGGAATGAGTCCGCTGCGGCCGGCGGCCAGCGCTGCCCGGGTGGCGGCCAGGCCGGCGCCGAGACAACTGGTGGCGGTGTAGCGGGAAAGGGCGAGCGGGCTCAAGCGGTGAAATCCAGGGTGAATGGGGCGGATTCTAACCCGGATGCCAGCCGGCTCCGGGGGTTTGAGGCCAGCCCGGCGGGCGTGTCTGCCCGCGCGGAAAGGCTGGTTGTGGTGGCTCCGGCAGCGATCGGCGTGCTGTCAGCCACGCTGCATCGCGGCGGCGCTTCAGCCGCCGAGGCGGCCGATCAGCATGGTGTTGGCGAAGGGGGTGCCGTGGCTCATCGGCAGTATCTGCACCTGGAAGCCGAGTTGCTCCAGGCTGCGCTGCCAGTCGGCCACCGGCCGGCAGTAGAGGGTGCCGAGGCGGTGGCCGCGGATGAAGGTGACGAGGCGGTCCACCCAGTTGCTGAGCTTGAAGGGCAGGCCGCCGCCGGCGTCGCCCACCCGCATCACCAGCGTGCCGGCGGGGGCGAGGGCGTCGCGGGCACGGGCGAGCACCGCCTCCTGTTCGGGCAGGGTGACGTAGTGCAGGGAGTCGAGGATGACCACCGCGTTGGGCCGACCGAAGTCGCTGTGGCGGATGTCGCCTTGCTCCACCACCGCGCCGGCGGGCAGCGCCGGGCCGGCGCGGTCCACATCGTTCTGCATCAGTTCGATGCCACGGTAGCCGGCCAGCGTCGGCGGTGCCGGCCAGGTGGACGGCCAGTCGCCAGCGGCGTGCAGGCGGCCGGCGGCAGTGATCCAGTTGGACAGCAGCCCCTGGCCACAGCCCAGGTCCAGGATGTGCGCCTGCGCCGGCAGCAGGCCGTGGGCGAGGATGCCGGTGAATACCGGGTCGCGGCCCAGCTTGCCACGGGCGAAATGCCAGGCGAAGCGGCCGGCGGGGCGATAGGGGGCGGTGGCGGCATCCAGCAGCCGCTTGCGGAAAGAGGACGTCATTGCAGGGTGTTGCGCAGGGTAACGGGCTGGAGGCCGGCGGTGGCGATGCGTTGCAGCAGCGCAGGCAGGACGTCGAGGATGACCGGCCGACCACTGGCGCCGCGCGCGGCGTGGCCGTCGTGCAGCAGCAGGATGTCGCCGGCGGCGAGGTTCTGGGTCAGGCGTTGCAGCACGACATCCGCACGGCTTTCGCGGGTGTCGAAGCCGCGCCGGGTCCAGCTTGCCAGCAGCAGCCCCTGGCGGGCCAGGATGGGCTCGAGGAAGGGGTTGCGCAGGCCGGCGGGGGCGCGGAAGAAACAGGGCGTGTGGCCGGTTAGGGTGCGGAACAGCATCTGCGCGGCGAGGATGTCCGACTCCAGCCGGCGCGGGCCGAACAGCGAGAAGTGATGGCGGTGGTGCTGGGAGTGGTTTTCCACCGCATGGCCGCGGCGCACGATTTCCTTCACCAGCCCGGGGTGGGCCACCGCCTGTTCGCCGATGCAGAAGAAGGTGGCGCGGGCGCCGGCGGCGTCCAGCAGGTCCAGCACTGCGGGGGTCACTTCAGGGTCGGGGCCGTCGTCTATGGTGATGGCGATTTCACCACGGCGGATCGCGCTTTCCGGCAGGCGGGACCAGTTCGGCCCCAGCAATCTGCTGCGCGGCCACAACCCGGCGGCGGTCAGTGCGGCATGGCTGAGCACCACCGCGCCCAGCGCGGCCGGCCAGGCCTGGGGTGCGAAGGCGAGTGCCGCGGCGGCGCCAACATGGGCGGCACAGGTGGCGTGCAGGAGCGGGC